>NZ_JALQDI010000028.1:0-14831 GCF_023631305.1 Caballeronia sp. INML3B
CACACCACCGATACCGCCTCTACTCTCGCTTCCTTCGCGTTCATCGAATCGCGAAGGAACGGAATTCTAGTGAGTGAGGCCGAGAAGCGCAAGCGCTTTCTCACCTAATAATCACCGATGCTTGAAGACCGGCTTCCGCTTCTCGACGAACGCCGCCATGCCCTCCTTCTGATCTTCCGTTGCGAACAGCGAATGGAACAAGCGCCTCTCGAAATGCACGCCCTCGGCAAGCGTCGTCTCGTAAGCGCGGTTGACCGCCTCCTTGGCCATCATTACGGCGGGAAGCGAGAAGCCGGCGATGATCGTCGCCGCTTCGACAGCCTCATCGAGCAGGCGATCCGCCCCGACGACCCGCGACACAAGCCCAGCGCGCTCGGCCTCGTCAGCATCCATCATGCGCGCGGTCAGGCAGAGATCCATCGCCTTGGCCTTGGAGACGGCGCGCGGCAAGCGCTGGGTGCCTCCAGCACCTGGGATCACGCCAAGCTTGATCTCCGGTTGACCGAACCGGGCGGTATCGGCTGCGATGACGATGTCGCACATCATCGCAAGTTCGCAGCCGCCGCCGAGCGCGAAGCCCGCCACCGCTGCGATGATGGGTTTGCGAATCGTGCGGATTGTTTCCCAATTGCGCGTGATGTAGTCGCCCTTATAGACATCCATATAGGAATAGCTGGCCATCATGCCAATGTCAGCGCCGGCCGCGAACGCCTTCTCGCTTCCGGTCAAGACGATCGCGCCGATGTTCTCGTCGGCGTCGAAGGCCTTGAGCACCGTGCCCAGTTCGTCCATCAACGCATCGTTGAGCGCATTGAGCGCTTTCGGGCGGTTCAGCGTAATCAGCCCGACCCGACCGCGCGTTTCCACCAGCAGATTCTCGTAAGCCATTCGCTCCTCCTTGGGATCCTCAGGTAAGCCCTAATGAAAAGACGTCGTCACAGCATTCCGATAATGCTACCATTACCAACCAACCGGTCGGTTAATTATTCGGCCCGGCACCTTCCCTTCGTTCTCTTCTCTCGACCATGACACATCCGCTATTCACGAAGCACGAAGCGACGCTCGCCAAAGCGCTCACAGCCATCGAAACGCGCGGCTACTGGAGCCCGTTTGCCGAAATGCCGAGCCCCAAAGTGTACGGGGAAACGGCCAACGCCGATGGAGAAGCCGCGTTCAAAGCCCACTTCGGCAAGACCTTCGAACTCGATCAGCCGTCGACGGACGAGACGGTCGGGAAGGAGCGCTCGCCGTTCGGCATCGCGCTCGACATCCGCTATCCGAAGTCCAGTCCGGACGCGCTCATCCGAGCCGCAGCCGACGCTCAGGCCGACTGGCGCTCTGCCGGGCCACAAGCATGGGTCGGCGTGAGCCTCGAAATTCTTTCGCGTCTGAACCGCGCCAGTTTCGAGATTGCGTACAGCGTGATGCATACGACCGGCCAGGCATTCATGATGGCTTTCCAGGCCGGTGGCCCGCACGCGCAAGACCGCGCGCTCGAAGCCGTCGTCTACGCGTGGGACCAACTGCGCCGCATTCCCGCCGAAGCGCATTGGGAAAAACCGCAAGGCAAGAACCCGCCGCTTGCGATGCACAAGCGCTTCTCCGTCGTCCCGCGCGGCACGGGCCTCGTGCTCGGCTGCTGCACCTTCCCGACCTGGAACGGCTATCCCGGCATGTTCGCCGATCTCGCAACGGGCAACACCGTCATCGTCAAGCCGCACCCAGGCGCGATCCTGCCGCTCGCAATCACGGTGCGCATCGCCCGTGAAGTCCTTCGCGAGGCGGGATTCGATCCAAACGTCGTCACCCTGCTCGCCACCGAACCCAACGACGGCGGGCTGGTTCAAGAACTGGCCGTGCGTCCCGAAATCAAGCTGATCGACTTCACGGGCAGCACGCAAAACGGCACGTGGCTCGAGCGCAATGCGCATCAGGCCCAGGTGTACACCGAAAAGGCCGGCGTGAATCAGATCGTCATCGACTCCGTGGACGACATGAAGGCCGCCGCACGCAACATCGCCTTTTCGCTCGCCCTCTATTCGGGTCAAATGTGCACGGCGCCGCAGAATATCTACGTGCCGCGCGATGGCATACGCACAGCCGACGGCCAGTTGAGCTTCGATGACGTCGCGAAAGCGCTCGCGAGCGCCCTCGAAAAACTAACGTCCGATGCGGCACGCGCTGTCGAACTCACGGGCGCCATTCAGAACGAAGGCGTCGTGGAACGCGTCGCCGAAGCGCGCAAACTTGGCGACGTTCTCCTCGACAGTCAATCGCTCGTGCACCCGGCATTTCCTGAAGCACGCGTGCACACCCCGCTGATGCTCAAGCTCGACGCACGCACCGACGAGGCCAACTTCACCAAGGAATGGTTCGGCCCGATCTCGTTCGTGATCGCGACTGACTCGACCGCGCAATCGCTCGAACTCGCCGGCTCGATCGCACGCACACACGGCGCGTTGACGTTGTCGGTCTACAGCACCGACGACAAGGTCATCGAAGCCGCGCATGAAGCAGCCATTGAAGGCGGCGTCGCGCTCTCGATCAACCTCACCGGCGGCGTTTTCGTCAATCAAACGGCTGCGTTCTCGGACTTCCACGGAACGGGCGCCAATCCGGCAGCCAATGCCGCGCTGTCTGACGCCGCGTTCGTCGCCAATCGCTTCCGCGTGGTGCAGAGCCGAGTTCATGTTGCTCCGAAGGCTGCGCAAGCGGAAGTCGGCCAAACGGCATAAGCCAAACTGCACAACGCGAAGGCCGAACCGCCGTGCAAACGGCTTATGCCATTCGGCCTAATGGAAAGCAGCCGGCTGCGCGGCTAGTATCGGATTGCAAGGAAAACAGGCCGGCACAGCCGCTGCGGCCAGACTCGGCGACGGAGGAGAAGCAATGACAGAGAAGTCCGTGTTGGTCCACGTCGATCGCGAAACGCGCGTCGCGACGTTGACGCTCAATCGACCCGACAAGCTCAACAGCTTCACGCGCGAGATGCATCGTGAACTGAATCGGGTGCTTACTGAAATAGAGGCGGGCAACGCGCGCGCGTTGGTCATTACTGGCGCCGGCCGCGGTTTTTGCGCGGGCCAGGATCTCGCAGATCTGGATTTCACGCCCGGTTCGATCTCGGATCTCGGGGACCTGATCGACGAGCACTTTAATCCGCTCGTCCGACGACTGCAGGCCATGCCGCTGCCTGTCATCGCCGCTGTGAACGGCACCGCCGCTGGCGCGGGCGCGAATCTCGCGATGGCGTGCGACCTCGTCGTCGCGGCGCGATCGGCGAGTTTCATCCAGGCATTCGTGAAGATCGGCCTCGTGCCGGATTCGGGCGGAAGCTGGCTCTTGCCGCGCCGCGTCGGTGAAGCGCGCGCGCTCGGCCTCGCGCTGACGGGCGAAAAGCTCAGCGCGGAAAAAGCGGAGGCTTGGGGCATCGTGTGGCGCGTCGTCGACGACGCCGAGTTGCCGCAGGCGGCAGCGCAACTGGCCGCGCAACTTGCGCAGCAGCCGGCGCGTGCGGTCATCGCGATCAAACAGGCGATCCGAGCGGGCGCGAACAAGACTTTCGATCAGCAGCTCGACCTCGAACGCGATCTGCAGCGCGAGCTGGGCGCCTCGCCCGATTACATCGAGGGTGTCGCGGCGTTCAAGGAGAAGCGCGCGCCGCGCTTCGAAGGCCTGTGAGCACCGAATCAATCTGGAATCTGGAGACACTTGTGACGCCACAACAACTCGCGGAAGCCACAGCCAAAGCCATGTACGAAGCGGACGCGTGCACCCGCGCGCTCGGCATCGAGCTGATTGAAGTGCGGCCGGGCTATGCGCGGCTGCAAATGGAAGTGCGCGCCGATTTTCTCAACGGTCATGCGATTTGCCACGGCGGGCTGATGTTCACCCTGGCGGACTCCGCGTTCGCCTTCGCCTGCAATTCATACAACATCAGCACGGTCGCCGCGGGTTGCTCGATCGAGTTTCTACGTCCTGTGCGGGGCGGCGATCGTCTGACTGCCGAGGCGATCGAGCAGACCTTGAGCGGCCGCACGGGCATCTACGACATCCGCGTCACGAATCGGGAAGGCGAAGCGGTCGCAATGTTTCGCGGCAAGTCAGCGCAAATCAGAGGTACCGTGATCCCCGCATGACGGGACTCGTCATATGACGGACGTGGCACGAAAAAGCCGCGCCGCACAGTCAGCATCAAGGAGACAGCAATGACCACACCGCTGCCGCTCGAGCCGATCGAAAAGGCAAGCCGCGACGAACTCGCCGCGCTGCAACTCGAACGCCTCAAATGGACGCTCAAACACGCGTACGAGAATTCCCCCGTCTATCGGCGCAAGTTCGACGAAGCCGGCGTGCATCCGGATGACGTCAACTCGCTTTCGGATCTCGCGCGCTTTCCCTTCACGACCAAAAAGGATCTGCGCGATAACTACCCGTTCGGCATGTTCGCCGTGCCCCAGGAACGCGTCTCGCGCATTCACGCGTCGTCCGGCACGACGGGCAAGCCGACAGTCGTCGGCTACACCGCGCAAGATCTGGACAACTGGGCGAACCTCGTCGCGCGCTCGATCCGCGCCGCCGGCGCGCGGCGTGGTGACAAGGTCCATGTGAGCTACGGTTACGGACTTTTCACCGGCGGACTCGGCGCACATTACGGTGCGGAGCGCGCGGGCCTCACGGTCATTCCCTTCGGCGGCGGTCAGACCGAAAAACAGGTGCAACTGATTCAGGACTTCCGCCCCGACATCATCATGGTCACGCCGAGTTACATGCTCTCGATCGCCGATGAACTCGAGCGCCAGGGCATCGATCCGGCGTCGTGCTCCTTGCGCATCGGCATTTTCGGCGCCGAGCCCTGGACGAACGACATGCGTCGCGCGATCGAGACGCGCATGGGCATCGACGCCGTCGACATTTACGGGCTCTCCGAAGTGATGGGGCCTGGCGTGGCGTCCGAATGCGCGGAGACCAAGGACGGCCCGACGATCTGGGAAGATCATTTTTATCCCGAGATCATCGATCCGGAAACCGGCGAAGTGCTACCCGACGGCGAATTTGGCGAGCTCGTGTTCACATCGCTCACGAAGGAAGCGCTGCCGATCATTCGCTATCGCACGCGCGATCTGACGCGCCTGCTGCCCGGCACCGCTCGCACGATGCGTCGCATGGAGAAAATCACGGGTCGCTCCGACGACATGATGATCGTGCGCGGCGTGAACGTCTTCCCGACGCAGATCGAAGAGTTGCTGCTCAAGCGGCCGGTGCTCGCGCCCCACTATCAGATCGTGCTTACCAAGGAAGGTCCTCTCGACGTTCTCACGCTGAACGTGGAGCCTTGTCCGGAATCGGCGCCAGACATCGCGGCGCTCGACAGCGCGAAGGCCGCGCTCGCCTACGACATCAAGGCGCTGATCGGCGTGAGCGCCGAGGTGAACGTGCTCGCGGTGAACGGCATCGAACGTTCGGTTGGGAAGGCTCGACGCGTGATCGATCGGCGCAACTTGACGTCATGACGTAAAAAAGCTCGCGAGCCGTAAAAGCCGCGAGCTTTTTTGTCGCCAGCAAAGCACACGAGAATCAGGAGTTCGGCAACAGCAGCCACATCCTGCCGCCCTGCTTCATGCGTCCGGCGAGATCGCCGGCATCGTCGCCGAGACCCCAGAAGTAATCCGCGCGCACGCCGCCCTTGATCGCCGTGCCGGTGTCCTGCGCGAACACGAGGCGGTTCATCGGCTGGTTGCTGAGCGGACGCGTCGTCTGAAGAAAGACGGGCGTGCCGAGCGGGATCGCCGAGGGATCGACCGCGATCGAACGTTCAGGCGTGAGCGGCACGCCGAGCGCACCGACGGGCCCGTCACCGAGACTTGCGGGCATCGTTTCGTTCGCGGGCATTTCGCGGAAGAAGACGAAGCGCGGATTCACGTCCAGCAGCGCGTCGACACGCGCCGGGTTCGCCTTCGCCCACGCCTTGATGCCTTGCATCGTTGCTTGCGCGGGCGCGAGCTCGCCGCGATCGAGCAGTTCCTTGCCGATCGACCGGTACGGCTGATTGTTCGTGCCGCCGAAGCCGACGCGCATGACGCTGCCATCTTCCATCTTTACGCGTCCGGACCCCTGCACTTGCAGGAAGAACACCTCGATCGGATCGTCGACCCACACGAGCTCGTTGCCGTTCAATACGCCCGAACGTTCGAGCTGCGCGCGCGCAGGCAACGCGGAGCCGGGCTTATAGCGGTATGGCCAGCGATACAGCGCGTACTGATATGGCCCGTGACGCGTGCGCGAGCCGCGCAGCAGCGGCTCGTAGTAGCCGGTCACGAGACCGTCGAGCGTGCCGTCGGTGTTGGCAAGCTGGAAGGGCGTGAAATAGGTTTCGAAGAAGCTGCGCGCCGCCGACATATCCAGGTCGTCGAGCCGCAACGCCGCCGTGCACGCCTTCTGCCAGTTGGCCTGTCGCGCGAGCCGGCTGCAGTTCTGACGCAGCGCGGCTGTCGCGCCGATCAGCGAATCGTCCTGCCAGCCCGGCACCTGCTGCCAGCTCACTGCGGTTAGCCGCGACGCGGAGCGCTGTCCGGGAACGATCGGCGTGCCAGTCGCCGTGCTCGCGCCCGGCTTCACGTAGTTGCCGCCTCCGCACGAGGCGAGCAGGACAGCGGTTGCAATCGATGCGGCCCAGGCCGCTGCTCGTGCGGTCGGCCGCACGAAACGCATACAATGCTCGTTCTTGATGGGAACCGCCATGTCTGATCTGTTCGACGAATATCCAATGCTTATTTTTGCGCTCGAGTCGCTCGTGGCGCTCGCCTTGCTGATCTTCATCGTCGTGTGGACGGCATCGGGCAAGAAGAAGAACCAGAACCGCTCGAACGATCCGGCGAAACGCCGCTGATATGCGTCACGCGCCGCCGGTTACAGCTCAATGGAGCGTGCGCGGCATATGCAATGCGAATTCCGCTACAGGCGCCTCGAAACGCTCGCCGTCTTCAGCCACGCAGAAATACTCTCCGCGCATCGTGCCGACCGGCGTTGCGATCACGGCCCAACTCGTGTATTCGAACTGCTCGCCCGGAGGCAGAAGCGGCTGATGCCCGACGACGCCGAGCCCCTTCACTTCCTGCACGTGATCGTTGCTGTCGGTAATGATCCAGTGTCGCGAGATCAATTGCGCCGCGACCTGACCGGTATTGCGAATCGTCAGCGTGTAGGCGAATGCGTACTGACGGCTATCCGGGTCGGACTGTTCGGGCAAATACCGCGTCTCCACGGAAACGCTGAATTCGTACTGGCTCATCGTTGTTCCAATATCAGTTCGACTGGTCGCTGCCTCACCGGACAAAAGCGCGGACAAAAGCACGGACGAAAACCGCGGACGAAAAGCGCGCGACCGCGCCATCATTGGTCTGGCATTCTGCTTGATGCGAGCGGCGCCCGCAACACGATTGGCGCCCGACGACATGTTCGCACGCGATCCATTGGCCATTCGGACGAAGGACTCGAAGGAAAACGCGGGTTAAAATCACTGCTTTAAGCCGCTACCCGCATACGTCCATGGCGCAATTCCACATCGCTCCCAGTATCCTCTCCGCCGACTTTTCCCGCCTGGGCGAGGAAGTCCGCAACGTCGTCGCCGCCGGCGCCGACTGGATCCACTTCGACGTCATGGACAACCACTACGTGCCGAATCTCACGATCGGCCCGCTAGTGTGCGAAGCCATCCGCCCGCACGTGGACGTGCCCATCGACGTGCATCTCATGGTGCGCCCGGTCGACCGCATCGTGCCGGATTTCGCGAAAGCCGGCGCCAATATGATCAGTTTCCACCCGGAAGGTTCGGATCACATCGACCGCACGCTGTCGCTGATCCGCGATCACGGCTGCAAGGCGGGTCTCGTGTTCAATCCCGCGACGCCGCTCAATTACCTCGACCACGTGATGGACAAGGTCGATCTCGTGCTGATCATGTCGGTCAATCCGGGATTCGGCGGGCAATCGTTCATTCCCGAGGCGCTCAACAAGTTGCGCGAGGCGCGCGCGCGCATCGATGCGTATCGCGATCGCACGGGGCGCGAGATTCATCTGGAAGTCGACGGCGGCGTGAAGATCGACAACATCGCGGAAATCGCCGAAGCCGGCGCGGATTCGTTCGTCGCCGGCTCCGCCATCTTCGGCAAACCGGACTACAAGGAGGTCATCGACGCGATGCGCGCGGAACTGGCCACGGTCGAATCGGGAGCGAAGGAATGAGTGAGCTCGCAGCGGCGCAGTCGCCTTTTGTGAACCGCCCGATCCGGGCCGCCATCATCGACCTCGACGGCACGATGGTCGACACCGCGGATGATTTCGTCGCCGCATTGAACGCGATGCTCGCGCGCATCGGCATCGCACAGCCGGTCACACGCGATGAAGTTACGGACTACGTCGGCAAGGGTTCGGAGAATCTGATTCGCAGCGTGCTCGCGGTGCGCCTGTCGCCGTTGCAAGCGGCCGCGCAATTCGATGACGCGCTCGCGATCTATCAGAGCGAATACGCGAAGGTCAACGGCAAGCACTCGGCGCTCTTCCCGGAAGTGAAGGAAGGCCTCGAAGCGATGCGCGAAAGCGGCGTCCTGCTCGCGTGCGTCACCAACAAGCCGCATCGGTTCGCCGTGGAGTTGCTCGCGCACTTCGGCATCGCGGATTTCTTCAAGGTGATTCTCGGCGGCGATTCTCTGCCCGCGAAGAAGCCCGATCCGCTGCCGATGCTCACCGCATGCGAACGCCTGGACGTCTTGCCGCGCGAAACCGTGGCGGTCGGCGATTCGGAAAATGATGCGCTCGCGGGTCGTGCCGCCGGCCTCGCGACACTGACCGTTCCGTATGGCTACAACCATGGGAAACCTGTGCAATCGGTGAAATCCGATGGTATAGTTTCCTCGCTGCGCACCGCAGCGCTGGCGATAGCCGCCACTCTGGCGCCGCCGGATGCAACACTCACTGAATAAGTCCATCCATTCATGTTTCTCAACAGAAAACGGAGTCTGAGCAGCATCGACCGGGGAGCCTGGCCCTGGCGTCGCTGGTCGCGCTAACCTCGCCCGAGGTTCGCTGAAGCCATGTCGCGTTTTGCTTCATCTGCTTCGGCATCCGTTTTTTGTTTCGCTGCGCATTCCGCGCCGTTTCCGTTGATTCGCTGTATATCGAGCCTCGCTCAGGCACGCGTCGTGTCGTGCTGCGCGAGTCGCCTTACCCGCTTCGGCAATTCGAAGCGGCGGGGCCGCCGTATGCGATCATCACGGGACTCGACCGACCGCAGCGCCCTGCACTCCCCGATGCCGCGCCACCCCTGAAAGCGCGCGTCGCTCAAGGATCGCAACATGACCGAACTCGAATTCCAATCGCTGGCGAACGAAGGCTACAACCGCATTCCGCTCATCGCCGAAGCCCTCGCCGATCTCGAAACGCCGCTCTCGCTTTACCTCAAGCTCGCGCAGACCGAGCGCAACGGCGCGAACTCGTTCCTGCTGGAATCCGTCGTGGGCGGCGAGCGGTTCGGGCGCTACTCGTTCATCGGCCTGCCTGCCCGCACGACCGTGAGCGTGCGCAACGGCAAGACGCAAGTCGTCACGGACGGCAACGTCGTCGAAACGGATGACGGCGATCCGCTCGCGTTTATCGAGCAATTTCAAAAGCGCTTCAAAGTCGCGACGCGCCCCGGCTTGCCGCGCTTCTGCGGTGGTCTCGCCGGCTATTTCGGTTATGACGCGGTGCGCTACATCGAGAAAAAGCTCGCGCACACCGCACCGCCCGACGATCTCGACCTGCCCGACATTCAACTGCTGCTGACCGAAGAAGTCGCGGTCATCGACAACCTCGCGGGCAAGCTCTATCTGATCGTCTACGCCGATCCGACCAGGCCGGAAGCGTATGCCAAAGCGAAGCATCGTCTGCGCGAACTGCGCGCGCGGCTGCGTACGACGGTTCAACCGCCGGTGACGTCCGCGAGCGTGCGCACTGAAACGTACCGCGAGTTCAAGAAGGATGACTATCTGAACGCCGTGCGCAAGGCGAAGGAATACATCGCGGCTGGCGAGCTGATGCAGGTGCAGGTCGGCCAGCGCCTCATCAAGCCGTTCCGCGACAATCCGCTTTCGCTGTATCGCGCGCTGCGTTCGCTGAATCCGTCGCCGTACATGTACTACTACAACTTCGGCGGCGAAATGCACGTGGTCGGCGCGTCGCCGGAAATTCTCGTGCGTCAGGAAAAGCGCGCGGACGATCGCATCGTGACGATTCGTCCGCTCGCCGGCACCCGTCCGCGCGGCAACACGCCCGAGCGCGACGCCGAGCTCGCCACCGAACTGCTGAACGATCCGAAGGAAATCGCCGAGCATGTGATGCTGATCGACCTCGCGCGCAACGACGTCGGCCGCATTGCGCAGACCGGCTCGGTTTCCGTGACGGACAAGATGATCATCGAGAAGTACTCGCACGTGCAGCACATCGTGAGCTCGGTCGAAGGCAAGCTCAAAGACGGCATGAATAACTACGACGTGCTGCGCGCGACCTTCCCCGCCGGCACGCTGTCCGGCGCGCCGAAGGTCCGCGCGATGGAACTCATCGACGAACTGGAGCCGGTCAAGCGCGGTCTTTACGGCGGCGCAGTCGGTTATCTGTCGTTCAGCGGCGAAATGGATCTCGCGATCGCGATTCGCACCGGCCTGATCCACAAAGGCAATCTCTACGTTCAGGCGGCAGCGGGCGTCGTCGCCGATTCGGTGCCCGAATCCGAATGGCAGGAAACGGAGAACAAGGCGCGCGCCGTGCTGCGCGCCGCCGAGCAAGTGCAAGACGGCCTCGACAGCGACTTCTGAGGAGACAAGACCATGCTGCTGATGATCGACAACTACGATTCCTTCACCTACAACCTGGTCCAGTACTTCGGCGAACTCGGCGAGGACGTGCGCACCTATCGCAACGACGAAATCACGCTCGACGCTATCGCGAAGCTCAACCCCGAGCGCATCTGCCTCTCGCCGGGACCGAGCAATCCGCAACACGCGGGCATCACGCTCGACGTATTGCGCGAATTCTCCGGCAAGCTGCCGATTCTCGGCGTGTGCCTCGGCCATCAGGCGATCGGCGAGGCATTCGGCGGGCGCGTCGTGCGCGCGCAGACGATCATGCACGGCAAGGTCAGTCAGATCGAGACGGACTGTAAAGGCGTGTTCGCCGATCTGCCTAAACACTTCAACGTGACGCGCTATCACTCGCTGGCAATTGAGCGCGAGTCTTTGCCCGACTGTCTCGAGGTGTCCGCATGGACGCCGGACGGCGAGATCATGGGCGTGCGTCACAAGGAACTCGAAGTGGAAGGCGTGCAGTTCCATCCGGAATCGATTCTGTCCGAGCACGGCCACGCGCTTCTGGAAAACTTCGTGAAGAACTCATCCACCGGCAAGCGGGCTTAAGAACATGACAATCACCGCACAGGAAGCGCTGCAACGCACGATCGAGCATCGCGAGATTTTTCACGACGAAATGCTGCACCTGATGCGCCAGATCATGCGCGGCGAGATGTCGCCCGTCATGGCGGCCGCGATCATCACCGGCTTGCGCGTGAAGAAGGAAACCATCGGCGAGATCGCGGCGGCCGCGACCGTGATGCGCGAGTTCGCGAATCATGTCGAAGTCGAGGACAACTCGCATTTCGTCGATATCGTCGGCACGGGCGGCGACGGCTCGCACACGTTCAACATCTCCACCGCGTCGATGTTCGTTGCGGCCGCGGCGGGCGCGAAGGTCGCAAAGCACGGCAACCGCGGCGTGTCTAGCAAGTCGGGCAGCGCGGACGTACTCGAAGCGCTCGGCGTGAACATCGATCTGACACCGGAACAAGTGGCCGCGTCGATTGCCGAAACCGGCATGGGCTTCATGTTCGCGCCGAACCATCATCCGGCGATGAAGAACATCGCGCCCGTGCGCCGCGAACTGGGCGTGCGGACCATTTTCAATATTCTCGGGCCGCTGACGAACCCGGCCGCCGCGCCGAACCAGCTTCAGGGCGTATTTCACGAAGACCTCGTCGGCATTCAGGTTCGCGTGATGCAGCGTCTCGGCGCGAAACACGTGCTGGTGGTGTACGGCAAGGACGGCATGGACGAAGTGTCGCTCGGCGCCGCGACGAAAGTCGGCGAACTGAAGAACGGTGAAGTGACCGAGTACGAGATTCATCCTGAGGATTTCGGCCTGCAGATGGTGTCGAACCGCTCGTTGAAGGTGCAGGACGCGCAGGAATCGAAGGCCATGCTGCTCGGCGCGCTGAACAACAAGGCGGGCGTGGCGCGCGAAATCGTCACCTTGAATGCCGGCACGGCGCTTTATGCCGCGGACGTCGTCGATTCGATCGACGCGGGCATGGCCGCCGCGCGCGAAGCGATTGCGAGCGGCGCCGCACGCGAAAAGATTGAAGCGCTCGTGAAATTCACGCAGCAGTTTGCGAAGAAATAACGGAAGCCAACATGAGTGACATTCTGGATCGCATCATCGCGGTCAAGCGCGAGGAAATTCGCGCCGCCGAACAAAGCGCGCCGCTCGAAGAGCTGAAACTCGAAGCCAGCGCGCGCGACCTTCGCGATTTCGTCGGCGCATTGCGGGCGAAACATGCGGCGAATCAGGCCGCGGTCATTGCCGAAGTGAAGAAAGCGAGTCCGTCGAAGGGCGTGCTGCGCGAGCACTTCGTGCCTGCCGATATCGCGCGCTCGTACGAAAAAGGCGGCGCCGCGTGCCTTTCCGTCCTCACCGACGTGCAGTTCTTCAAGGGCAGCGTCGCCTATCTGGAAGAAGCGCGCGCCGCGTGCAGCCTGCCGGTGCTGCGCAAGGACTTCATCATCGATCCGTATCAGATCATCGAAGCGCGCGCGATGGGCGCGGACTGCATCCTGCTGATCGCGGCCGCGCTCGAACTCTCGCAAATGCAGGATCTCGAAGCCTACGCGCACTCGCTCGGGCTCGCGGTGCTGGTCGAAGTGCACGACGCCGACGAACTGCGCGATGCGCTCACGCTGAAGACACCGCTCATCGGCATTAATAATCGCAATCTGCGCACGTTCGAGACGACGATCGACACGACCATCGGCATGCTGGAATCGGTGCCGGATGACCGCATCGTCGTGACGGAATCCGGCATTCTGTCGCGCCTCGATGTCGACCGGCTGCGAGCGATGCGCGTGCATACGTTCCTCGTCGGCGAAGCGTTCATGCGCGCCGACGATCCGGGCGCGGAACTCGCACGCATGTTCTTCTGATTTCACCGACAGGAACCGCATGGGCATCGAACGGGAACTCAAGCTCGCGCTCGCGCCGTCGCAACATGACGACGTCGCGCGCTTCTTCGACGAGCGCACGGGCGCGGGCAAGCCGATCGAGCTTGCCAACGTCTATTTCGATACGCCGGACTGCGCGCTCGCGAAGGCGAAGTCCGCGCTGCGCCTGCGCCGCACGCCGGAGCAATGGCTGCAGACGTTCAAGACGCTCGGCAAATCGGTCGCGGGTTTGAGCAACCGTCACGAGTGGGAATTGCCCGTCGAAGGCGAAGCGCTCGAAATCGACGCCCTGATCGCCGCTTGCGACGACGACACCGCACGCGAAGCGCTGGCACGCGCCGCGCCCGGTCTGATCGCGCTCTTCAAGACCGACTTCAGGCGCATCGTGTGGGATATCGAGCGGGAAGGTTCGCAGATCGAAGTCGCGCTGGATGTCGGCCAGATCACCGCCGACGTCGACGGCGAGACGCGTCGCGCGGACATCAGCGAACTGGAACTGGAACTGAAGTCCGGCGAAGAAACCGCGCTTTCGATGCTCGCCGCCGAATTGCGCGGCGCGTTTCCCGAACTCGTTCCCGAGGATCTCAGCAAAGCCCAGCGCGGATATCTGCTGCGCGGACAGCCCGAAAAAAACCGCAACGCCCGAGCATGAGCCAACAGCCGTCCCTTTTCGCGGATAACGAATCCGCGCCTGCGTCGACTTTCGCGACGCTCGAAAGCCAGTTCGAAGCGCTGCCCGCCGACTGGCGCACGCATCTGAAGCCTTTCATCGAAAGCAAGCACTACGCCGCGTTGTGCGCATTCGTCGATGACGAGCGCGCCGCCGGCAAGACAGTTTATCCCGCCGATGTTTTCCGCGCGCTGCGTCTCACGAATCCCGGCGACGTGAAAGTCGTGATTCTCGGGCAAGACCCGTATCACGGCGAGGACAAGGGTGCGCCGCAAGCGCACGGCCTGGCGTTCTCGGTGCCCGCGCCGGTGCGTCCGCCGCCTTCGTTGCGCAACATCTTCAAGGAGATTCACGCAAGTCTCGGGTTTCCCGCGCCCGCGCACGGTTGTCTCGATTCGTGGGCGAAGCAAGGCGTGCTGCTGCTCAACACGTCGCTGACGGTCGAGCGCGACAAAGCCGGCAGCCACGCGAAACGCGGCTGGGAGCAATGCACCGATACGCTGATCCACGAAATGGCGCAGCGTCACGACGGGCTCGTGTTCATGCTGTGGGGTGCGCACGCGCAGGCAAAGCGCGGTTTGATCGAAGGCACGGGGAAATCGCATTGCGTGCTGGAGGCGGCGCATCCTTCACCGTTGTCGGCGTATCGCGGATTTTTCGGCTGCGGACATTTCGCGCGCGCGAACGAATACCTGACCGAGTACGGGCGTGAGGCAATCGACTGGCGCTTGCCCGCCGAGCCGGAATTGCTCGCTTGAACGCAAAAAAACCCCGCATAAGCGGTAATGCCGTTCAGTTAAGGTCTTTTCTTAGATAACGAACGGTGTACCGTTTAGGGCGGGATTTGACGACCCGGTCGC
>NZ_JALQDI010000029.1:0-36285 GCF_023631305.1 Caballeronia sp. INML3B
GTGCTTCGATCAGATAAGTGAGGTGGTCGGCAAGCATCGCACCGGAAAGTTAACAGCCCGGCGCTCCGTTTACAACCACTTCTCACCCCATAAACAAAAATGCCGTTCAGCGCTAACTGAACGGCATTACCGCATAAGCGGGGTTTTCTTCTTGAAGAGAGACGCTTAGACAGCCGCAATGGCCTCACGCGCCGACGCCAGCGCCGCGCCAGCCACTTCCGGCCCCATGTTCAGGCCTTCGGCGTAAATGAAGCTCACGTCGGTCATGCCGAGGAAGCCGAGGAACGTCGTAAGGAACGGCGTCTGCGAATCGTTCGGCGTGCCTGCGTACTTGCCGCCGCGCGCCGACACCACGTACACCTTCTTGCCCTTCACGAGGCCTTCCGGACCGTTCGCGGTATAGCGGAAGGTGATGCCGGCACGCGCGATCCAGTCGAAGTACGTCTTCAGTTGCGACGAGATGCCGAAGTTGTACAGGGGTGCTGCGATCACGACGACATCCGCCGCCTGCAACTCGGCGATCAGCGCTTCGCTCTTCGCGTTGATCGCGGCTTGTTCCGTGCTGCGCTGATCGGCGGGCGTGAAGAACGCGCCGAGCGTGGCGTCGTCGAGGTGCGGAAGGTTGTCGCCCAGCAGATTGCGCACGACCAGCTTTGCGCCCGGGTTGCTTTGTTGCAGTTTCGCGGTCAGTTCGTCGGCGAGCAGCGTCGATTGAGCACCTTGCGAACGGGCGGCGGAGTTGATTTGCAGAATCGTCGTCATGATGGGTTCCTGTTCCTTGATCGGGTTTCGGGCACCGTCGGCGCCCGGCTTAGGAAGCATTCTTCGTTTTTCGACGGTCGAGAAAAAGCCGTGCGGTCGTGACGGATCGTTGCACCGGTAGAACAATCCGCCTCCGGAATCAGCCTTTCAGCCAGCGCTCGCGCCATTGTTTCGACGGGCCGCGTCCGTCGATGGCGGTCAGCACGTAGCGCGCGACTTCCGGCCCGTCGAGCCTGAGCTCGGTGCGGCGCAGCTCGTCGCGGCGGAACGCGTGCACTTCCACCTTCGTGCCCGGCAGATAGCGCGACAGCAGCGCGTCGAGATTGGAGCCGGTGATGCGCAGTCCGTCGATTGCGACGAGCACATCACCCGCCGACAATCCCGCCTTCTGCGCCGCGCTGCCTTCATGCACGACGGCAAGCGTGCAATCCGCGCCGCCGCGCACACGCGCGCCGAGCGAAGGCTTGACCGATGCGCCGTTGCCCGGCAAATCGGGCGCCATCGCGATGCCGAACGGCTCGAGCAGCGCGTCGAGCGGCAGATCGCGCGTGCCGCGCACGCCGTCGCGGAAGAGCGAGCGCAGGTCCGCGCCGGTCGCTTCGGCGAAGAGCGCCTCGACGTCTTCCTCCATAAGTCCGCGCGCCTTGCCGTGGTAGAACTCGCGCCCGTAGCGTTGCCAGAGGAGGCGCATCACGTCGTCGAGCGATTTGCGGTTGTCGGTTTGCGCGCGGATCGACAGATCGAACGCCAGCGCGACGAGCGAGCCTTTCTGGTAGTAGCTGACGATCGCGTTCGGCGCGTTTTCGTCGGCGCGATAGTACTTCACCCAAGCATCGACCGAGCTTTGCGCGACGGACTGCTTGAGGCGCCCCGTGCCGCGCAGCACGCTGCCGATCGTCTTGCCGAGCAGGTTGAAGTAATCGCCCGCCGAGATGAGGCCGCTGCGCACGAGCAACAGATCGTCGTAGTAGGACGTGAAGCCTTCGAAGAGCCACAGCAGCGTCGTGTAATTCTCCTGCGACAGATCGTACGGCGCGAACGCCGCCGGCTTGATGCGCTTCACGTTCCACGTATGGAAGTACTCGTGGCTGCACAGACCGAGATAGGTGCGATAGCCTTCGGTCGTTTCCGGGCGGCCCAGCACGGGCAGATCGGTGCGATTGCAGATCAGCGCCGTCGATGCGCGATGCTCGAGCCCGCCATAACCATCGCTGACGGCGACGGTCATGAACACGTAGCGTTCCACCGGCGCCTTCTTCGTGCGCGGCTCGAAAAGCGCGATTTGCGCTTCGCAGACGCGCTTCAGATCCGCGGCGAGCCGGTTCATGTCGAGATTGACGACGCGCCCCGAAATCACGATGTCATGCTTCACGCCGTGCGCGGTGAAGCTGCCGAGCGCGAATTCGCCGAGCGTGACGGGCTGATCGACGAGTTCGTCGTAATTCGCCGCTTCATAGCTGCCAAAGCCGTAGCGCTTCGTGCCGCGCGCCTCGGCGAGCGCCGTCGCGACGCGCCAGTTGCGATACGCGCCGCCCTGCGGCGGTTCGATATCGACGATGCACGGCGCGGCCGACTGCCCTTCCACCGCGAGGAACGTGCTCGTCCCGTTGAAGAAGCCGATGGTGTCGTCCAGATGCGCGGCGCGCACCGACATGTCCCACGCGTAGACCTCGTAGCGCAGCGTGATCGGTCCGTCGACCGGTGCGGCTTGCCATGCGTGCTTGTCGATCTTTTCGATCGCGACCCGGCGGCCCGCCGCGTTGAACGCCTGCAGCGTCACGATATTGCGCGCGAACTCGCGGATCATGTAGCTGCCAGGAATCCACACCGGCAACATGAACCGCTGGCCAGCCGGATCCGGCTCTGCAACGGTGAGCGTCACTTCGAAGAGATGCGCGGCGGGATTTTTCGGAACGATGCGGTAGCGCACGGGCTGCACCGTTTGCATGAGCGTAGTCATCTCGATGTCCTTGTTCTTGTTCTGGGCGCGCCTGGCCACGCCCGGCGCCTTGCTTCTTTACGCTGCGCTTTCGCAAAAGCAAGGCCGTAAAAACATAGGAGGCGCATGACGCGCCTCCTTTCCTCGTTCGAGCCGCGCTCAGCGCACGGCGGACAGTTCCTTTTCGAGCCGGTCGGCGGGCACGGCGCCCGGCAGACGGCGGCCATCGGCGAGAAACACGGTCGGCGTGCCGGTGACGTTCATCGAGCGGCCGAGCTTCAGGTTCTTGTCGATGGCAGTCGTGTCGCACGACGCTGCCATGGGCGGCGTCTTGCGGTCGAGCATCCAGCTTTCCCACGCGTTCGCGCGATCCTGCGCGCACCAGATCGACTTCGACTTGGCCGTCGAATCCGGCGAGAGCACCGGGTAAAGGAAGGTGTAGACGGTGACATTGTCGATCGATTTCAGCGTCGATTCGAGTTGCTTGCAGTATGGGCAGTTCGGATCGGAAAACACCGCGATCTTGCGCTTGCCGTTCCCCTTCACGACCTTCACCGCGTCTTCGAACGGCAGCTTCGCGAAGTCGATCTTGTTCGTTTCCGAGAGCCGCGCCTCGGTGAGGTTCTTGCTGCTGCGCGTGTCGACGAGATCGCCGATCAGCACGTAGTTGCCGGTCGCATCGCTATAGATGATCTGCGAGCCGAGATTCACTTCGTATAGTCCCGGCACGGGCGTCTTCTGGATGCTCTTGATGGTGGCGTCGCCCATGCGCGATTCGAGCGCCGACTTGATCTTGTCGGTGACTTCATCGGCCTGCGCCGAACAGCCGATGCTGAGCGTCACGGCGAGCGCAGCGGCCGTCGCGAGAGCGATGCGAAAGGTGGTTTTCATGCGGTTTCCTGTGAGTCGCTTGAGCGTAGCGCGTGCGTCGCGCCTGTGGAATATCAATGGACTGTCTCAGCCGAGCGCCGCCGACACAAGCCAGCGCTTGATGAGCGGCTGCGCGCCGACGAACGCCATGCCCGTGTTACGGACCGCGCGCGCAAGCGTGCCCGGCACGGAAAAGAGCCGCTGCAGGCCGTCGGTCGCGAACATGAGCTTCTGGATGTCTTCGCGGCGCGCGCGTTCATAGCGGCGCAGCAGAATCGGATCGCCGAGATCGCGGAACGACTCTTTGTTGGCGATGACGTCAGCCAGCGCGGCCACGTCACGCAGGCCGAGGTTCATGCCCTGCCCCGCGAGCGGGTGAATCAGATGCGCGGCATCGCCAACGAGCGCGACGCGCGGCGCGATCAGCTTGTCCACGGTCTGCAGCCCGAGCGGAAAGCCCTGCGCGGGCGTCACGCAATCGAGCGTGCCGAGCATGTTTTGCGTCGCCTGTTCGACCTGGGCCGCGAGTTGAGCGGGATCGAGCGCGAGCAGTTCGTCGGCGTGCTCCGTGCGTGCCGACCACACGAGCGAAACGTGATCGCCGGGCAACGGCAGCAGCGCGATGATTTCCGTATCGCGGAACCATTGATATGCGGTTTCGCCGTGCGGCCGCTCGGCCCGGAAATTGGCGACGACACCCGTCTGCCGATAATCGCGACGATTCATCTTCGCGCCCATTTGAGCGCGCACCCAGGAATGCGCGCCGTCGGCGCCGACGATCAGATCCGTTTCGAGCATTTCGCCGCTCGCGAGCGCGACATGCGCGGCGTCGGCCTCGACCGTCATGCCCTGCGCGCGCGATTCGAACCACGAGAGGCTCGGCTGAAAGCGCAACGCGGCATCGAGCGACTGTTCGATCAGCCACGATTCCACGATCCACGCGAGTTGCGGCACCGACGCCTGGAACGCCGAGAAGTGCAGTTCCGCGTGGGCGTCGCCGAAAACACGCATGTGGAACACCGGACCGAGACGCGAGCGATCGAGCGCCTGCCAGACGCGCAGCCGCTCGAGCAGCGCCTGCGAGCTCGAGGACAGCGCGTAGATGCGCGAATCGAACGCTGCGCCCGGCGGCAGACCGGCGGGGCGCGACGCGATGAGCGCGGTGCGCAGACCGGATTGGGCGAGCGCGAGCGCGGCCGTCTTGCCGACGAGCCCGCCGCCGACGACGACTGCGTGGAATCTGAGGGGATGCGGAGTCATCCGGGCATTATAGCCGTGGGGTTCGAACGGGTTTGCCGGCCGAGGGTGCCGCTTGCGGGCGTCGGCACGGCGGTACAATAGCGGTTTGCCCGGCCGCCTGAGGCGGCCGCAGCGTGGCGGGCGGTCCTCGCCCGCTCTTTGCGCACCATTTTGACGAAACCTGCGCGGCCCGCGCCGTCTCACCAGTTCGAAGGATCCCATGAGCCTCCAATGCGGCATCGTCGGCTTGCCCAACGTCGGCAAGTCCACACTTTTCAATGCTTTGACCAAGGCGGGCATTGCCGCCGAGAACTATCCGTTCTGCACGATCGAGCCGAACGTCGGCGTGGTCGAAGTGCCGGATCCGCGTCTGAACGCGCTCGCCGAGATCGTGAAGCCAGAGCGCATCCTGCCGGCGGTGGTCGAGTTCGTCGATATCGCGGGTCTCGTTGCGGGTGCGTCGAAGGGTGAAGGCCTCGGCAACCAGTTTCTGGCGAACATCCGCGAGACGGATGCAATCACGCATGTCGTGCGCTGCTTCGAAGACGAGAACGTGATCCACGTCGCGGGGAAGATCGACCCGATCGCGGATATCGAAGTCATCAACACCGAACTCGCGCTCGCCGATCTGGCGACGGTCGAAAAGGCGTTCACGCGTTACTCGAAGGCGGCGAAGTCGGGCAACGACAAGGAAGCGGCGAAACTCGTCGCCGTGCTCGAGAAGGTGCGCGCGCAACTGGATCAGGCGAAGCCGGTGCGCGGTCTCTCGCTGACCGACGAAGAACAGCTGACCATCAAGCCGCTGTGTCTCATCACGTCGAAGCCGACGATGTACGTCGCAAACGTGAAGGACGACGGCTTCGAGAACAATCCGTACCTCGACGCGGTGCGCAAGCACGCGGAAGCGGAGAACGCGCCGGTGGTCGCGGTGTGTGCGGCGATCGAAGCGGAAATCGCGGATCTCGACGATGCCGACAAGAAAGACTTCCTCGCCGATATGGGCATGGACGAGCCGGGTTTGAACCGCGTGATTCGCGCGGGTTTCAAGCTACTCGGCCTGCACACCTACTTCACGGCGGGCGTGAAGGAAGTGCGCGCGTGGACGATTCATATCGGCGATACGGCGCCGCAGGCCGCCGGCGCCATTCACACGGATTTCGAGCGCGGCTTCATCCGTGCGCAGACAATTTCGTTCGATGACTACATCGCTTATAAGGGCGAACAAGGCGCGAAGGAAGCGGGGAAGATGCGGGCGGAGGGGAAGGAGTATGTCGTTCATGATGGGGATGTCATGAACTTCCTGTTCAACGTGTAAAACGTCAAGAACAGTCAAAGCTGCTTGCCTCGCGAAGCGGAGTACCCGATAAAGGGGCTCCGCTTTTTTCTTGCGCGGCAAGGCAGCGCACCGATGCGCGATAAATAACAACAACGAGAGAGCAAAAGAAGATGAAGAGACACGCGTCGATGAGCGCGTTGCGTGCGTTCGCGGTGACCGCGCTGATCGTGACGAGCGTCGTGTGGACACCCGGCGCCTTCGGCTATCGCGGCTATCAATATCAATACCAGCCGCAACCAGACGAATCCGACCTCGACAACCACGGCCACTACGTCAATCACGACGGCAACCTCGTCCACTCGCCCGCGCACACGCGCTCGGGCACGGTCCCCACAGGCGCGACCGCCCGATGCCGCGACGGCACCTACAGCTTCAGCCAGCATCACAGCGGCACGTGTTCGAGACACGGCGGCGTGGCGAGCTGGCAGTGACCGATGGCACCGCGAAGTACAATGCCATTTGATCCCGCGCGCGCCAGGCGCGACGGCGGGAACGCGCGAAACCGCGCGACCGGACATCCTCGCGCGCCGACTCGAACGCGCCGCGTTCATACCCTCAATCAATCACGGACAACATGGCCCAATACGTCTTCACCATGAACCGCGTCGGCAAAATCGTCCCGCCGAAGCGTCAGATCCTGAAAGACATCTCCCTCTCGTTCTTTCCCGGCGCGAAGATCGGCCTCCTCGGCCTGAACGGTTCCGGCAAGTCGACGCTCATCAGGATCATGGCGGGCGTCGATAAGGACATCGAAGGCGAAGCCACGCCGATGCCGAACCTGAACATCGGCTATCTGCCGCAGGAGCCGCAACTGGATCCGCAGCAGACCGTGCGTCAGGCCGTCGAGGAAGGTCTCGGCGACGTCTTCCAGGCACAAAAGAAGCTCGACGAAATTTACGCCGCCTACGCCGAGCCCGACGCCGACTTCGACAAGCTCGCCGCCGAACAGGCGAAGTACGAAGCGATTCTCTCGACGAGCGATGGCGGCAGCCCCGAGCAACAGCTCGAAGTCGCCGCCGACGCGCTGCGCCTGCCCGCATGGGACGCGAAAATCGAACATCTGTCGGGCGGGGAAAAGCGCCGCGTCGCGCTCTGCAAGCTGCTGCTGCAAAAGCCCGACATGCTGCTGCTCGACGAGCCGACCAACCACCTCGACGCCGAATCCGTCGAATGGCTGGAGCAGTTCCTCACGCGCTATCCGGGCACCGTCGTCGCGGTGACGCACGATCGCTACTTCCTCGACAACGCCGCCGAATGGATTCTCGAACTCGACCGCGGCCACGGCATTCCGTGGAAGGGCAACTATTCGAGCTGGCTCGACCAGAAGGAAGACCGCCTGAAGCAGGAAGAATCGAGCGAATCCGCGCGTCAAAAGGCGATCAAGAAGGAACTCGAATGGGTGCGCCAGAACCCCAAGGGCCGTCAGGCGAAATCGAAGGCGCGCATCGCGCGTTTCGAGGAGCTCAACAGCCAGGAATACCAGAAGCGCAATGAGACCCAGGAAATCTTCATTCCGGTCGGCGATCGTCTGGGCAATGAGGTCATCGAGTTCAAGAACGTCAGCAAGGCATACGGCGATCGCCTGCTCATCGACAATCTCGACATGAAGATTCCGGCCGGCGCAATCGTCGGCATCATCGGGCCGAACGGCGCCGGCAAGTCGACGCTCTTCCGCATGCTAACCGGCAAGGAGCAGCCGGATTCGGGCGAGATCGTCAAGGGGCCGACCGTCAAGCTCGCTTACGTGGATCAAAGCCGCGCCGCGCTCGCCGCCGACAAGACCGTGTTCGAGGAAATCTCCGGCGGCGCCGACGTGCTCACGGTCGGCAAGTACGAAACGCCGTCGCGCGCGTATATCGGCCGGTTCAACTTCAAGGGCAGCGATCAGCAGAAGCTCGTCGGCAATCTGTCGGGCGGCGAGCGCGGTCGTCTGCATCTGGCGAAGACGCTGATCGCCGGCGGAAACGTGCTGCTGCTCGACGAACCGTCCAATGACCTCGACGTCGAAACGCTCCGCGCGCTCGAAGACGCGCTGCTGGAATTCGCCGGCTCGGTCATGGTGATCTCGCACGATCGCTGGTTCCTCGACCGTATCGCCACGCACATCCTCGCGTTCGAAGGCGATTCGCATGTCGAATTCTTCGACGGCAATTACCAGGAATACGAAGCCGACAAGCGCAAGCGCCTCGGCGAAGAAGCAGCGAAGCCGAAGCGTCTGCGCTACAAGCCGATCACGCGCTGAGCATGGCAAACATCTGATGATTCGCGGCGCGCACCAATGCGGGCGCGCGCACGGACATCAGGTACGAAAGTGGCGACTGTGTAGGACGCAGTCGCCACTTTCATTTTCGAGCGGCACTTTCCGATAAGCCGACACGGGAGACACACGCAGATGGCGGGATCGAGCGCGAGGCGGGGAGCGCTTTGGGCAATCGGAATCGTGGTGGCGCTTTTCGTCGTGGCGATCGGCGGCTGGCTTTTCGCCGTGCATCAGATCAAAGAGCGCATCATCGAGACGCTCGGCCCAAGCGGTTCGGTGGAAGAAATCGACGTCGCCTTCGGTCAGGTGACGCTCTCGCGCGTGCGCCTGCGCGGCCCGAAAGACTGGCCCGCGAGCGACGCCATGCGCGCCGAACGCATCGTGCTCGATGTCGACATGCGTTCGCTCATCACGAAGCCGGTTCATCTGCGCAGCGTGAGCGTCGACAACTACTATCTGTCCATCGTCCGCTCCGCCGAGGGCCGCGTGCGCATCCTGCCGGGGCTCAGGGAAACTGCGCAGGAAGCCAACGCCACGCCCGACAGCAAGGAACGCGAGGAACACGCGCGAGAGGAAAAGCTCATCGATCGCGTGTCGTTCGAGCGCGGTTCGATGGAGTTCTTCGACGGCTCCGTGCAGAACCCGCCGTACCGCGTGCTGATCGGCGATGCGCGCGCCACCGTCGATCACATTCATCTGCCCGCCCTCACCGACCGCACCGAGCTTTCGATGACCGGCTCGATCAAGGGGCCGTCGCACACGGGCAATGTGACATGGGGCGGCTGGATGGTCATCGCGAACAAGGATTCGCAGACGCGCGCGACACTGCGCAACGTCGATGTCGCGACGCTCGATCCGTATCTGCTCAAGAAGGCCGGCGCAAAGGCGGCCGTAACGGGCGGCACCATCGACTTGTCGATCGATGCCACCGTGAAGGCCTACCGCATTCACGCGCCCGGCACGCTCACGCTGAATCACCTGCAGATCAGCGACGCCGGCAATCCGCTCGACACCTTTCTCTCGATCCCGACCAAAGCCGCGATCGCCGCGCTGAAGGACCGCAAGGAGCAGATCAAGCTCGATTTCGTGCTCGACGGCGATTTGCGCGATCCGAAGTTTTCGCTCAGCGAAAGTCTGTCGAAGAAGCTCGCGGCCGGTTTCGCGAAAGCCCTCGGCGTGAGCGCCGAAGGCGTCGCGCGCGGCGCGGGCGATACGGTGCGGGGAATCGGCAACGCGCTGAAGAATCTGCTGGGGCCGTAGCGCGTTGCATGTGCGCGTTCAGATCGGCAGATTCAGCGCGCGCAGCTTCGTTTCCGTGTCCAGTGCGCCGGTGTAGTGGACGCCGTGCCAGCCGAGCGCGGTCGCGGCTTGCGCGTTCTTCAGATTGTCGTCGATGAACACGAGCTCGTCTGGCCGAACGCCCGGCAAGTGCTTGTCGATCTCCGCGCGCATCAAATCGAAGATCTGCGGATCGGGCTTCACGAGACCGACGCGCCCCGACACGACGATCTCCCGAAACTTCCGCAGCACGTCGAAGCGCTCCCACGCGTACGGAAAAGTTTCCGCCGACCAGTTCGTGAGGCCAAAGAGCGGCACGCCCGCGGCCTCGAGCCGGTCGACGAGCGCGACGCCCTCTTGCATCGCGCCCGCCACCATTTCCGGCCAGCGCGCATAGAACGCGCGAATCAGCGCTTCGTGCTCGGGATATTGCGCGATTAACTCGGCCGTGCCTTCTTCGATCGTCTGTCCACCGTCCTGCTGCACGACCCACTCCATCTTGCAGACGTTGTCGAGAAACCAGCGGCGCTCGGTTTCGTCGGGAATCAGATGTTTGTAGAGATACTCGCGATTCCAGTCGATCAACACGCCGCCGAAATCGAACACCACGGCCTTGATGGTCATCTCGCCGCGCTCCTCGTCAGATCGCCTTCGTCCGCTCTTCGAGCCACGCCAGCGCTTTGCCCGACACATGCGGCGACACGCGTGTGCGAACCGTCTCGTGATACGCGTTGAGCCATGCGCGCTCGTCCTCACGCAACAGCGACAAGTCGATGCAGCGCGTATCGATCGGGCACAGCGTCAGTGTTTCGAATTCGAGGAAATCGCCGAACTCGGTCTTGCTCGCCGCGCGGTTCAACACGAGATTTTCGATGCGGATGCCCCACTTGCCCGGCCGATAGATGCCCGGCTCGATCGACGTGATCATGCCCTCTTCCATCGCCGTCCAGGATTCGGCCGGCGCGTAGTGCGAGATCACCTGCGGACCTTCGTGCACGTTCAGGAAGTAGCCGACGCCATGCCCCGTGCCGTGACCGTAGTCCGCGCCCGCTTCCCAGATCGGCGCGCGGGCGATCGAATCGAGCATCGGCGAACGGATGCCCCGTGGAAAGCGCGCGCGGGAAAGCGCCATCGTGCCCTTCAGCACGACGGTGAAATCGCGCTTGTGCGCGGCCTCGATTTCGCCGATCGGCACGACACGCGTGATGTCCGTCGTTCCGCTCAAATACTGGCCGCCCGAATCGATCAAGAGCAAGCCGTTGCCTTCGATCACGGCATGGGAGGTCTCGGTGGCGCGGTAATGCGGCATCGCGCCATTGGCGTTGAAGCCCGCGATCGTGGCGAAGCTCAGCGTGACGAAGCCCGGACGACGCGCGCGCGCGGCGGTCAGCTTCTCGTCGATCGTCAGTTCCGTGATGCGTTCGCGGCCGAGCGCCTCTTCGAACCACGCGAAGAATTCGGCGAGCGCGGCGCCGTCCTGTTCCATCGTCGCGCGAATGTGGTCCGCTTCGGCCGCTGTCTTGCGCGATTTGGCGAACGTCGACGGATTGACTGCCTCGACGATCTTCACCGACGCGCGCACCTTCTCCAGCAGCCCGTGCGTGATGCGGCGCGGGTCGATCAGGAGCGTCGCGTCCGCCGGCAACGCCGCGAGCGATTCCGGCGCGGCCCGATACGGTGCGACGTGCACGTTGTCGCGTGCGAGGGATTCGACGAGCGTGGCGGGAACCTTGCCATCGGCGACGAAGATCGTCGCGTCATCGAGACCGATCAGCGCATGCGCGACGAAAACCGGGTTGTAGCTCACATCGCCGCCGCGCAGATTGAAGATCCACGCGAGGTCGTCGAGCGTGGAAACGAAGTGCCATTGCGCGCCTTTCGCCTGCATCGCGCCGCGCACCTGCGCGAGCTTTTCCGCGCGGGTGACGCTCGCATGTGGCGCGGCGTGCTCGTAGACGGCCGCTTCAGGCAAGCCGGGGCGCGCCGGCCACACCGAATTCAGCAGGTCCAGATCGGTGCGCAGCACGATGCCGCGCGCGGTCAGCGCTTCGGACAATGCGCGCGCCGCTGCGACGCCGAGCACCGTGCCATCGACGGCGACGGTCGCGCCCGAGGGCACGTGTTCCGCGAGCCATTCGACGTGCGGCGCGGTTTGCTGGCCGCCCATCATCTTCATGAGCGCGATGCCGGTACCGGCGAGTTGCGCTTCGGCCTGTGTCCAGTAGCGGCTGTCGACCCAGACACCCGCGAAATCCGCCGTCACCACGAGCGTGCCGACCGATCCGGTGAAGCCCGAGAGCCACTGGCGTCCTTGCCAGCGTTCCGGCAGATATTCGGAGAGGTGCGGATCGGCGGACGGGATGAGCACGGCGGCGAGCTTTTCGAGCGCCATCTGGCCGCGCAACGACTCGATGCGTCTCGCGAACATCGCGGGCTCCGGAATGGCTGAATCTGCAATGCGATCGTTCATGAAGTCACCTGCTTGAAAGCCCGCGTGGGGCGCGAAGAGCACGGCGCGCGGCGAGGATCACCCGCCGCACGCAGAAAAAGTAGATCAGCGGCGCGCCGCCAGTCCGACGGTCGTCGTCACGACGAGGAACGCGAAGACCGCACACGCGAGCCATTCGAGCGTATCGCCATCGTGATAGACGTCGACGATATTGCCGAGCATGCGCGCGACGACCGTCGCCAGTATGCCAGCGGCGATCGCCGTCCAGATGCGTCCCGCCGGACCGCGCGCGCCGCGTCCCGCACGCCGCAGCGGATGCAGCCACCAGCCCGCCGCGCCGATTACCGCGCCGAGAAAAATCAGTCCGATCCAACCCATCAGCGGCGCTGCTCCGCGGGAATCGATTTAGCGAAAAGTGAAGCGTTCTGGATTACGGGCATGGTCTGGACAATTCTCGGCGGATGCAGCCGTTGAGTTTAGGGGCCGGGTATGGCCAGCGCAAGACTCCGATCCGGCCCCGCACACGGCGTGGACGAGTCTTCCGGAGTCAAGGAACATTCAACAACCGCATTTCCAGTTGAGACGCTTATGTGAATTTTCCGAGTTTTTCCCATTCGACAGGATGTTACGATTTTGCATCAGATGGCACCCGCATTTATCGGAATAATCCGGATAAAAGCGCTGGAAGTGAACTTAGGCTTCGCGAATGTGCTCGATATAACAGTCAAAACTCGCATTAATATCGCTCGATCGCTAACGCAGCGGAGCGATTTCCAGAGGCATCTTTCATGACGGAAAACAATGTGATTTCCCTGCGCGGTCTCGAAATGATCATCACCTATCGCGGCGCCAACCACGAGAGGCGTGACAATCTGAGCGCCGTCCTTCGCCACTTGGCCCGTACCTACTCGGACTATCAGATCTGGTTGATCGAGGCAGATGCCACGCCTAGGTTCGATTGGTGCGAATTCGGCGACCCGAGAATCAGGCATTTGTTCGTGCATGACACGGGCCCTTTTCCGAAGGCGCGACTGGTCAATCTCGGCGCCCTCATGGCTAAGAGCCCGATTATTTGCCTGCACGATGCCGATATGATCGCGAATCCGTCTTTCATGAAGGCGGCGCTTGACGCGCTGATCGACTGTAACAACAGCGATGCGCTTTGTCCTTTTACACGCGTATTGAATGTTTCGGGTAATCGCCGCCAATCGTTCATCGAATCGGGCGATTTCGCCGAATTCGCTCCATTTTTGGAGAGTGATTTACCAGACGAAATAAGTCTGCTGTACGCCAATACGCCGGGGCGATCAATCTCTTCAAACGCGCGGAATTCATCCGCATCGGCGGGCTGGACCCCGGCTTCATCGGCTGGGGAGGCGAAGATGACGACTTGTTTCTGCGCGCAGCGCGACTCGGCGTGCGGTGGCATGCGCTCTCGGATCCTAAGGCCGCGCTGTTTCACCTCCATCACGACTCTGCCTCGCGCCTCCAGATATGTGAAGAGGAGGACAGCGCCAGAAACCGTCGGATGGCGTCCCGCACCGGCGAGATCTCAATCGAAGAACTGGAAGCGCGCGCGGCCGAGCTTGCCAAGTTTTTCCGCTGAACTGTACGCCGCGGCTTTCTGTCACGCGCATGAACCGTGGGCGGAAGCTCATCGCCACGCTGGGTGGCGTAAGCGGCATCGGCCACTGCTCGCGCCCCAAATGCCACCTATAAATGAAGAAATACGCAAAAGGCGATAATATTGGGCTATCTGAAAGGCGACCGGCTTAGGCCCAAAGCATCAGCTCAAAAAATGCAGCTCCTCACGATCGGAATCAATCACCACACTGCGCCTGTCGCCCTGCGCGAACGCGTGGCGTTTCCGCTCGAACAGCTCAAGCCCGCGCTGGGCGCGCTGAAGGACATCTGGCTGGGACCGCTCGCGAAGGCATCGCCCGAAGCGGCCATCCTCTCGACCTGCAACCGCACCGAACTCTACTGCGCCACTGACGACGCCGCCGCCCGCGAAGCCGCGATCCAGTGGCTCTCGAAGTATCACAGCATCCCCGTTCCCGAACTCGCGCCGCACGTCTATGCGCTGCCGCAGTCGGAAGCCGTGCGTCATGCGTTCCGCGTCGCATCGGGGCTCGATTCGATGGTGCTCGGCGAGACGCAAATCGTCGGACAAATGAAGGACGCCGTGCGCACGGCGTCCGAAGCCGGCGCGCTCGGCACGTATCTCAATCAGTTGTTCCAGCGCACATTCGCGGTGGCGAAGGAAGTACGCACGACGACGGAAATCGGCGCGCAGTCGGTGTCGATGGCCGCCGCCGCCGTGCGTCTCGCGCAGCGCATCTTCGAGAACATTTCGAGCCAGCGTGTGCTGTTCATCGGCGCGGGCGAAATGATCGAACTCTGCGCGACTCACTTCGCCGCGCAGAACCCACGTGAGTTGGTCGTCGCAAACCGGACGGCGGAGCGCGGCGAGAAGCTCGCCGGGCGCTTCAATGGCCACGCGATTCCGCTCTCCGAACTGCCCGCGCGCATGCACGAGTTCGACATCATCGTGTCGTGCACGGCGTCGACGCTGCCGATCATCGGTCTCGGTGCAGTCGAGCGTGCGGTGCGGGCGCGTCGCCATCGGCCGATTTTTATGGTCGATCTCGCCGTGCCGCGCGACATCGAGCCCGAAGTCGGCAATCTTCACGACGTCTTCCTCTACACCGTCGACGATCTCGGCGCGATCGTCCGCGAAGGCAACGCGTCGCGCCAGGCTGCGGTCGCGCAGGCCGAGGCGATCATCGAGACGCGCGTCGCGAATTTCATGCAGTGGCTCGATGCGCGCAGCATCGTGCCGGTCATCCGTCACATGCACACGCAGGCGGACACGCTGCGCCGCGCCGAAGTCGAGCGCGCGCGCAAGATGCTCGCGCGCGGCGACGACCCCGCCGCCGTGCTCGAAGCGCTGTCGCAATCCCTCACGAACAAGCTGATTCACGGCCCGACACACGCGCTCAACCGCGCGAGCCGTGAGGAGCGCGACCAGCTCATCGACCTGATGAGCGGCTTCTATCGCCACGGATCGTCGTCCGATTCGTCGGAACGTTAGCGGCTTTCTCTTTGCTATTCTCAAACGCTCCGCGCGGCCCGCGCGGCGCTCTCTGATCGCAGTATTTCCTGGCGCTGACCGCGCCGATTCCGCCCGATGAAAACGAGCATGCAGAGCAAGCTCGACCAGCTTGCAAAACGGCAGGTCGATCTCAACGAATTGTTGAGCCGTGAAGACGTGACAGCCGATATGGACCAGTATCGGAAGCTCACGCGCGAGCACGCGGAAATCAGTCCGATCGTCGATCAATACGCGCTCTGGCGTCAGGCGTTGACCGACGAAGCCACCGCGCAGGAACTGCTCTCCGATCCGTCGATGCGGGATTTCGCCGAAGAGGAAATCGGCGAGGCGCGCGAGCGCATGACGAAGATCGAAAGCGACTTGCAGATGATGCTCTTGCCGAAAGATCCGAACGACGACCGCAACATCTTCATCGAAATCCGCGCGGGCACGGGCGGCGACGAATCCGCGCTGTTCGCGGGCGATTTGCTGCGCATGTATCTTCGCTACGCGGAACGTAACCGATGGACCGTCGAGACGATGTCGGAGAGCGTGTCGGATCTCGGCGGTTACAAGGAAGTGATCGTGCGCATCGCCGGACAAGGCGCGTATTCGCGGCTCAAGTTCGAATCGGGCGGGCATCGCGTGCAGCGCGTGCCGGCGACGGAAACGCAAGGGCGCATCCACACGTCAGCGTGCACGGTCGCGGTGATGCCGGAAGCCGATGAAATCAGTGAAGTCGTCATCAATCCAGCCGACTTGCGTATCGATACGTTCCGCGCGTCGGGTGCGGGCGGGCAGCACATCAACAAGACGGATTCCGCCGTGCGCGTCACGCACCTGCCGACGGGCATCGTCGTCGAATGTCAGGACGACCGCTCGCAGCACAAGAACAAGGATCGCGCGCTGAAGGTGCTCGCCGCGCGCATCAAGGACAAGCAGTACCACGAGCAGCACGCGAAGGAAGCGGCGACGCGCAAGAGTCTGATCGGCTCGGGCGACCGCTCGGAGCGCATCCGCACGTACAACTTCCCGCAGGGGCGCATGACGGATCACCGCATCAACCTGACGTTGTACAAGCTCGAATACATCATGGACGGCGATCTCGATGAAATGATCGCCTCGCTCGTTTCCGAGCATCAGGCCGAGCAACTCGCGGCACTCGGGGAAACCGATTGAGCACGGCAGCCGAGTTGCTGCGCGCTGCCGGACTGCCGCAACTCGAAGCGCGCATTCTGCTGATGCATGTGCTCGGCTGGCGGCGCACCGAACTCATCACGCGTGATCGTGAACCGCTCGATGCGGATGCGGTTGCGCGCTTCGACGCGCTCGCGGCGAGACGTCTGAACGGCGAGCCGATTGCGCAATTGACCGGCCGCCGCGAGTTTTTCGGCCTCGAATTCGGCGTGACGCCGGACGTGCTGATCCCGCGGCCGGAAACCGAATTGCTCGTGGAGCTCGCGCTCGAGTCCATCGCCGATAAGACAAACCCGCGCGTGCTCGATCTCGGCACCGGCACCGGCGCTATCGCAATTTCGATCGCTCATGTGCGGCCCGATGCGCGCGTGTGGGCGGTCGACCGATCGAGCGCCGCGCTCGATGTCGCACGAGACAACGCACGCGCGCTGCTCGAAGCGACGCGCGAAGGCGGGCCCGTTACATTCATCGAAAGCGACTGGACCGCGAACACCGATCCATCGCTCATGTTCGAGGCGATCGTGAGCAATCCGCCCTATATCGCGAGCGACGATCCGCATCTCGCGCAAGGCGACTTGCGTTTCGAGCCGCGCGCCGCGCTCACCGACGACGCCGACGGCTTGTCCGCGATCCGCACGATCATCGGGACGGCGCCGTTTCTGCTGACGACGAACGGCGCCTTGTGGATCGAGCACGGCTACGATCAGGCGCAATCCGTGCGCGAGCTGCTCAAGGCACGCGGCTTCACCGATGTCCGCTCGATGCGCGATCTCGCTGGCATCGAGCGCTGCTCCGGTGGTCTTTTCACGGCCTGAGCATCTGGCTCCCGTCAGCCCGCCAAACCGAAATCCGCTATCATTTCAACCATCATTCCACCGACTTCAAGCGCAGGAACGCCATGGACACGCAAGAACGCATCAAGCAGATCGTCGATCAAAACCCCGTCGTCCTTTTCATGAAAGGCACGGCGCAATTCCCGATGTGCGGTTTCTCGGGCCGCGCGATCCAGGTGCTGAAGGCATGCGGCGCCGATCAGATCAAGACCGTGAACGTCCTCGAAGACGACGAGATCCGCCAGGGCATCAAGGAATTCTCGAACTGGCCGACCATTCCGCAGCTCTACGTGAAGGGCGAGTTCATCGGCGGCTCGGACATCATGATGGAGATGTATCAATCGGGCGAACTGCAGCAGCTCTTCGCCGCAGCCTGAGTTTTTTCCGCAAGTGAGCGCCCCCGCTGCCGCAAAACGACGGCTCATCGTCGCGATTACCGGCGCAACGGGCGCCATCTACGGCGTCCGTCTGCTCGAGACGTTGCGCCGGCTTTCCGGCGTCGAAACGCACTTGCTCGTTTCGAGCGCCGGCTGGCTCAACATCCAGCACGAACTCGATCTCGACAAGGCCACGGTCCACGCGCTCGCGGACGTCGTCCATAGCGTGCGCGATGTCGGCGCGACTATCGCGTCGGGTTCATTCGCGACCGACGGCATGGTCGTGGCCCCGTGCTCGATGCGCACGCTCGCGAGCATCGCGCATGGTCTTTCCGACAATCTCATCACCCGCGCCGCCGACGTCGTGCTGAAAGAGCGCCGCCGCCTCGTGCTGCTCGTGCGCGAGACGCCATTCAATCTAGCGCATCTGCGCAACATGACGGCCGTCACCGAGATGGGCGGCGTGATCTTTCCGCCCTTGCCCGCGTTCTATCAAAAACCCGCGACGATCGAAGAAATGGTTGATCACACGGTCGCGCGCGTCATCGATTTATTCAGTATCGGCGAGCCGGTTGCGCCCGCCTGGCAAGGTCTGCGCGGCGAAGCGCCGGATTAACAACGGCGACGACACAATGCATTGCCGTTCGAGCCGTTTATCAACACAGCTCGTGGCTCTACATTTGATGGCAGACCCCACAGGAACTTGCTGCCATGAGCCGACTGCCCACCGTTTTCATTTCCCACGGCGCGCCGACGTTGCCGATCGATCCGTCGATGCCGTCCGCCGAGTTTGCCTCGCTCGGACAGACGCTGCCACGCCCGCGCGCCATTCTGATGTTGTCCGCCCACTGGGGCACGGCGCAGCCGGCGGCGAGCACTGCCGAACGGCCGGAGACGATCCACGATTTTTATGGCTTCCCGCGCGCCCTTTACGAATTGCGCTATCCGGCGCCAGGCGCGCCCGGTGTGGCGAAACGCGCCACGGCGTTGCTGGGCGAGCAAGGCATTCCCGCGGCGACAGCGGATCGTGGGCTCGATCACGGCGCATGGGTGCCCCTGCTGCTGATGTTTCCGGATGCGGACGTCCCGGTCGCGCAACTATCGATACAGCCGCATCTCGACGCCGCGCATCATTTCCGTATCGGCCGTGCATTGCGCGAGTTGCGCGATGACGGCGTGATGATCGTCGGTTCCGGGCAGATCACGCACAATCTGCGCATGGCCGATTTCAGCGCGCGTCCGGAAGACGCCGATCCGCGCGTGGCCGAGTTCACCGACTGGTTCGAGCGCCGCATGACCGAGCGCGACATCGACGCCCTGCTCGACTATCGCGCCCGCGCGCCGCACGCCGCGCTGATGCATCCGACCGACGAACATCTTCTGCCCGTGTTCAGCGCGCTCGGCGCGGCGGCGGACGCCTATCGGCTGGGCATCCAGTCGCTCGGCACGTTCCAGCGCGCGCTCGCGATGACCAACTACGTGTTCACCGACGATTGACGTCGAAACCTGCGTCGAAATGAAAAAACCCGCCTGATCGCTCGGGCGGGTTTTCGTTCTTGTCATGAAGCGGAAAGAATCAGGCGCCGACTTCGTGAAGAATGTCGTCGCGGCTCTCGCGTTCGTCGAGGTACTTCGTGCGATAGCCCGTATGCACGCCCCAGTAGTAGAAGATCAGCGCGAGCACGGCGACCGCCGCCATGTCCCAGCCGTACGGCAGAAGCCCGCTGCCGCCGAAATCCTTGCTGCCGATCAGCGACATTACCGCCATCGACGGCAAATAGGCCACGAGCCACCACGCCGCCTTCAGATCGCGGCCCCAGCCCGCAAAGCCTGTCTTGCCCTGGAAGTAGAAGTAGACGGGAAGCGCCACGACCATCAGCAGAATAATCTCGCCGGTGAGCGGCCACTTCGCCCAGAACAGCACAAGCGACGCGCACACGAACGCGAACGGCGCGATCAGGCCCATCATCGGCAGCTTGAGCGGGCGATCCAGGTCGGTAGCCGCGCGGCGCAGCGCCATCAGGCTTACCGGGCCGGTGAGGTACGAGATGACCGTCGCGACCGAGATCACCGCTGCGAGCGAGCTCCAGCCGCGGAAGAAGAACAGGAAGATGAACGCGACGAGCAGGTTGAACCACATCGCCGGGCGCGGCACGCCGTAGAACGGATGCACGATGCCGAAAATCGTCGGCATCGTGTTATTGCGCTGCATCGCGTAGATCATGCGCGTGGTCGTCGCCATATAGGTCGTGCCGGTGCCGCTCGGGCTCACGAATGCATCGACATAAAGCAGGAACGCGAGCCAGTTCAGATTCAGCGCGAGCGCCAGTTCCGCAAACGGCGACGCGAAATTGAAATGCGACCAGCCCTTCGCCACATCGGCAGGATTGACCGCGCCGATGTACGCAATCTGCAGCAGCACGTAGATCACGAGCGCGAGCAGAATCGAACCGATCACGGCGAACGGAACGCTGCGCGCGGGGTGCCTGGCTTCGCCGGCGAGATTTACCGGGCTCTGGAACCCGTTGAAGCTGAAAACGATGCCGCTCGTCGCCACGGCCGTCAGCACCGCGGGCCAGCCGTACGGCGCCAAGCTCGACGTGGTGCCGAAGTTCTCCGAATGGAACCCGGTCAAGACGAGGCCCGCGATGGTCGCGGCGGGAATCAGGAACTTGAAGATCGTGATCGCGGAATTCGCACGCGCGAACACCTTCACGCCCCAATAGTTCAGCATGAAGTAAACGATCACGAGCAGCGCCGACAGCCCGAGGCCCATCGGCGTGAGCGACTCGTTGACGAAGAGCGCGTGCGCCCAGTCATACGGCCAGGTGCTCATGTATTGGATCGACGCTTCGGCTTCGATCGGGATCACCGAGACGATCGCGATCCAGTTCGCCCACGCGCTGATGAAGCCGACGAGCGCGCCGTGCGAATAGCGCGCGTAACGCACCATGCCGCCCGATTCGGGGAACATCGCGCCAAGTTCAGCGTAAGTCAGTGCAATCGCCAGAATGACGACCGCGCCGATCACCCATGCGACGATCGCTGCCGGCCCGGCGATCTTGGCAGCTTTCCAGGCACCGAACAGCCAGCCTGAACCGATGATGGACCCAAGGCCGGTCAACAGAAGTGCCATCGGGCCGATATTTCTTTGTATCGAACTCTTCAACTCTCTCTCCAGTGTCTCGCGCCGCGCGCGCATTCCCAAGGCAGCACCACCCCGTCCGCCGAAGACGCCAGGGAGCTTCGCCGATCCGGCGATGTCGGTGCAACCTTTTAAGAAGGCGCGTAGTTTAACGGTTGCACCTTTCGAATGCAGTGCATACTGGAAAGAATTTGCCCTAAAGTGGTGTTTTCGAAGGACGATCCGGCCCGAAATTGCAAGTCCTGTAACTTTTGCTCACTTGTCTCAGAAAAATCCCTTCAGAGTTGTCGGATATTAATTGACCGCGAAATCGTTTCGCCGTATAAACCTTCTTGCAGGATTTCAAGTGGCGAGTGAATTGGTTCTTTCGAGTTCGCCATCACGGTACTCCGGTTGGTCCCATTGCCCCTTCCTTGATTTTCCGCACCCTTGGGCTTCGGCCTTATTCATCAATTTTTTGGAATACGTAACATGGAAACCGGTACCGTCAAGTGGTTCAATGACGCAAAGGGCTTTGGCTTCATCACTCCGGATGGCGGCGGCGAAGATCTGTTCGCACACTTTTCGGAAATCCGCATCGAAGGCTTCAAGACGCTTCAGGAAAACCAGAAGGTTTCCTACGAAGTGAAGACTGGCCCGAAGGGCAAGCAAGCAGCGAACATCAAGCCGGTTTAAGTACCGCTAGGATTCGTATGAAGACCCCGCCTCGGCGGGGTTTTCTTTTTTCCGGCTCTCCGGCTCGCGCGCGGCTCAGACGAAGATGCGCTGCGCGTAGATGCCCAGCCCCTTCGCGACACTGGCGAGGCGATCGCCGAACACCGGCTGGGCGGCGGGAAACGCGGCCGACAGCGCTTCGGACAAAAACCGCAGCCCGGTCGTGCCGCCGGTGAAATAGACGGCGCCCACGTCGGCGGCCGCCACGCCGGCCCGTTTGAGCGTTTCCTGCGCCGCCTCGACGATCCGCCGCGTTTCGTCCGCGCCGGCCGCGATCAGTTGCGTCTCGTCGAACGCGACGCGCAGCGCCTCTTCCACCTCTTCCATGTCGATTTCGGTCGTGCCGCCCGCCGCGACATCGATCTTCGCCGCTTCGGCGTGCGACGTCAGGGCGTGTCCGAGGCGGCGATACACGACGCGCATCAACCGGTCGTGATGGCGCACGTCGGTAAAGAGATGGCGCATCAGTTGCAACTCGCTCACACGTTTCGGCGTATAGACCGTATTGATCAGATGCCACGTCGCGAGATCGAAGTACACGGGGCTCGGCAATTCGCGCCCCTTGGGATCGAGCGACTGATAACCGAGCTCGCGCAGCACGGTTGCGAGCTCCACGCGGCGGTCGAAATCCGTTCCGGCAACGTGCACGCCATGATGCGCGAGCACATCGTCCTTGCGCTCCAGATGGCGCGCGCGCTCCGGGCCGACACGCACGAGCGAAAAGTCCGACGTACCGCCGCCGATATCCGCGACCAGCACGAGTCCTTCTTTCGTCAGGCCCGCTTCATAGTCGAACGCCGCGGCGATCGGCTCGTACTGGAAGTGGATCTCCCGCAGACCGACCGCATGCGCGCAGGCTTCGAGCTGTTTTTGCGCGAGATGGTCCGCCCGCGGATCGTCGTCGACGAAAAAAACCGGACGGCCGAGCACCGCGCGTGTCAGCGGCTCGGCGGCGAGCGCTTGCGCTTTCTGCTTCAGATGCTGCAGAAAGAGTGTGATGACGTCGGTGTACTTGATGGCGGAACCGTCGCCGAGATCGGTGCTGTTGTCCGCGAGCGGCGAGCCGAGAATGCTCTTCATCGAGCGCATCAGCCGGCCGTCGAAGCCGTCGATGTACGCTTCGAGCGCCGCGCGGCCGTAGGACTGGTTATTCTCGTCGGTGTTGAAGAAAACCGCGGTGGGCAGCGTGGTCGCGTCGCCTTCCACGGGCGCCAGCCGGATCGACAGGCCGTCCGGCAAAGCGACGGCGGAGTTCGACGTGCCGAAATCGATCGCGCAATAAGTCATGGGCATCGGCGGCGTCGGGTGAGGACGTCGCATTCAAACATGGACGGCGTTTTTAACACGTTCCGAAAACGGCATCAACCGCATTTCCGATATTTTTAAACCATTGAGTTTATTCGACAAAAAGCGGAATGTAACTTGCGTGCATCGCGGCAATTTGTTCACTCTCTTGCGTGCGCAGTCGCAGCGAACGCATCCCGCCGACACATGAACGAAACCGCCGCGCCCAGGAGAACCGTTTGATCGATACAGCCAGCGATCGTCCCGAGATCATCGAAACCGATCTGCCCGGACGCCTCGATCGTCTGCCGTGGGGCCGCTTCCATACGCTGATCGTGCTGGCGCTCGGCATCACCTGGCTGCTCGACGGACTCGAAGTGACGCTGGCGGGCGCGGTCGCGAGCGCGCTCAAGTCGAGCCCCGCCCTGCAGTTCTCGAACGCGGATGTCGGCATTGCGGGCAGCGCGTATATCGCAGGCGCGGTGCTCGGCGCGCTCGGCTTCGGCTGGCTCACGGACCGGCTCGGCCGGCGCAAGCTGTTCTTCATCACGCTCTTTCTTTACGTGGCCGCCACCGCCGCGACGGCGTTCTCGTGGAATCTCGCGACGTTCGTGCTGTTTCGCTTTCTGACCGGCGCGGGCATCGGCGGCGAATACACCGCGATCAATTCGACGATTCAGGAATTCACGCCCGCCCGCCTGCGCGGCTGGACCGACCTCGCGATCAACGGCACGTTCTGGGTCGGCGCGGGCATCGGCGCGGCGGGCTCGATCGTACTGCTCGATCCCGCCCTGCTTCCGTCCGACTGGGGATGGCGTGCGTGCTTTCTGATCGGCGCGGCGCTCGGTCTCACGATCCTTTTCATGCGGATGTGGGTGCCGGAAAGCCCGCGCTGGCTCATCACGCACAATCGCGAGGAGGAGGCGAAACAGGTCGTCGAGGAAATCGAAGCCCATTTTCGGCAGCACGGCGTCGAGATTCCCGACACGCCCGTCAAGCCGTTGCGCCTGCACGCGCGCGAAGGTACGCGGTTGCGCGAAGTCGTGCATACGCTTTTCAACGCGCACCGCATCCGCTCGCTGGTCGGCCTCACGTTGATGACGGCGCAGGCATTTTTCTACAACGCGATTTTTTTCACGTACGCGCTCGTGCTGACCGACTTCTACCACGTGCCCGGCGATCACATCGGCTGGTACGTGTTGCCGTTCGCGGCCGGAAATTTCCTCGGTCCCGTCCTGCTCGGCAGGCTCTTCGATGTGCTCGGCCGCCGCAAGATGATCGCGTTCACGTATGCGATTTCGGGCGTGCTGCTGACCGTAAGCGGCTGGATGTTCATGCACGGCATGCTGACCGTGACGACGCAGACCATCGCGTGGATGGTGATTTTCTTCTTCGCGTCCGCGGCGGCGAGCTCGGCGTATCTGACGGTGAGCGAAACGTTCCCGCTGGAGATTCGCGCGCTCGCCATCGCGGTGTTCTACGCGTTCGGGACGGCGCTCGGCGGCATCATCGGGCCGACGCTTTTCGGTCAGTTGATCGATACCCACGAGCGCGGCGCCGTGTTCGTCGGCTATCTGATCGGATCGCTCTTGATGGTCGCGGCGGCTGTCGTCGCGGGCATCTGGGGCGTCGCGGCGGAGCGCAGATCGCTCGAGGATGTCGCTCGACCGCTTTCAGCAGCGGACGAGCCTTGAGCGGGATTACCTGAACGCGTTGTCCCACGCGCCTTCGAAGGCCATTTCCGCCAGCGTCTTGCGCGCGCGCGGCGCCGCTTCACGCTCGCGCAGCGCTTCGTCGAGCTGGCTCGCGTCGCCGTGATGACCGATCGCCATCATCGCGATGAGTTCCACGTCCGCGGGGATCGAAAACGCCTGACGGAACGCGTCCCGATCGAAACCGCCCATCTGATGCGTCGCCAGTCCCAGCGCGTGCGCCTGCAGCACGAGCGCCATCGCGGCCGCGCCGGTGTCGTACGTCGCGGTGCGGTTGGTGTCGCCCTTCGGCGTGAGCGTCGAAGCCGTCACGCAGACGAGCACCGGCACGTTCACATTCCACTTCTGGTTGCCGGGCATGAGCGTGTCGAACGCGCGCCTGAACGCCGCTTCGTCGCGATGACGGTCGAACACGATGAAGCGCCAAGGCTGCAAATTATTCGACGACGGCGCCCAGCGCGCCGCTTCCAGCAGACGATGCAACTGCGCGCGCTCGATGGGCGCATTGGAAAACGCGCGCGGGCTCCAACGGCCGGCGATCAGTTCGTGGATGTCGACATCGGTCGGAGCGGGCTTCGTGGTCATGTTCGGTCCTCGTTGGCGTGATGAAAAAGACACGGCGCGCATCGGCGAAGACGCGCGCCGTTCAAGGCGACAAGGATAAACAAGCCCACGCCCGCGTGCAGATCGTCAGGTCGCGGCGACGCCCATCGACCGGCCCGCGCGATTGATGCGCAGCACGGTCACGGCCGCGACGAGGCACAGGCCGCCGGAAATCATCGTCGCGACGGTGTAGCTGCCGAGGCTCGAACGCAGCATGCCGCCGCCGAGCGCCGCGAACGCCGCGCCGAGCTGATGGCCCGCGACGACCCAGCCGAACACGATCGGCGCGGATTCCTTGCCGTAGACGTCGGTGGCGAGGCGCACGGTCGGCGGCACGGTGGCGATCCAGTCGAGACCGTAGAACACGGCAAAGAGCGGCAGGCCGAAGAAATCGATGCCGAACGCATACGGCAGATAAATCAGCGAAAGTCCGCGCAGGCCGTAGTACCAGAACAGCAGCACGCGCGCGTTGAAACGGTCGGACAACCAGCCGGAGAGCGTCGTGCCGAACAGATCGAAAATGCCCATCGCGGCGAGCAGGGTCGCGCCCTGGACTTGCGTCATGCCGTAGTCGGAGCACATCGCGATCAGGTGCGTGCCGACGTAACCGTTCGTGCTCGCGCCGCAGACGAAGAAGCTGAAGAAAAGCAGCCAGAAATCGCGGGTCTTGCTTGCCGATGCGAGCGTGCCGAAGGCGACCTTGATGGGATTTTTGGGCGGCGAGATCGCGCCGGGCGGCACATTAGCCGTTTCACCGACGGGCCGCAGCGAAAGATCCGCCGGACGCTCGGGCAGCAGCCACGCGACGAGCGGCAACACGATCGCCGCCGCCGCCGCGACGACGAACACGACGGGCCGCCAGCCGAAGCGCTCGGAAATCGAAGCGAGGAACGGCAGGAATACGAGCTGACCGGTCGCGGAGCTTGCGGTGAGAATGCCCATCGCGAGACCGCGATGCGTGGTGAACCAGCGGTTCACGATCGTCGCCGACAGCGTGAGCGCCGCGACGCCCGTCGCGCTGCCGACCATGACGCCCCAGACGAGCACCATTTGCCACGGCTCGGTCATCATCGACGAGATGCCGACGCCCGCCGCGAGCGTCGCGATCGCGGCGAGCACCGTCGGGCGCACGCCGAAGCGCTGCATCGCCGCCGCGGCGAACGGGCCGGCGAGACCGTACAGCGCGAGGTTGATCGAAATCGCGAGCGAAATCGTGCCGCGCGACCAGCCGAACTGCTTTTCGAGCGGCAACATCATCACACTCGGCGTCGCGCGCGTGCCGGCCGCCGCGAGCAGCACGAAAAACACGACGCCCACCGCAACCCAGCCGTAATGTATCCGGCCGTTCAGCCGTCTCGCTACCCAATTCATCGCTGCTCCGTTACGTTGATTTTTGTCTTGCGACGTTACCGCTCTGTCACATCAGAGTTGCGAGCTTAGTTACCGATCGGTAACATGTCAAGCGTGCAGCAGAATTCTCGAGGAACCGACTTTGACACGATCAATCGCTGACCGGCCGAAAGCCCACGCCCGTCGAAGTGCGCGAACCGATGGCGCGACCGCGCAGGAGCAATTGCTCGATGCGGCGCAGGAGCTTTTCTATCGCGACGGCATTCGTGCGATCGGCGTCGATGCCGTCGTGGAACGCGCGGGCGTCAATAAAATGAGCCTGTATCGGCGTTTCGCGTCGAAGGACGAGCTCGTCGTCGCGTATCTGGAGCGCATGGACGAAGGCTTTCGGCGGCGCTTCGAGGCGAGCGTCGCGAAACATCCCGACGAACCGGCCATGCAGATGATTCAGGCGCTGGAGGATCTGGTCAAACGGGCGTCCTCGCCGGATTATCGCGGCTGCCCGTTCGTCAATATCGCGTGCGAATTCGGCGATCCGGCGCATCCCGCGCGGCAATCGGTCGAGCGCAACAAAAATTACCTGATCACGCGTCTCGTCGAAATCTGCACGGCTGCCGGAGCGGATAATCCCGTTGAACTGGCGGAATCGCTCGCGTTGCTCGTCGATGGCATCTACGCGACGAGCCAGACGTACGGACCCGGCTCGGGCCCGCTGCTCGCCGCGCCGCGCATCGCGCGCACGCTGATCGCGGCGGCGTGTCCCATGCATCGCAAACAGGAAGGCTCATGACTCACGGCAGCACCCGCGACGAGGTGATCGCGGCGACTCGACACTGGCTCACCCGTGCGGTGATCGGACTCAATCTATGCCCGTTCGCCAAGAGCGTGCATGTCAAAAAGCAGATTCGCTATGTGGTGAGCGATGCGCGTGGCGTAGAAGATCTCGTCGTAGAACTGACGGATGAACTTCGTCTGCTACGCGACACCGCTCCGGAAACCGTCGATACCACGCTCTTGATCACGCCGCACGCGTTCGCGGACTTCGCCGACTACAACGACGCCCTCTTCTTCGCCGAGCGCCTGCTCGATCAATTGGGATTGGCGGGCGACTTGCAGATCGCCAGCTTTCATCCGCAGTATCGGTTCGAAGGCACCGAGCCTGACGACATCGACAATTACACCAATCGCGCGCCGTATCCGATCTTTCATTTGCTACGTGAAGCGAGCATCGATCGCGCCGTCGAGGCGTTCCCCGATGCGTCCGATATCTACGAACGCAATATCGAAACGCTGCGCCGTCTGGGCCATGACGGCTTCGACGCGTGGATGAAGGACAACTCCTGATCAGTGCGCGGGCGTGAAGAATCGCTCGCGCAATTCGTCCAGTCCGAGCGTTTCGAGCACATCCGAGAGCCTTTGCGCGGGCCGCCCGCGCGGCAGATCCTTGAATTGCGCCACGATGAGCTCGTTTTTCATCGAATGTTCCCAGCCGACGAGTTCCGTCACGCTCACCTGATATCCGTGCGATTCGAGTTGCAGGCAACGGAGCACATTGGTGATCTGGCTCCCAAATTCGCGCGTATGCAGCGGGTGCCGCCACATTTCCGTCAGCACGTTCTTCGAGAGCGAGTGCCCTTTGTTCTTTCGCAGCACCGAAGCCACTTCGGCCTGACAGCACGGCACGACCACGATGTACTTCGCTTTCTTCTGCAGAGCGAACTGGATGGCGTCGTCGGTGGCGGTATTGCACGCATGCAGTGCGGTGACGATATCGATCGAATCAGGCAGACGATCTGAATCAATTGATTCGGCCACCGACAGATTCAGAAATGACATCCCCGTAAACCCGAGGCGCTCCGCCAATTCTTCGGATCTTTTTACCAGTTCTTCACGCGTCTCGATTCCAAAGATGTGTGACCGATCGCGCAGAGTCTTGAAGAAGAGATCGTAGAGAATGAACCCGAGATAAGATTTTCCTGCTCCGTGGTCGACGAGTGATACGGCCCCTTGGCGCGCATGAACTTCGGCGAGAAGCGGTTCGATGAACTGATAGAGGTGGTAGACCTGTTTCAGTTTGCGACGGCTGTCTTGATTCATCTTGCCGTCGCGCGTGAGGATATGCAGTTCCTTCAGCAGTTCGATTGACTGTCCTGGACGAATCTCATGTTTGGTGGAGGGGTCGGGCGTGCCCGGAGCCGACGCGGGGGACTTCCTGGTCATCGTATAGGTTCGATCAATAAAAAACGGAGCATGTTCGCGCCGAATGTGCGCTAACCGCTGGTTCTGCCGTCTCAAAAGAGGAAGTTTACCCAAAAGCGCAAAGACGCTCTCGTTCCGGTCATTGAAGATGAGCCAATGCGCGGCGGCAATTGCGCGTGGAACAGATTGTGCGTCGTCCGACGATGAGGCCATCGGAAAAGACGACACCGCGTGGCCTTCGGCCGCGTACCGATGCAGCAACAAGAGCAGCAAGCTGGTAACAAGCCGCGTCTCGACACGTGAAGTCTTTGCCCTTCACCGGTCTTGTTACGTAACACCTAACGCGCAGCGCGGCGAATGCGACTCGCCGGCGCCATGATCATGAGAGGACGGCGATGGATGCGATCCCCGACAAAAAAGCAGAGAAACAGTTTCAGGAGATGCTTGCGACACTGACCGCGATGCCCGCGTGGAGTGAAAAGCAGCAACTCGAACTGGAAATGGCCCGAGAGATTTCCGTGGAAATGTTGCGCCTCGCCGAGTCGATGCGCGACGGATCCACCGACATCGAGACATGCCTGACCATGCTGAAGTACGCCAAGGTGATGGATTTCGTCCTGACGACGCTTGCCTCACGCCGGGAGATCGCGCCGCAAACGCTGCGCGTCATCTTCAAGCTGGCGGGTCTGAAGGTCGATGAAGCCTATCCTGGCTGACACGGACACGTCTTCGGCCTCGGTGCGCGCTTCGGACGCGCGCCGGGGTCAGCCTTTGCGTTTCGTCATCAGGCGCGCCGCGGACTGACGCATGTGCCGCTGCATCGCGGCCTGTGCCTGTATTGCATCGCGCGCTTCCAGCGCTTCGAGAATTTCGCGATGCTCGCCGAGCGCGGCCGCCCACGTTTCCTCCCCTTCGAAGTGCCCGCGTAGCGTCGACGACAACGGGCTGTGCCGCTCGTCGTACAGACTGCCGACCGTTCGCACGAGCACGTCGTTGCCCGTCATTTGCGCGATGGCAATGTGAAATGCGCGATCGGCGCTCATCGGCACCTGGCCGTTTTCGACTTCGCGCGCCATCGTCTCGTACACCGTGCGCAGCGCCTTCAATGCCTTCGGTTTCGCAAACGGTGCGACGCTGGCCGCGATCGCGCCCTCGATCACGCTGCGCGCGGTCATGATTTCGATCGGACTCTCGCCCAGTTCCGCTTCGGTCGCCGGCGGCGTGGCCGCCGGCGTCGCGACGATGTACACGCCCGAACCCATGCGTATTTCGACGCGCCCCTCCAGTTCCAGCGCGACGAGCGCCTCGCGCACGGATGGCCGCGACACGCCGAGCGTCTGCGCCAGTTCACGCTCTGATGGCAGGCGGCCGTTCGGGGCGAAATCCTGCTGCTCGATCAGTCCGCGCAACTTGTCGGCGATCTGGAGATACAGGCGTCGCGTCTCGGCTGGTTTCACGCTCACGTGCTGGCTCCTGCTTTCATCTCGGGGAAAACGTGGATTGTAATCAGCGGAAGGGTTGACGCGCCGTGCGGTGGGCATTCGTCGTTCTCAGGCCGCTTACAAGTGGCTTGACCAATTGCGTTTCGAGCCTCTAGTATGCAATCCGGTAAGGCCAGGTGGCCATTTTTTTTACGGCGCTCTGGAACCGTTCCCACTCGACTATTCTCAAGCTCCCGACGATGAGCAATCCGATTCTTCAATTCGGCACGAGCCGTTTTCTGCAGGCGCACGTGGATTTCTTCGTCAGCGACGCGGCGCGCCGCGATCCGGCGAAGGCCCTCGGAAAGATCACCGTCGTTCAGACCACCGCCAGCGACGACAGCCGCGCGCGCGTCGAGGCGTTGCGCGCGGCCGGACGTTATCCGGTTCGCATTCGCGGCCGTCGAGGGGAAGAGACCGTCGATACGCTCGTCGAATGCGACTCGATTGCAGAAGCCCTGCACGCGAACGAGGACTGGGCTTTGCTGCTCGAGCGCGTGAAGCGCGACGTGAAAGTGATCGTCTCGAACACGGCGGACGCCGGCTACGCGCTCTTTGATTCCGACACCGTCGATCTGCTGGAAGGCGAACGCACCCCGCGCGGTTTCGCGGCAAAGCTCGCGGTGCTGCTCCACGCGCGATACGAAGCGGGCGCGGCGCCGGTCACGCTTTTGCCCTGTGAACTGGTTTCGCGCAACGGCGACACGCTGCGCGATCTGGTGATCGGGGTCGCGCGCGGCTGGAACGTCGACGAGGCGTTCATCGGCTATCTCACGAAAGACTGCGTGTGGGTGAATTCGCTCGTGGACCGGATCGTGTCGGAGCCGATTGTGCCTGTCGGCGCGATCGCGGAGCCGTACGCGCTGTGGGCGATCGAGCGACAGGCAGGCATGGTGCTGCCGTGCGAGCACGAGGACATTGTCGTTACGGACGATCTCGCGCATTACGAACGACTCAAGCTCCTGATGCTGAATCTCGGCCATACGATGCTCGCGGAAATCTGGCGCACGCGCGCAGGCTCGCACGACATGACCGTGCTCGACGCAATGCGTGATTCCGCGTATCGCGAGCCGCTCGAAGCGACGTGGCGCGACGAAGTGTTGCCGGTGTTCGAGGCGCTCGGCAAGGGCGATGTCGCGGCGGACTACCTGTCGAGCGTGCGCGACCGCTTCGAGAACCCGTTTCTCGTGCATCGGCTCGCGGACATCGCGCGCAATCACGACGAGAAGAAAGTGCGGCGTTTTCAGCCCGTCATCGAGCTTGCGCGCGAATTGAATCTCGACATCGAGCAGAAGCGCCTGCGCGACGCGCTGGCCGCACGTTGAGTCACCGCGCAAAGGTCCGCCGGAGAAGCAGCCCGCGCGTTTCCGAATTCCTTTTGAATCACGGCTCACCGCGCCGGCATCGCGGATCGAGCCGGAACACATGAAGTGCCGCACCACTGAGGAGACAAGCGATGCGCAAAATGCGTTGGGTAGTGATATTTCTGGCTTTTCTGGCAATTGCGATCAATTACATCGATCGCGCGAACCTCGCCGTCGCCGCGCCGCAGATCGAAAAGGCGCTCGGCATCGGCCCCGCTGAAATGGGCTTCATCCTGAGCGGCTTTTTCTGGAGCTACGCGCTCATGCAGATGCCGTTCGGCTGGTTCGTCGATCGCGTCGGCGCGCGTATCGCGTTGCCGCTCGCGGTGGGCTGGTGGTCGGTCTTCACGGCACTCACCGCCGTCGCGACGAGCGTCGCCGGCATGTTCGGCTGCCGCCTGATGCTGGGCATCGGCGAGGCGGGTGCGTATCCGTCGTGCGCGAAGCTCGTGTCGCAATGGTTCAGGAAGGAGCAGCGCGCATTCGCGACCAGCATCTTCGATAGCGGCTCGCGCGTGGGTTCGGCACTGTCCATTCCGGTCGTCGCCCTCATCATCAGCTCGTTTGGCTGGGAAGCGTCGTTCGTCATCACCGGCGTGATCGGCTTCGTGTGGATTCTCGGCTGGTTCCTGATCTACCGTAACAAGTCGACGGGCGATCTGACGGGCGAAACGGATGCCGCGCCGGTGCAGCCGGTCGCACCGCGGACCAAGGTGTCGTGGGCTTCGCTTTTCAAGTACCGCACGCTGTGGGGCATGATGCTCGGCTTCTTCTGCCTGAACTTCGTCATCTACTTCTTCATCACCTGGTTCCCGAGCTATCTCGTGCAGGCGCACGGCTTCTCGCTCAAATCGCTCGGCACGCTCGGCACGATTCCGGCGCTGATGTCGATTCCGGGCGGCTGGTTCGGCGGCTGGGTGTCGGACGCGCTCTTCAAACGCGGCTGGAGCCTCACCGCCGCGCGCAAGACCTGCATGGTCGGCGGCATGCTGCTTTCGTCGGTCATCACGCTTTGCGCGTTCGTCACGAACATTTATCTGATGCTCGCGTTCTTCGGCATTGCTTACGCCAGCCTCGCGTTCGCGGCCGCCAGCATCTGGTCGCTGCCGAGCGACGTTGCACCGACGCCGGATCACGTCGCCTCGATCGGCGGCATTCAAAACTTCGCGTCGAACCTGGCGGGCATCGTCATCACGACCTTCACCGGCGTGATGCTCGCGATCACCAAGGGCTCGTTCGTGATTCCGCTGTGTGTCGCAGGCGGCTTCTGCTTCCTCGGCGCGTTCAGCTATCTTGTAATCGTCGGCAAGATCGAACCGCTCAATCGCGCCGAAGAAGAGCAAGCCCGACGCGACACTCGCGCACCTTCCACGGTCTGAGAATAGAACCATGTCCACCACATCCACCGACCATGCGGTCATCAGGCTGCACCCGAACGACGACGTCGTGATCGCGACACGTCAGCTGGTCTCCGGCGCGCGGATCGCGTCGGAGGATCTCGTCGTCGCGGGGCTCATTCCGCCGGGACACAAGATCGCGACCCGTGACATCGCCGCGGGCGCGCCTGTGAAACGCTACAACCAGATCATCGGCGTGGCGCGCGAGGCGATTTCGCGCGGACAGCACGTGCACACGCACAATCTGTCGATGGCCGATTTCGCGCGTGAGCACGAGTTCGGCGTCGATTCGCACCCTACGCCGTTCGTCGAGAAGCCCGCGACGTTCATGGGCATCCGCCGGGACGACGGCCGCGTGGCGACGCGCAACTTCGTCGGCGTGCTGACGAGCGTGAACTGCTCGGCGACGGTTGCGCGCGCCATCGCCGATCACTTCCGGCGCGATGTGCATCCGGAAGCGCTCGCGGATTATCCGAACGTGGATGGCGTGATCGCGCTCACGCATGGACTCGGATGCGGTATCGACATGCAGGGCGAAGGGCTCGGCATTCTGCGCCGCACGCTTTCGGGTTACGCCGTGCATCCGAACTTTCATTCCGTGCTGTTCGTCGGACTAGGCTGCGAAACGAACCAGATTTCGGGCGTGCTCGAATCGAGCGGCTTGAAGGACGGCGCGAAACTGCGCAGCTTCACGATTCAGGACAGCGGTGGCACGCGAAAGACGATCGAGCGCGGTATCGCGATGATCAAGGAAATGCTCGCCGATGCGAATCGCGTGCAGCGCGAGCCGGTGCCAGCGGCGCATCTGGTCGTCGGATTGCAGTGCGGTGGCTCGGATGGTTATTCCGGCATCTCGGCGAATCCGGCTTTAGGCGCCGCGGTCGACAAGCTCGTCGCGCACGGCGGAACGGCGATTCTCTCGGAGACGCCCGAAGTGTACGGCGCGGAGCATCTGCTGACGCGCCGGGCAGTGAGCCGCGAAGTCGGCGAGAAACTGCTCGCGCGCATCAAGTGGTGGGAAGAGTACTGCGCGCGCAACGGCGCGGCGATGGACAACAATCCGTCTGCCGGCAACAAGGTCGGCGGTCTCACGACGATCCTCGAAAAGTCGCTCGGCGCGGTCGCGAAGGGCGGGACGACCAATCTCGTCGAAGTGTACGAGTACGCGCAGCGCATCGACGCGAAGGGTTTCGTCTTCATGGATTCGCCCGGCTACGATCCGATGTCCGCGACGGGACAGGTCGCCTCGGGCGCGAATCTGATCTGCTTCACGACGGGCCGCGGCTCCGCCTATGGATGCGCGCCCTCGCCTTCGCTCAAGCTCGCGACGAACACCGCGTTGTGGGAGCGTCAGGAAGAGGATATGGACATCAACTGCGGCGGCGTGATCGATGGATCGGCGACCATCGAGCAGCTCGGCGAACAGATCTTCCAGATGATGCTCGACTGCGCATCAGGCGTGGCGTCGAAGAGCGAACTGCATGGATACGGACAGAGCGAGTTCGTGCCCTGGCAGGTGGGTGTGGTGACCTGAGTTTTTACCGTGGTTTTAGTTGTGAAGGGCGCAGCGGATTGACCGATGCGCCCTTTTTTTAGACTGCGGCCGCGTGTTGCGCCATCATCTGCAAAGCTACGGCCTCCGCGACTTCGATGCCATCGATCGCCGCCGAATAGATACCGCCGGCGTAGCCCGCTCCCTCGCCTGCCGGATACAGGCCCTCGACGTTGACGCTCTGATAATCGTCCCTGCGGCGCACGCGAATCGGCGAAGAGGTGCGCGTTTCGACGCCGGTCAATACGGCGTCATGCATCGCGAATCCTTTGATCTTTTTGTCGAGTTCGGGCAAGGCTTCGCGGATCGCTTCGATGACGTAGTCGGGCAACGCGGTGCTCAAATCGGTCGGCTTGACGCCCGGCTTGTACGACGGTACAACCGAACCAAGCGTAGTCGACGCGCGCCCCGCGATGAAATCGCCGACGAGTTGTCCCGGCGCGGAGTAGTCGCCGCCGCCCAACTCGAAGGCGCGCTCTTCCCACTTGCGTTGAAACGCGATGCCGGCAAGCGGGCCGCCCGGATAATCTTCCGGTGTAATGCCCACGACGATGCCGGCATTCGCGTTGCGTTCGGCGCGTGAATATTGACTCATGCCGTTCGTCACAACGCGCCCCGGCTCCGACGTTGCCGCGACGACCGTGCCGCCCGGGCACATGCAGAAGCTGTACACCGCGCGGCCGTTGCTGCAATGGTGGACCACTTTGTAGTCCGCCGCGCCCAGCTTTTCGTGACCCGCGAACTTGCCGAAGCGGCTTCTGTCGATCAACCCTTGCGGATGTTCGATGCGAAAGCCCAGCGAAAATGGCTTGGCCTCCATGTACACGCCGCGGTCGTGCAACATTTGGAACGTGTCGCGCGCGCTGTGACCGACGGCGAGCACGACATGATCGCAGCGCAGCGTTTCGCCGGTCGAAAGCGTGAGGCCGCGCACCTTGCCGTTGTCGATCTCGATGTCCTCGACTCGCTGCTGGAATCGCACTTCACCGCCGAGTTGGTGGATCTGCGCGCGCATCTTCTCGACCATGCTCACGAGCCGGAACGTGCCGATGTGCGGGCGGCTCAAGTACAGGATGTCTTCCGGTGCGCCTGCCTTCACGAATTCCTCGAGCACTTTGCGTCCGTAGTGCTTCGGATCCTTGATCTGGCTGTACAGCTTGCCATCGGAAAACGTGCCGGCGCCGCCTTCTCCGAACTGTACGTTCGACTCCGGGTTGAGTTCGTTGCGTCGCCAGAGGCCCCATGTGTCTTTCGTTCGCTCACGCACGGCCTTGCCGCGCTCGAGGATGATCGGACGGAAGCCCATCTGCGCGAGGATCAAGCCTGCAAAAAGCCCGCAAGGTCCCATGCCGATCACAACCGGACGCAGTCGAGTCGAACCCGCCGGCGCTTTCGCCACGAAACGATAGGCCATGTCCGGCGTCACGCCGCATTGCGGATGGGGACGGACCTCAAGACGCTTCAGCACCGATGCTTCGTCTTGCAGCTCGACATCGATGATGTAGGTGAGTTTGATATCGGCGCGCTTGCGGGCATCGTGCGCACGGCGAAATACGTGAAAGCTCAGGATTTCGTTCGCCGCTACGCCAATCTCCGCGAGACGTGCGAGAACCGCAGATTCAATAGCCGATTCGATGTGATCGAGCGGGAGCTTGATTTCGCTTAGACGTAGCATGGGACATCGACGGCGCTGGCCGTGCGTTTTGAGAATACGTGGAGGGAATTTTAGCGCTTGCGAGACGCGACTTCCGTCCCTTCACTGTGCGCGCTTCCAAACGCAAAAACCCCACCTTTGCGGGGTGGGGTTTTTGTTTATCGCATGAGGAGCCTGACGATTACCTACTTTCACA
>NZ_JALQDI010000030.1:0-102001 GCF_023631305.1 Caballeronia sp. INML3B
ATTTACTCCATCCAAAGATGGAAAAACCTTCCTCTGATACTTCGTGTGAGACTCTTGATACTTTCGCTATATCCAGCCCCGAAGAACCAGACCGCACCCAACATCAAGCGCCCACACTTATCGGCTGTTAGTTTTTAAAGAGCACATCGCAAGACCCCTACCTCACCTTCTGTCTTGCGCCGCTGCATCAGCAGCAGCAGAGAAACGAGATTATGAACAACATTTCGGTTCGTGTCAACAAGAATTCGACGCATTTTCTTATCGACTCAAACTGCTAAGACCTGTCGACTCAAATCAAACGGGTCGTGCGGACATCGCACGACCCGTTGACGTAAATCTTGGTGCCGGCTGCAGGACTCGAACCCGCCACCTGATGATTACAAATCAACTGCTCTACCAGATGAGCTAAGCCGGCGAAGGACGAGATTCTACTTCATTTAACGACTTTGAGGTGAGACCTCGCGGGGGATTTTGAAGCATCGTCATCGGCGTCCGTTTGCGATTGATCCTTTGGCACGGGATCCACACGTTCATCCGCCGGCTCCTCGATCTGCCGAGTGTCGCGCTCAGACGATCGCCCCCCGACGGGAGCGCTCGCCAACTCCGCTCCAGAATGCGTCTGCTCGACCGGGAACGCCATCCCTTGTCCGTTCTCGCGCGCGTAGATAGCCAAAACGTTCGCGACTTGCACCTCGATCTTGTGCGACTTGCCGGAGAATCGCGCGCTGAACTCGATCCACTCGTTGCCCATCTGCAGCTGGCTCGTCGCCTCGAAACTGATGTTCAACACGATCTCGTCGTTGCGCACGAACTGACGCGGAACGCGCGTCGCCGCATCGACTCGCACGGCGATATGGGGCGTAAAACCGTTGTCCGTGCACCACTCGTACAGCGCGCGCAACAAATACGGCTTGGTGGAAATCTCTTGCATCAACTTTCCTCTGCCGGAATGCGGCGGCACGAAACCGCGCCGCCGCGTCCCAACGCACTCAAACTATCGACGCATCACCTTTTCGGAAGGCGTCAGCGCTTCAATATAAGCCGGGCGGCTGAAAATCCGCTCGGCGTACTTCATCAACGGTGCGGCGTTCTTCGACAGCTCGATGCCGTAGTGATCCAGACGCCACAGCAGCGGCGCGATCGCGACGTCGAGCATCGAGAACTCCTCGCCCAGCATGTACTTGTTCTTCAGGAAGATCGGAGCGAGCTGCGTGAGGCGATCGCGGATCGCGCTACGCGCCTTCTCGTGATTCTTCTCGGCGGCCTTGCCCTTCTCGTTCTCGAGCGTGCCGACGTGAACGAACAGCTCCTTCTCGAAGTTCAGCAGGAACAGGCGCGCGCGGGCGCGCTGCACCGGGTCTGCCGGCATGAGTTGCGGGTGCGGGAAACGCTCGTCGATATACTCGTTGATGATATTCGACTCGTACAGGATCAGGTCGCGCTCAACGAGAATCGGTACCTGTCCGTATGGGTTCATCACCGCGATGTCTTCCGGCTTGTTGAACAGGTCAACGTCGCGAATCTCGAAATCCATGCCCTTTTCGAACAACACCAGCCGGCAGCGCTGGGAGAAGGGGCAAGTAGTGCCGGAATACAGAACCATCATGTTTTTAAAGTTCCTTCAGTAAACTCGAAGGGTCGGCCGCGGCGTTTTCTCGCCGAAAACGTCGTCGCGCCGACCCACGCCTTCGAAGGCGCGCTATTTGATATCTTTCCAGTATGCCGCGTTCAGGCGCCACGCGAGGAAACTCAGCAGCGCCAGGAACAGCAGAACCCAGACACCGAGCCGCTTGCGCGTCTGCTGCGCAGGCTCCGCCATCCACGACATGTACGAAACGAGATCGGCCACAGTTGAATCATAATCCACGGATGACATGGCACCAGGCGCAACCTGAGTGTAACCGACGAATCTTCTTACCTTTTCGCCGGTCTTTTCGTCCGTATCGGTCTCGAATTTCGCATCCCGAATGCCTTGCAGAGTCCAGAGCACGTGCGGCATGCCGACATTCTCATACACGCGGTTGTTCCAGCCGGTCGGCCGCGTCGGATCGCGATAAAAACTCCGCAAGTACGTATAGAGCCAGTCGTTGCCGCGCGCCCGCGCCTCGACCGATAAATCCGGCGGCGACGCGCCGAACCAGGCTTTCGCATCCTCGGGGCGCATCGCGATGGACATCGTGTTGCCGACCTTGTCGGTCGAGAAAAGCAGGTTCTCCTGAATCTGCTTTTCGCTGATGCCGATGTCGGTCAGCCGGTTGTACCGCATCAGATTCGCGCTGTGGCAGTTCAGACAGTAGTTTACAAAAACCTGGGCGCCATGCTGCAAGGACGCGAGATTGTCCGAACTAGCGGGCGCCCGGTCGAGCACCGCCTCTTCCTGCGCAGAAGCCGGCGCCGCACCGAACGAGAGCAGCGCCGCACCGATCATCGCTATTGTAGAGAGCCATTTTTTCATCGTATTCGTCTCCGGACGTGCGCTCAGTGAGGTTTGTAGTGCACTCGCTCAGGCGGCGTCCTGAATCTGCCGCGCGGCGTCCAGAAAGGCATGCCGAGGAAGAACGCGAAATAGATCAACGCGCAGATCTGCGCAATCAGCGTCGCGGCCGGCGATGGCGGTCGCGTGCCCAGGAAGCCGAGCATTAGAAACGCGAAGATGAAGATCGCGTAGAAGACCTTGTGGAAGAGCGGTCGGTAGCGGATCGATTTCACCGGACTGCGATCGAGCCACGGCAGGAAGAACAGCGACACGACCGCCGTGCCCATCACGACCACGCCCCAGAATTTCGATTCCGTCAGCGCCATGAAAATCAGCACGAGAACCGCGAGCACCGGCAGGCCAAGGCGCCACTTGCCGCGCCCCTTCACCAGCGCAAGCAGTCCGAGCAGTGCGATGACGATCATCAGCACGATCTTGAACGGATCGGTGGTGGCGCGAAGCATCGCGTAGAACGCGGTGAAGTACCACACGGGCGCGATCTCGGGCGGCGTCTGCAGCGGGTTGGCCGGCACGAAATTGTTGGCTTCGAGGAAGTAGCCGCCCATTTCCGGCGCGAAGAAGATGATCGCCGCAAAGATCAGCAGGAACACGCACACGCCCATGAAGTCGTGCACCGAGTAGTACGGATGAAACGGAATGCCGTCGAGCGGAATGCCGTCCGGCCCCTTCTTCGCCTTGATCTCGATGCCGTCCGGATTGTTCGAGCCGACTTCATGGAGCGCGACCAGATGCGCGACGACGAGTCCGATCAGCACGAGCGGAATCGCAATCACGTGGAACGCGAAGAAGCGGTTCAGCGTGACATCCGACACGACGTAATCGCCGCGAATCCACAAGGACAGATCCGGGCCGATGAACGGAATCGCCGAGAACAGGTTCACGATAACCTGCGCGCCCCAGAACGACATCTGCCCCCACGGCAGCAGATAACCGAAGAACGCTTCGGCCATGAGGCACAGGAAGATCGCGCACCCGAAGATCCATACGAGTTCGCGCGGCTTGCGATACGACCCGTACATCAGCCCGCGGAACATATGCAGATACACGACGACGAAGAACATCGACGCGCCCGTCGAGTGCATGTAGCGGATGAGCCAGCCCCACGGCACCTCGCGCATGATGTACTCGACCGATGCGAACGCAAGCGTCGCATCGGGCTTGTAATTCATCGTCAGGAAAATTCCGGTGACAATCTGATTCACCAGCACCAGCAGCGCCAGCGAGCCGAAGAAGTACCAGAAGTTGAAGTTCTTCGGCGCGTAGTACTCGGAAACGTGCTTCTTCCAGGTCGAGGTCATCGGAAACCGGCGGTCGATCCAACCGGTCAAGCCCGTTGTCTCCACTTCCTTGTCTGCGGTCGCCATTTATGCCTCTCCCTTTTCGTCCTTGCCGATCACGAGTTGCGTCGCGGAGGTGAACATGAACGGTGGAATGTCCAGGTTCTGCGGCGCGGGCTTGTTCTTGAAGACGCGGCCGGCCATGTCATAGGTCGAGCCGTGGCACGGGCAAAGGAAGCCGCCCGGCCAGTTATCGGGGAGATTGGGTTGCGCACCCTCCTGGAAACGCGGCGTCGGCGTGCAGCCCAGATGGGTGCACACCGCGACCGCCACGAGAATGTTCTTGTGATCGGCGCGCGAGCGATACTCGTTGTTGCAGTACTCCGGCAACGGCATCGAAAACTCCATCTTGGACTTCGGGTCAGCGACTTCGTTGTCGGCCTTCTTGACGTCGGCCAGCATTTCGTCGGTGCGGTTGACGATCCACACCGGCTTGCCGCGCCAGGCAACGGTCATCATTTCGCCCGGCTTGAGTCCGCTGATATCGACCTCGACGGGCGCGCCCGCCGCCTTGGCCTTCTCCGATGGAGCAAACGAACCTACAAAAGGAACCACGGTTGCCACAGCTCCGAAACCACCTGCTGCGGTCGTCGCAATCAGCCAGGTACGGCGGCCGCCGTCGACGCGTTTTTCATCCTTGTCTCGCATCACACGCCCCACTTCTGAGTTGGATTTATACCGTCACATCAGTTGTTCGCCGTTAGTGTGCGCGAATGGAGTTAGCATTTACAAGGGCCGCCTAGCAAAAATCACTCGAAGTGATTGATGCTTCAGGGTTTTCCCCACGTTTTTCGCGCAATATCGTGAAGCGTTCGTTAAGTCAACTGCAAGCGCCAAATAATGGGCGCGCCGGCTTAACAGCGTATTAAACCGGATTATCGATATCGATAAAAAGATGTTCGATATCGAACTGCTCCGACAGATGCGCGCCGACGGCCTGCACGCCGTAACGCTCCGTCGCGTGATGCCCGGCCGCGATATACGCCACGCCCGACTCCGCCGCGATATGCATGGTCTGCTCCGAGACCTCGCCGCTCAGATAGACGTCGGCGCGCGCCGCTATCGCGTCTTCGAAATAGCCCTGCGCGCCGCCCGTGCACCACGCCACGCGTCGCAATTCCCTGTTCGTATCGCCGAACACGAGAGGCTTCCTGCCAAGCGCGTTCTCGACCATCGCGCCGAAGTGCTCGAGCGAAAGCGGCATCGCGAGCGTCGCGACCCAGCCGAGATCCTGATCGGCGAAACGGCCGTCCGCGATCAGCCCGAGGCGCGCACCGATCTGCGCGTTGTTGCCGAACTCCGGGTGCGAATCGAGCGGAAGATGGTAGGCGAAGAGATTGATGTCGTTGGCGATCAGCGTGCGCAACCGACGATACTTGCGCCCCGTGATCTGCGGCGCCTCGTTGCGCCAGAAGTAGCCGTGATGCACGAGGACGGTGTCCGCGCCCCATTCCAGCGCGGCCTCCAGGAAAGCCTGCGAGGCCGTCACACCGGTTGCGATCTTCTGCACGCGGCGCGCGCCTTCGACCTGCAGACCGTTCGGGCAATAGTCCTTGAAGCGGCCGATTTCCAGCAGATTGTTCAGATACAATTCGAGTTCGATCCGATCCATGAAATCCTCTATCCCTTCAAATGCTTAGACGCTTCTGGCTATTTTTTGCCCAAGCGGTCACCGTGCTTTTGGCCCTGATGTTCATCATCGCGACCTTGAAACCGCAGTGGCTTCAACGTCAGGGTCAATTCGGCAAGCAGCTTGCCGAGCCGATCGTCGCGTTGCAGGAAGTGGCGCCGAGCATCGGCTCGCGCCCGGTTCAATCGTCCTACTCGGAAGGCGCGCAAAAGGCGATGCCGGCCGTCGTGAACGTGTTCTCCAGCAAGGACGGCAATCTGCCGCCCGATCCGCGTGCGAAAGACCCGCTGTTCCGCTATTTCTTCGGTGACAAGAACAAACGCAAGAGCGACGAGCCGCCGGCGTCGAACCTCGGCTCCGGCGTCATCGTCAGCTCGGAAGGTTACATTCTAACGAACCAGCATGTCGTCGACGGTGCGGATCAAATCGAAGTCGCGCTCGCCGATGGTCGCACGGCCAGCGCAAAAGTGATCGGCGTCGATCCGGAAACCGACCTCGCCGTGCTCAAGATCAACATGACCAATCTGCCGAGCATCACCCTCGGGCGCATGGACCAGACGCGCGTTGGCGATGTCGTACTCGCGATCGGCAATCCGTTCGGCGTCGGCCAGACGGTCACGATGGGTATCGTCAGCGCGCTCGGACGCAATCACCTCGGCATCAACACCTTCGAGAACTTCATCCAGACGGATGCAGCCATCAATCCCGGCAACTCGGGCGGTGCGCTGGTGGACGTGAACGGCAATCTGCTCGGCATCAACACGGCAATCTATTCGCGCAGCGGCGGCTCGCTCGGCATCGGCTTCGCGATTCCCGTGTCGACCGCGCGCAGCGTACTGGAAAGCATCATCACGACGGGCACCGTCACGCGTGGCTGGATTGGCGTGGAGCCGCAGGACGTGACCCCGGAGATCGCCGAATCGTTCGGGCTGGATCAGAAATCCGGCGCGATCGTCGCCGGCGTGCTGCAAGGCGGTCCGGCGGACAAGGCGGGTATCAGGCCGGGCGACATCCTCGTGTCCATCAACGAAGACACCATCACCGACACGACGCGCCTGCTCAACGTCGTCGCGCAGATCAAGCCGGGCACGTCGGTCAAGGTTCATCTGATGCGCAAGAACAAGGAACTCGACGTCAACGTGATGATCGGCAAGCGTCCCGCGCCGCCGCGCGCACCGCAGATGCCGGACGAAGATCAAGGCGATCAGGGTGACCAGGGCGACGAATAAACGCCGCATTCACAAAACAAAAAGGCAGCTTCGATCACTCGAAGCTGCCTTTTTTGTATCCGGCAAGCCGACGCTCACCGCGACAATACGCCGCACCTACTCCGCCGCCGGCTCCTCGTTCTTGATCTGCTCCTTGCCAACCACGAGCCGTGCCGCAATGATGCCCGCCTCATAAAGAATGACGAGCGGAATCGCGAGAATCAGTTGCGAGAAAACGTCGGGCGGCGTCACGACAGCCGAGATGACGAACGCGCCGACGATCACGTATGGGCGGATCTGCTTGAGCTTCTGGATCGACACGACGCCCATGCGCGCCAGCAGCACGACGACGATCGGAACCTCGAACGTCACCCCGAACGCGATGAACATCGTCAGCACGAAGCTCAGGTAGTTGTCGATGTCCGTTGTCATCTCCGCGCCCAGCGGCGCGTTGTAATGCGCCATCACGCGGAAAATAGTGGGGAACACGACGAAGTAGGCGAACGCCATGCCGCACAGGAAAAGCGTGTAGCTGCTGAAGACGAGCGGCCCGACGAGCTTCTTCTCGTGCTGATACAGCCCCGGCGCGACGAAGGCCCAGACCTGATACAGCACGATCGGCAGCGCGATCACGAAGGCGACGAGCATTGTCACCTTCATCGGCACGAAGAACGAGCCGGTGACGTCGGTGACGATCATCTTGCCGTCGGCTGGCAGGTTCTGCATCAGCGGACGGGCCAGCAGCTTGAAGATGTCCGGCGCCCAGTACACCAGCCCGATGAATACGACGATGACTGAAGCGCCCGCGCGAATGATGCGGTCGCGCAATTCGACGAGATGCGAAATGAACGTCTCTTCGACGGGCTCTTCTTTATTGTGTTGCGGGTCGCTCACGCCGGCCCTCGGTAGAAATCATCGATGAAGGAATCGCGGCTCGCTCAGAAGAACTTCGTCTGCCGGCGCAGGGTGGCTGGCGTATGACGAGCGACGCGCGCCGCGCCCGACTGGACCCGCGTGCGACGAGAAGTCGTGCGCTTGTACCAGTTCGGAATCGCTGCCTGCTTCACGCGCCAGTTCTTGCGCCTGGTCGACGTCGATGACGACGTGCTCGCCCAGGGCTTGTCCGACGCGGCGCTGTCCGCCTGTTCGCCCGCGCTACCCGCGATGCTCGGCGCGACCGACGTGCCCTCTTTCCACGCATCGTTCAGTTCGGACTCGTGGCGACGCAGCGTGTCGTGAATCGTCGATTCGACGTTGGACGCCGCGGTTTCGAACTCGGTGCGCATTTTCTTCAGCTCATCGAGTTCCATCTCGCGTGCCACTTCCGATTTGACGTCGTTGATATAACGCTGCGCGCGCCCGAAGAGCGCCCCCGCCGTGCGAGCGACGCCCGGCAGGCGCTCCGGCCCGAGGACCACCAGCGCGACGACGCCGATGACCGCCATTTTGGTCAGACCGAGATCGAGCATTGAACGAAGAGTGGAGGGTTACCGTCGGCGGACGGATTAGCGGTAGTCGCCCGGGCGGGACTTGTCCTTCGCTTCGACGTCAACGGCGCCGTTACGCGGCAGCTCGCGCTGATCGGTCGTATTTGCCGGCGTCTCGCCTTCGCGCATGCCTTCCTTGAAACCCTTCACTGCGCCGCCCAGATCGCCGCCGATATTGCGCAGTTTCTTGGTGCCGAACACGAGCGCCACGATCAACAGAACGATCAACCAATGCCAAATGCTTAACGAACCCATGAATGAAAACTCTCCGTGATTCCGCCCCGATTTGGGTATCTAAAGCGGAAGACTGGCCTCGCGGCCTGAGCCAAGGCTGACCGCCTCGACTTCAACTATCGATTTTGCTCGCCCAATATTTCATTGGAAAGGAGAATGCAGACGCAGATTGCAGCATTACCCCATTCGGCGCCACGGGCGCTCGCCGGCCAACAAATGCGCGTGGATGTGATACACCTCCTGCCCGCCGCCCGGTCCGGTATTAATTACCGTGCGAAAACCGGTGTTCCCTCCCGTGTAGGAGACACCCAGATCTTTCGCCAAACGTCCGACGAGACTCACCATTCTACCAAGCAGCGGACTGTCACTTTCTGTGCAGTGGGAAAGTGTTTCAATATGCTTGCGCGGAATCACCAGCACATGCACCGGCGCTGCCGGGTTGATGTCGTTGAAGGCGACGAACTCGTCGTCCTCATAAACCTTCGTGCTCGGCAGCTGGCCCGTGGCGATCTTGCAGAAAATGCAGTTGTCTTGACTCATGTATGTCCCGTGTGTCTCCCGTTCCCGGGCCAGATTGATCGAAGCGTATTCAGAACCAGGCGCGCGGTTCGATCGCCTTGTCCTCGTAGAGATACAACCAGCCCTTGATGATGCGATAGAGCGTCCAGATGCTGACCGCGGCGAGAATCAGGAAGCCGATGCCGATCCAGATCGTCGCAAAGCCGATCACATGACCCAGCACCGCCCACCAGAACGTGCGGATCTGCCAGGTGAAGTGATCCTCATAAGGGGTGCCGGCGGCGTCGCTTCGCTTGACGTAGTTGAGGATGATGGCGACCAGGCCGGTCAGCCCCCCGGTCAGCCAGTAGACGGCATACAACGCGTACAGAACGTGGGTGAACGTGCGCATGTTGCGCAGACGCTCCGGGTCATCCGAGTTCTGAACGACGGGTGGCGGATAAGGTTCGTACTGCCGGTTCATGCTGCCCTCCTTCGCTCGAGGCGAGACGCTCGTCAGCTGCCGCTTTGCTCGCGCTGGCGCGACTTGCGCAGCGCCTTCTCCTCGATCCCCGACAGGCCTTCGCGACGTTCCAGTTCCGCGACCACGTCGGCGGGGCTCAGGTCGAAATGCGACAGCATCACGAGACAATGAAACCACAAATCAGCGACTTCACTGACGAGCGCTTTCGGCGCGCCGCCATGACGCGCGTCCTTCGCGGCGAGCACGACTTCCGTCGCTTCCTCGCCGATCTTCTTCAGGACCGCATCGTCGCCTTTATGAAAGAGTCGGGAAACATAGGATTGTTCCGGATCGCCGCCCTTGCGACTGTCGATAACGGAGGCGAGGCGCAGCAGCGTGTCGAGCGTATTGGCTTGCGTCATTTGTAAATGCTTTCTGGGTCTTTCAGGACCGGCTCGACAGCGACCCACTCGCCGCTCTCCGCCGTGCCTTCGAATTTCTGGAAAAAACAGGAATGGCGGCCGGTGTGGCACGCGATGCCCGATACCTGCTCGACCTTGAGCAGCACGACGTCTTCGTCGCAGTCGAGGCGCACGTCGTGGACATGCTGCACGTGACCCGATTCCTCGCCCTTGAACCACAGGCGCTGACGCGAGCGCGAGAAGTACACCGCGCGCTTCAGTTCGATGGTCTTCGCGAGCGCCTCGCGATTCATCCATGCGAACATCAGCACGTCGTTGGTCGACGCTTCCTGCGCGATCACCGGCACGAGGCCGTTCGCGTCCCACTTCACCTTGTCGAGCCAGGTCATTTGATCGCTCACCGCTTACGTCCTTACCGAAATGCCGTGATCGGCCATGAAGCGCTTCGCCTCGCCGACCGTATGTTCGCCGTAGTGAAAGATGCTCGCGGCAAGCACCGCGTCCGCGTGGCCTTCGACGACGCCGTCCGCGAGATGCTGCAACGATCCCACGCCGCCCGATGCGATCACCGGCACCGGCACCGCGTCCGATACGGCGCGCGTCAGGGCGAGATCGAACCCGGCCTTGGTGCCGTCGCGGTCCATGCTGGTCAGAAGAATTTCGCCCGCGCCGTACTCGGCCATCTTGCGCGCCCATTCGATCGCGTCGATGCCCGTCGCCTTGCGGCCACCGTGCGTGAACACTTCCCAGCGCGGCGTCTCGCCCTCGGCCGACACACGCTTGGCGTCGATCGCGACGACGATGCACTGCGAGCCGTGCTTGTCCGACGCGTCGCGCACGAGCTGCGGATTCGCGACCGCCGAGGAATTCATGCTGATCTTGTCCGCGCCCGCGTTGAGCAAACGCCGCACATCCTCGACAGCGCGCACACCGCCGCCGACGGTCAGCGGAATGAACACCTGCGACGCCACCGACTCGATGATCGGCAGAATCAGATCGCGTTGATCGGAAGTCGCGGTGATATCGAGGAACGTGAGTTCGTCGGCGCCCTGGTCGTCGTAACGACGCGCGATTTCGACGGGATCGCCCGCATCGCGCAGCTCGACGAAGTTGACGCCCTTCACGACGCGACCGGCGGTCACGTCCAGGCAGGGAATGATGCGTTTTGCGAGAGCCATGTTCTTGCCACTTACAAAGTAAGGGCGGCGTCGCGGCCGCCCGGAGTGCTGCTCAGATGTGCTCGCGCTCAGGCGTCTTCAAGCGCCGTCGGCTTCGCGCAGCGCGTCGGCGCGTGTCTGGGCGGCCTTGAAATCGAGGTCGCCGGAATAGATCGCGCGGCCGCAGATCACCCCTTCGATGCCTTCGTCCTCGACCTCGCAGAGCGACTCGATATCCGCGATGCTCGACAGCCCGCCGCTCGCGATCACCGGAATCTTCACCGCCTGCGCGAGGCGCACGGTCGCGTCGATGTTGATGCCCTGAAGCATCCCGTCCCGGCCGATATCCGTGTAAATGATCGATTCGCAGCCGTAGTCCTCGAACTTGCGGCCGAGATCGACGACTTCGTGGCCCGTCAGCTTGCTCCAGCCGTCCGTGGCGACCTTGCCGTCCTTCGCGTCCAGCCCGACGATGATGTGGCCTCCGAACGCGCTGCACGCGTCCTGCAGGAAGCCTGGATTCTTCACCGCCGCAGTGCCGATGATGACGTACGACAGGCCGTCGTCCAGATAGCGCTCGATGGTTTCCAGGTGACGGATGCCGCCGCCCAGTTGCACGGGAATCTCGCTGCCCACCTCGTCGAGGATCGCGCGGATCGCGTCGCCGTTCCTCGGCTTGCCGGCAAACGCGCCGTTCAGATCGACCAGATGCAGCCGTCGTGCGCCGCGATCGACCCAATGTCGGGCCATCGCTGCCGGATCTTCTGAAAAAATGGTCGCCTGGTCCATATCGCCTTGCTTGAGGCGCACGCACTGACCGTCCTTAAGATCGATGGCCGGAATGAGCAGCATAGGTATCGCGTATTTTCGGGGTGAAGTTGATCAAAACGGCGCACGTGCGGTCTTTCGTGCCTCTGCCGCGAGCCGTCTCGCTAGTGTAGTACAAGTCTTGCAACGGTCATGCGCCCGTAGTAGTAGGCGAAAACGCTAGCGCACGCGCCGTTTCACGGGTTCCAGTGCACGAAATTCCGGTACAGACGCAGGCCTGCATCCGCGCTCTTTTCCGGATGAAATTGGGTCGCGAAGATATTGTCGCGCGCAACTGCCGACGTAAATGCGCTGCCGTACACGGTTTCGCCGGACGTGTGCGCCGGATTGTCCGGCACCACGTAGTAGCTATGCACGAAATAGAAGAATGCGCCGTCCGCGACGCCGTCCCAGATCGGATGCGCTTGCGTCTGACGAACGCGGTTCCAGCCCATTTGCGGCACCTTGAAGCGCGAGCCGTCGTCCTGCAGCAGGCCGTCGAGCTGGAAGCGGACGACTTTGCCGGGCAAGAGGCCCAGGCCCTTGGTATCGCCTTCCTCGCTCCAGTCGAAAAGCATTTGCTCGCCGACGCACACGCCGAGCATCGGTTTTTCGCGCGCCGCCTGCATCACCGCTTCCTGAAGCCCGGATTCGGCCAGATGCGCCATGCAGTCGCGCATCGCGCCCTGTCCCGGCAACACGACCCGATCCGCCGCATGGATGCCTTGCGGCTGATCGACGATCGCCACGTTCGCTTCGGGTGCAGCCTTTTTCAGCGCCTGATAGACCGAGCGCAGGTTGCCCATTCCGTAATCAACAATCGCAATCGAAGTATTCATTTCAAAGATGGCATCAAGGCCTTCAACCCGTCGACGATGAACTCCACCGCCAATGCGGACAACATCAAACCCATGAGACGCGTGCCGATGTTGATTCCCGTGCGCCCGACCCAGCGGGCGATCGGCTCGGCGAGACTCAGTGCGCCGAAGCACAGCCCCGCGATGATCGCGCCCAGCACGACGAGCCCGAAACGGTCGTACCAGTGCTGCGCATTGGCAGCATAGACGATCACCGTGCTGATGGAACCCGGCCCGGTGAGCAGCGGAATCGCGAGCGGCACGACCGCGATGCTGTTGCGTTCCTCGGCTTCCATGCGTTCTTCCACCGTCGAGCGCGCGTTGCCGACCTGCGCGTTCAACATGCTGATTGCCATGAGCAGCATGATGATGCCGCCGCCCACTTCGAACGATCCGACCGAAATGCCGAAGAACGCAATGATCTGCTGCCCGAGCAGCGCCGTCACCGCGATCACGCAAAACACCGAAATGGACGCGACGCGAATCGTGTTGCGTCTCTCGATCTCGGACTGCTGCGAGGTCAGGCTCAGAAAAAACGGTATCGCGCCGATCGGGTTGATCAGCGCGAGCAACGATATGAACGACTTGAACAGATCCATCGTGTTGTCGACGCGCCCGCCGAATCAGCGTGAGTCGATCAGAGACTGCCCTTGGTCGACGGAATCTGTCCTGCCGCGCGCTCGTCCATTTCGACGGCCATGCGCAACGCGCGGCCGAACGCCTTGAACACGGTCTCGACCTGATGATGCGCGTTGATGCCGCGCAGGTTGTCGATATGCAGCGTCACGCCGGCATGATTCACGAAGCCGCGAAAGAATTCGATGGTGAGGTCGACGTCGAATGTTCCGATGCGCGCGCGCGTGAATGGCACGTGAAACTCGAGACCCGGCCGGCCGGAAAAATCGATCACGACGCGCGACAGGGCTTCGTCGAGCGGCACGTACGAATGTCCGTAACGGCGAATGCCCTTGCGATCGCCGATGGCCTTCGCCACCGCCTGCCCCAACGTGATGCCGGTGTCTTCGACGGTATGGTGATCGTCGATATGGAGGTCGCCATGCGCTTCGATGTCGAGATCGATGAGCCCGTGACGGGCGATCTGGTCGAGCATGTGATCGAGGAACGGGACGCCGGTGGCGAGCTTCTGCTTGCCGGTGCCGTCCAGGTCGAGCTTCACACGGATCTGCGTTTCGCTGGTGTTGCGAACGACTTCCGCAATGCGCATGGTGATTCCTTGAGGCTTTCGAAAGTAGGGATTCAGTTCGGTGCGAGCTTTTTCAGCGCCGCGACCATATGTGCGTTTTCTTCAGCCGTTCCGACCGTCAAACGCACGCAGTTAACCAGCAATGGATGCATTTTACTCACGTTTTTGATCAGAACCCGCGAAGTCAGAAGGGTTTCGAAAGCAACGGCGGCGTCCGGCACGCGCACGAGCAGAAAATTGCCCGCGCTCGGAAAAACCGTCATGCCCGGAAGCGCGGCGACTTCTCGCGCGAGCGCGGCGCGTTGCGCGCGCAGATCGGCGGCCTGTGCGTCGAGCACGTCGAGGTGATCGAGCAGGAAATCGGCGGTCGCCTGCGTCAGCACATTGATGTTGTACGGCGGGCGCACCTTGTCGAACTGCATGATCCACGAAGGACGGCCCGCCATGTAACCCAGGCGGATGCCCGCAAGCCCGAGCTTCGAGACGGTCCGCATCACGACGACGTTATCGAACTCCGCCGCGCGCGGCATCCAGCTCTTGCCGGCGAACGGCTGATACGCCTCGTCGATCACCACGAGACTCTTGCGCGCCGCGTCGATCATGCGGGCCATGTCAGTGTCGTCGTAGAGCGTGCCGGTCGGGTTGTTCGGATACGCGAGGTACACGAGCGCCGGCTCGTGTTCTTCGACGGCGGCGATCAGCGCGTCGGCGTCGAGCGTGAAGTCCGCCTTCAGCGGCACGCCGATGAAGTCGAGATGCGCGAACTTCGCCGACATTTCGTACATCACGAAGCCCGGCACCGGCGCGACGACCTTCGCGCCCGGCTTCGAACACGCGACCGACATCATGCTGATCAGTTCGTCCGAGCCGTTGCCGAGCAGCACGTCGCACGCGTCGGGCAACTGCATCTTGCGCTTGATCTTCGAGAGCAAATCCGCCGGGCGTGGCGCCGGATAGCGATTCAGCGTGACGCCCGCGAGATGCGCGCCCAGACGTTTGGCGAGATCGGCGGGCAAGCTGTAGGGATTTTCCATCGCGTCGAGCTTGATGAGGCCCGTGGAGTCGGCCACGGGATAGCTCGTCATCGCGAGGACGTCGGGACGAATGATGTCTTGTGGTGTGGTCATGATTTCCCGGCGTCTCTCTCGCCGGTGGGGCGGCGGCTCTCAGGCCGCCTTGTTCATTCGGGCCGGCTATTTTTTCAGCCGACGTTTTTCATCCGGTATTCCGCACTGCGCGCATGCGCCTGCAAGCCTTCGCCGTATGCCAGTTCCGCCGCGATTTCGCCGAGCGTCTGCGCGCCGTCCGCGCTCACTTCGATCACGCTCGAACGCTTCATGAAATCGTACACGCCGAGCGGCGACGAAAAGCGCGCGGTGCGCGACGTCGGCAGCACGTGGTTCGGGCCGGCGCAGTAGTCGCCGAGACTTTCGCTCGTGTAGCGGCCGAGGAACATCGCGCCGGCATTGTGAATCTGCGCGGCCCACTGATGCGGATCGAGCGCGGAAATTTCGAGGTGCTCCGGCGCGATGTCGTTGGCGATCAAGCACGCTTCGGCCATGTCCTTCACCTTGATGAGCGCGCCGCGATCTTCGAGCGAACGCTGAATGACATCGCGGCGCGGCATCGACGGAAGCAGTTCGACGATCGCATCCTCGACACGCTGGATGAAGTTGTCGTCCGGGCACAGCAGGATGGATTGCGCGAGCTCGTCGTGCTCGGCTTGCGAGAAGAGGTCCATCGCGACCCAGCGGGGATCGGTGGTGGCATCGCAGATGACCAGAATCTCGGACGGCCCCGCGATCATGTCGATGCCGACCGTGCCGAACACACGGCGCTTCGCCGACGCGACATACGCGTTGCCCGGACCGCAGATCTTGTCAACCGCGGGCACGCTTTGCGTGCCGTACGCGAGCGCGCCGACCGCCTGCGCCCCGCCGATCGTGAACACACGGTCCACGCCGCCGAGCAGCGCCGCTGCGAGCACGAGCGGATTTTTCACGCCGTCCGGCGTCGGCACGACCATCACGATCTCCTTGACGCCCGCAACGCGCGCCGGAATCGCGTTCATCAAAACCGACGACGGATACGCCGCCTTGCCGCCCGGCACGTAGATGCCCGCGCGATCGAGCGGCATGACTTTCTGGCCGAGCACGGTGCCGTCGGCTTCGGTGTATTGCCAGCTATGGCTGCCGCACTCGATGCGCTGCTTCTCGTGATAGCCGCGCACGCGCGCCGCCGCCGCTTCGAGCGCCGCGCGGCGCTTCGGCTCGAGCCCTTCGAGCGCGGCTTCCATTTCGGACAGCGGCAATTCGAGCGCCGCGACGCTCTCCGCCTTCAGACGATCGAACTTGTTGGTGTATTCGAGCACGGCCGCGTCGCCGCGCGCCTTCACATCCGCGAGAATTTGCGCGACCGAACGCTCGATTGCCTCGTCCTCGCTCGCTTCGAACGCGAGCACGGCACGCAGCGCCTTGTGAAAACCATCGGTGCTGGAATCGAGTTTGCGAATCTTGATAGACATGCTGGTTTTCCGTTTTGCTGGTGGCGCGCCGCGGCCTGCGGCTCGCCTAATTTCCTGTTGCGACGGTGGCGCGCTCGAAGGCGTCGAGGAACGGCTTGAGCGCCGCGCGCTTCAGCTTGAGCGCCGCCTGGTTCACGACGAGGCGCGATGAAATCTGCATGATCTCTTCGACCTCGACGAGATTGTTCGCCCGCAGCGTGCCGCCCGAACTGACCAGATCGACGATCGCATCCGCGAGCCCGACGAGCGGCGCGAGCTCCATCGAGCCGTACAGCTTGATCAGATCGACGTGGACGCCCTTCGCCGCGAAATGCTGACGCGCGGTCTCGGTGTACTTCGTCGCGACGCGCAAACGCGCGCCCTGGCGCACCGCGCTCGCGTAATCGAAGCCCGCCTTCACGGCCACCGACATCCGGCAACGCGCTATGTCCAGATCGATCGGCTGATACAGGCCGCTGCCGCCGTGCTCGATCAGCACATCCTTGCCCGCGACGCCGAAATCGGCCGCCCCGTATTCCACATAGGTCGGCACATCTGTCGCGCGCACGATGATCACGCGCAGATTCGGGTTCGTGGTCGGCAGGATCAGCTTGCGCGAACTCTCCGGATCTTCGGCCACCTGCACGCCGGCGGCGGCGAGCAGCGGCAGCGTTTCCTCGAAGATACGCCCTTTCGACAGCGCGAGCGTGAGGGGCGCGCTCGGCTCCACCGACGACGACGTCTGCGGCAGCGAGCTCATTGCTCGCTCCCGCTGCCCTTGATGCGGCGCACGTTCGCGCCGACCGCCGTCAGTTTCGATTCCATGCGGTCGTAGCCGCGATCCAGATGGTAGATGCGGTCGATCAGCGTTTCGCCGTCCGCGCACAACGCAGCGATCACGAGACTCGCGGACGCGCGCAGATCGGTTGCCATCACTTTCGCGCCGGAGAGTTGCTCGACGCCGCTGACGAGCGCCGTATTGCCGTCGATCGTGATGTTCGCGCCCAGGCGGTTCAGTTCCTGCACGTGCATGAACCGGTTCTCGAAGATCGTCTCGACCACTTGCGACGTGCCGTTCGCGATCGTGTTGAGCGCCATGAACTGAGCCTGCATGTCGGTCGGGAACGCGGGATATTCCGACGTGCGGATATTCACCGCGCCGGCGCGCTTGTCCATGCGCACGCGCATCCAGTCGTCGCCTTCCTCGATGCTGACGCCCGCTTCGCGCAGCTTGGCCGTCACGGCGTCCAGCAGGTGCGGGCTCACGCGGCGCAAGGTGACATCGCCGCCCGCAGCCGCGACCGCGCACAGGAACGTGCCAGCCTCGATGCGATCCGGCACGACGTCATGCTTTGCGCCATGCAGCCTGTCGACGCCCTGAATCACCAGACGATCAGTGCCGATGCCGTCGATCTTTGCGCCCATCTTCACGAGCAGATGCGCGAGGTCGCTCACTTCCGGCTCGCGCGCCGCGTTTTCGATCACCGTCTCGCCTTCGGCCAGCACCGCCGCCATCAGCAGATTTTCGGTGCCGGTGACGGTAATCATGTCGGTAATGATGCGCGCGCCCTTCAGACGCTTCGCGCGCGCTTCGATGAAACCGTGCTCGATGTTGATCTCGGCGCCCATCGCCTGCAGGCCCTTGATGTGCTGATCGACCGGACGCGCGCCGATCGCGCAGCCGCCGGGCAGCGACACCTTCGCCTCGCCGAAGCGCGCGACGAGCGGCCCGAGCACGAGAATCGACGCGCGCATCGTCTTGACCATTTCGTACGGCGCGATCAGCTTGTCGACTGTCGATGCATTGAGGCTCACGCGACCGTCGCCCGAGACTTCCGACTGCACGCCCATCTGGCGCAGCAGCTTGATCATCGTTCGCACGTCCTGGAGATTCGGCACGTTCGACAGATGGACGTCATCGGCGGTGAGAAGGCTTGCGCAAAGAATGGGCAAAGCCGCGTTCTTCGCGCCCGATACGGTGATTTCGCCAGAGAGCTTCGCGCCCCCCGTGATGACCAATTTATCCATTGCTTGTCCTTCGACCGAGCTTCCTGCTGCGGAGCCGTTTTCGGCGCCGCGGTTATCTTGAATGAATCGCACTCTTTACTGCCTTTGTCTGCCGGTGATGCCGGTGTTACGTAAGTTGAGTCGTGTGACCTGATTGGCTTCGCCGGGTGGACTCAGGCCGATTTCCACTCGTCGGGGGTAAGGGTCTTCATGCTCAGCGCATGAATCTCCTCGCGCATGCGCTCGCCGAGCGCCGCATAAACCAGTTGATGACGCGCGATCAGCCGCTTGCCGACGAACGCATCGCTCACGATGGTCGCGAAAAAGTGCTGGCCGTCGCCTTCCACTTCGAGATGCTGGCAGGACAAGCCGCCAGCGATGTAGTCCTTCACCTGCTCCGGAGTCGGCAACATGGAAGTCTCCTTGAATTAGTGACGCAGCTTGTAGCCGCTCGCGAGCAATCGCACGGCGATCAGCGCCAGCACGGCCAGGAATCCGCCGACGATGCCGAGACTCACCAGCGGATTCACGTCGGAGAGGCCGAAGAAGCCGTAGCGAAAGCCGTCGATCATGTAGAAAAACGGATTCAGATGCGACACCGCGCGCCACAGCGGCGGCAGCGTATGTGTCGAGTAGAACACGCCGGAAAGAAACGTGAGCGGCATGATCAGGAAGTTCTGAAACGCGGCCAACTGATCGAACTTGTCGGCCCAGATGCCCGCGATCAAACCCAGCGTGCCGAGAATGCCCGAACCGAGGATCGCGAACGCAATGATGTAGAACGGCGCGGAAAAAGACATCGGGATGAACCATATCGTCACGATGAACACGCCGAAGCCCACGCACAGTCCGCGCACGACCGATGCCAGTACATACGCGAAGAACATCTCCCAATGCGCGATCGGCGGCAGCAGCACGAACACGAGATTGCCGGTGATCTTCGACTGGATCAGCGACGAAGAACTGTTCGCGAACGCGTTCTGAAGCACGCTCATCATGACGAGGCCGGGCACGAGAAAGCTCGTGTAGCCGACGCCGGGATACACCTGAACGTGCCCCGACAGCGCGTGGCCGAAGATGGTCAGATACAGCAGCGCCGTAACGACCGGCGCGAGGACGGTCTGAAACGAAACCTTCCAGAAGCGCAGCAGCTCCTTGTAGAACAACGTCTGGAAACCGCTCATGAAAGCCCCTCGATCACTTCCGGCTCGTTCATCACCTGCACGAACACGTCTTCCAGATCGGCCTTGCGCACTTCGATTTCATCGAACGTGCAGCCTGCCGCGCGGCATTTCGCGAGAATCGGCTCGACGTCGTCGTAGCTCGCGAGGCGCAGCAAGTGCTGCGCGCCAGACACCGCGTGCGGATCGACTTCGAGCGCGCGCAAGTCGGCGGGCAACGCTCCGTTCGAGAGCCGCAGATACAACTGCAGGCCCGAGAAACGCTGTAACAGCGTGCTCGTGCGTTCGAGCGCGACGACTTCACCGCGACGAAGCATCGCGAGCCGGTGGCACAGCGATTCGGCTTCTTCGAGATAGTGCGTCGTCAGAACGATGGTGTGACCTTCGCGATTCAGGCGCGAAATGAACTTCCAGAGCGTCTGGCGCAACTCCACATCGACGCCGGCGGTGGGCTCATCGAGCACGATCACGGGCGGACGATGCACGAGCGCCTGCGCGACGAGCACACGGCGCTTCATCCCACCCGACAGCGCGCGCGTATTGACGTCGGCTTTCTCGGTGAGATCGAGATTGGCCATGACCTCGTCGATCCAGTCGTCGTTGTTGCGCAAGCCGAAATAGCCCGACTGAATCCGGAGCGACTCGCGCACGGTGAAGAACGGATCGAACACCAGTTCCTGCGGCACGACGCCGAGCGCGCGCCGCGCCGCCCGGAAGTCGCTGACGACATCGTGGCCGCGCACGGAGATCGTGCCGCTATCGGCGCGCGCCAGACCGGCCAGAATGCTGATCAACGTGGTTTTGCCCGCGCCGTTGGGGCCGAGCAAGCCGAAGAACTCGCCCTCTTCCACCGTGAGGCTCACGCCTTTGAGCGCCTGGAGATCCTTGTAGCGCTTCCTGACGTTTCGGATTTCTATGGCTGACATGTAGACAGTGCGCGCGCCGCGCGCGGCCGCGCCTCGAGTGTGCGGATTTTCGCTTCACGGACCCGGGCTTGGACCAAAAAGGGCCGGGTTGGGGCCCGAAAAAAACGTTTGATTATAGGGCAAAGCGGCTGGGGCCGACTTCGGAGCGATCCTGATTGCGGCAGCGAAGCGCGCTGCCGCGTTCTGCATGAAAGTCAGAACAGGATCAATGTCGGAACGAGAGGAGCGTATCAACGCCGTAGGCTCGCGCGAGACTCACGAGCCCGGAAGGAAGATTGACGACGCCCAACGCGGCGCCGAGCGCGGTCGCGGCGCGCTGCCATGCAAGCAGCACGGCGAGCGCGGAAGAGTCGAACTGCGTGAGCGGCGCGCAATCGACTTCGGTCGCGCCTGCTGCGATGCGCGACAGACCCGAGTCGAGCGCCGCCTTCGCGCTCTCGTGGGTCAGGGTTGCGGCCGTCTGGAAACGGCCGCCTGTAGCTGCCGTGCTCACGATGCCTTGCCGCTCGCGAGCTGCTGGTTACGCTGCGTCAGGAACTGCAGCAGACCGCCCACGCCGTTCTGCGAGATCTGCTCGTTGAACTGCTGTTGATACGCCTGGATCAGCCACGCGCCGAGCACATTGATGTCGTACACGCGCCAGCCTTGCGCCGTCTTGTACAGGCGATAGTCGAGCTCGACCGGCGAGCCGTTGTTCATCACGACCGAGCGGACCACGACGTCGGTGTCGTCCGGATTCGCGCGGAACGGCTTGTACTGCACCGTCTGGTTGCGCACCTGCGCGAGCGCGCCCGAGTACGTGCGGATCAGCAGCATCTTGAACTGCTCGACGATCTGCTTTTGCTGCTCCGGCGTCGCCGAATTCCAGTTGCGGCCCATCACGAGGCGCGTCGTGCGCGTGAAATCCGTGTACGGCAGGATCTTCTGGTTGACGAGCTCGGTGATCTTGTTGATATCGCCCGATTGGATCTTCGGGTCCGACTTGATCTCGTCGAGGACCTGCTGCGTCACCGTCTTGATCATCGTGTCGGGCGCGCTCGAATCGACGCTCTGTGCCGAGGCCACGCCGCAGACCGCTAGGAACATCGCGAAGAGGGGAAGAAGTAGAAGTTTTTTCATCACAGATCCTGCAAAAGTTGAGGCTTCGGTTTGAGCGCGCCGCCTGATCCGAGTTCAGGCGGCGCGGTATCGAAAGCGTAAGAAACGTCGTTAGATATGTTACCGCGCGTTAGCAAAACCCCGCTCAACGCAAGCGGAATGAAGGGAAACCGGATGGTGGCACATACTGGTTGCCCGGCACCGTGTTGCTGGTACCGCTCGCGGGCGTGGGCGCTGCGGCCGTGCCCGAAGCAGGGGCGGCGGCGCCCGGAACCGCTGTGGCCGATGCGCCTTGCGCGGGGGCCGCGCCCTCATCGCTGTAGTTCGGCAGCGGCGCTTCACCGTAATCCGGCATATTGCTTTCGCCGCCTGAGATCAGATACTGACGACGTTGCAGATAAGCGTTACGCACGAACGAGTACTTGTCGAGCGCGGCATCGGCGAGCACGTCGGTCGCGCCCAGCAGATTCGCGCGCACATTGATGAGGTTCACGCCATAGAGCGCCCAGCTCACCGAATCCGGGCTCACATAGGTGAGCGGATTGCCGAAGTAGTCGACGACGAGACCGGCGGAATCCCGCACCGTGCTCGGCCCGAGCAGCGGCAGCACGACATACGGGCCGGCCGGCACGCCATAGTGGCCGAGCGTGAGGCCGAAATCCCCCGCGTGCTTCGGCAGCTTCGCGATGGTCGCCACGTCGAACAGGCCGCCGACGCCGAACACCGTATTGATCGCGACGCGCATGATGTCCGACACGCCATCCGCAACTTTCAACTGCAGCAGATTGTTTGCGGCGATGTAGACGTCACCGATATTCGAGAAGAAGTTGGTCACGCTGTTGCGCACCGGCTCCGGCACCGCCCAGACGTAACCCTTCGCCACCGGCTTCAACGCATATTGATCGACGGTATCGTTGATCTTGAACATTGTCCGGTTGTAGCTCTCGAGCGGGTCCCCTTTGGTCGGCGTCGTCACCGTCGCGCAGCCGGCGAGCGCGATTGCGCCCGCCACGATGATTGCGCGCCGCATCCCCATCGCCTGCATGCTGTTCTCCTTATTGAGCCGGTGCCGAAGCGGCGTTCGCCCCAGTGGCACCCGATGCGCCCATCGCGCTCGCCGCGCCCGGGAAAGCCGGTGCGGGCGCGGGCGCTGCCGGCGCCGCCGACGATTTCGAGGCGCCGGAATCCGCCGCCTTGTTGTAGAGGAACTGGCCGATCAAATTTTCGAGGACCACGGCCGATTGCGTCATCGTGATGGTGTCGCCGTTCTTCAGCATTTGATCGTCGCCGCCCGGCTCGAGGCCGATGTACTGCTCACCGAGCAGACCCGAGGTCAGGATCTTCGCGGACGAGTCCTTCGGAAACTGGTACTGCTTGTCGATATCGATCGTGACGACGGCCTGATAGGTGTTCGAGTCGAAGCCGATGCCGCCGACGCGCCCGACCGTCACGCCCGCGCTTTTGACGGGCGCGCGCGCCTTGAGCCCGCCGATGTTGTCGAACTTGAGTTTCACCGCGTAGGTTGGCTGGAACGACAGGGAGCTCATGTTGCCCGCCTTCAGCGCGAGAAAGAGCAGCGCCACGAAACCGAGCACCACGAAGAGGCCGACCCAAAAGTCGAGAGCAGTCTTTTTCATCGTCTTCCCAAAGAGAATCTTTTCGCAGATGGCGCGTGACGGTCTGTGCCCTTCACAACGCCCGCGCCGTGCCCGGCGCCTGCGCTTGGTCCATTAGCTGAACATCAATGCGGTCAGCAGGAAATCGAGCCCGAGTACGGCGAGCGACGCGTACACGACGGTTTTCGTCGTCGCGCGCGACACGCCTTCCGGCGTCGGTTTCGCCTCGTAGCCCTGGAACAGCGCGATGAACGTCACCGCGAAGCCGAACACGATGCTCTTGATGACGCCATTGCCGACATCACGCCACACGTCCACGCCGCCTTGCATCTGCGACCAGAAGGCGCCCGGATCGACGCCGATCAGCATTACGCCGACGACGTAGCCGCCGATAATGCCGACCGCGCTGAAAATGGCGGCCAGCACCGGCATGGCGATGATGCCCGCCCACATGCGCGGCGCGACGACCACCTTGAGCGGGTCGACGGCCATCATTTCCATCGCGGTGAGTTGCTCGCCTGCCTTCATGAGCCCGATTTCGGCAGTGAGCGACGTGCCCGCGCGCCCCGCGAACAACAGCGCCGTGACGACCGGCCCGAGCTCGCGCACGAGCGACAGCGCAACGAGCAGGCCGAGCGCCTGCTCCGAGCCATAGCGGCTCAGCGTGTAGTAGCCCTGCAAGCCGAGCACGAAGCCGACGAACAATCCCGACACCGCGATGATGACGAGCGAATAATTACCGACGAAGTGGATCTGTTTCGTAACGAGGCGCGGGCGCCGCAACAGCGAAAAAAATTCGAACACGAGGCGCAGGAACATGCGCGTCGCGTAGCCTGCGGTGCCGAAACCGTCGAGCACCCAGCGTCCGAGCGCGCTGATCATGCCTGCCCTCCGATGCCGAAATCCGCGGCGAGCGACGTGCTCGCGTAGTGAAACTTGAACGGGCCGTCCGGCGTGCCGTCGATGAACTGCCGCACGGTCGGGTCCTGCGAAGCGCGCAGTTCCGCCGGCGTGCCTTCGGCGTGAATGCCGCCGTTCGCGATGAAATACACGTAGTCGGCGATGGCGAACGATTCAGGCACGTCGTGCGTGACGAGAATGGACGTTGCGCCGAGCGCGTCGTTGATCGTGCGAATGAGTTGCGCCGTGATGCCGAGCGAAATGGGATCGAGGCCGGCGAACGGCTCGTCGTACATCATGAGCTGGGGGTCCAGCGCGATCGCGCGGGCGAGCGCCACGCGGCGCGCCATGCCGCCCGAAATTTCCGACGGCGCGAGATCGCGCGCGCCGCGCAAACCGACTGCGTTCAGCTTCATCAGCACGAGATCGCGGACCAGCGCTTCAGGCAGATCGGTGTGCTCGCGCAGCGGAAACGCCACGTTCTCGAACACGGTCTGGTCGGTGAACAACGCGCCGAACTGGAACAGCATGCCCATCTTTCGGCGCAGCGCGTACAGGCCATCGCGCGTCTGCGCGCCGACGTCCTGTCCGTCGAACATGACCTGGCCGCGGCTCGCCTTCACGAGGCCGCCGACCAGACGCAAGGTCGTGGTTTTGCCGCAGCCTGAGCCGCCCATGACCGCGACCACCTGACCACGCGTGAAGCGCATGTTCAGGTTCGACAGTACGAGCCGGTCGCCGTAGCCGAAATCGACGTCGCGCAGCTCTAGCAGAGTCTCGGAAGAAGCAGGCACTGGGTAAGAGATTCCGTTGACGCAAGAGGCCGAATTATAGGGCCTGCGCGCAATCGGTGCTTTGCCTAGGTCCTCGCTCCTTCGCTTTTGGGATTCTTTACCGTTGACCAGCAAACATTTGTTGCAACGACGAGACCGCCCCTGCCGCGTCCGACGCCTCCGTGACCGCGCGCACGACCGCCGCGCTGCCGACGCCCGTTGCGAGGACGTCCGGCATCACGCCGGCGTCGATTCCGCCGATCGCAACGAGCGGTACGCGCCCCGAGAGAAGCTGCACGTAGCGTCTGAGCCGCGCGAGCCCTTGCGGCCTGGTCGGCATGACTTTGGTCGTGGTCGGGAAAACCGCGCCGAGCGCGAGATAGCTCGGCTTGAAATGCAGCGCGCGCAGCATCTCGTAATAGCCGTGCGTCGACAGTCCGAGTCGCACGCCGGCCTTTGCGATCGCGTTCAGATCGGCCGACTGCACGTCTTCCTGGCCGAGATGCACACCGTACGCGCCCGCGGCGATCGCTTCGCGCCAATGATCGTTGATGAAAAGTTGCGCATCATGCCGGCGCCCTGCCTCGACCGAGCGTGCGATTTCGCGCCGCAAGTCGTCGGTATTGGTCGATTTTCGGCGCAATTGCGCGGTGCGCACGCCGAACTCCAGCACGCGTTCGACCCAGTCCGCGCTCGGCAGCACCGGATACAGGCCGAGCCGATCAGGACAAGCCGGAAAGCCGCCTTCGGGCGCCGCCGGCAGATCGGCGACACGCGGGAACGTCGCGAAATCGACGGGCCAGGCGTCGGCCTTGTTCTCGTCGCCCGCGCGCCAGGCGAGCGCGAGCGTGAGCGCGTCGTGCGGTTCGAAGTTGCAATCGAGGAAAGCGGCCAGAGCGGCCAGCCAATCGTCGGCCCATTCGCCTTCCAGCGCGAAGCGTTCGTCGCCGCGATACAGCGTGACCCGCCCTTCGCGTGCATCGAGCACGGCCGCGCCGCTTTTTGCGAGCCGGGCGGCGTCCGCGTCGTGCGCCTCGATAACGATCAGATCGCCGGCCTTCGGCGATTCCGGCGCGGTCAGGCAAATGCGCCAGCGCGTTTCAGCCGCGGGCCATTCGCCGAGACGCGCGCGAATCCGCTCGGCGACTTCGATCAACTCGTCGGCGGGCGGCCAGAAAACTTCGTGATTCAGCAAGCTCATGCCGCGCCTCCGTCCTGATGCCAGAACGGCATACCGACGACCGGCGTGCTCGCCTGCGCGCTGTCGCGCTCGGCCATCGGCCCGGCGAGGAATGCCGTGCGTCCCGCTTCGACGCCGAGCGCGAAGGCTCGCGCCATCTGCGGCGGGAAAGTCGCCTGCGATACGGCCGTATTGAGCAGCACGCCGTCGAAGCCCCATTCCATCACCTGGCAGGCGTGCGACGGCACACCGAGACCGGCATCGACGATTAGCGGCACATCCGGCAGCCGCTCGCGCAGCGTGCGCAGCCCGTACGGATTGGTGACGCCTTTACCGGTGCCGATCGGCGCGCCCCACGGCATCAGCGCCTCGCAGCCCGCATCGAGCAGACGCCGGCCGATCACCAGGTCCTCCGTGCAATACGGCAGCACCTTGAAGCCCTCTCGAATCAGCTTCGCCGCCGCTTCGACGAGGCCGATCGGATCGGGCTGCAGCGTGTAATCGTCGCCGATCAGCTCCAGCTTGATCCAGGGCGTCTCGAAGACTTCGCGCGCCATGCGGGCGGTCGTGAGCACCTCGTCGACGCTCTGGCAGCCGGCCGTGTTGGGAAGCAGTGCGACGCCGTGGCGCTTCAAAACATCGAAAAAGCCGGCTTCGCCCGTTTCCGACTGGCGGCGCAACGCGACCGTGACCATGCCTGGCCGAGCGGCGTCGATGGAGTCGGAAAGCGATTGCAGCGACGGATAACGCGAGGTGCCGAGCAGCACGCGGCTCGGAAAGGTCTCGCCGTAGAGCGTGAGAACGTCGGCGGTGGAGATGGTCATGATTCGATCCTTCGGTTCGGAGTTCAGCCGCCCGCGACGGGCGACACGACATCGAGCTTGTCGCCGGCGGCGAGCGTTTTCGTGGCGTGCTCGCCGCGCGCCACGAACTGGCCGTTCAAGGCGACTGCGAATGGCGGCTTCGCGCCGAACGCGGCGAGCGCTTGAGTGACGGTGACGTCGTCGGGCAAATCGAAGACGCGCTGATTGATATGGATGTTCATGGCTTTGGTCTCTTGCTCAATGCGACAGCGCGGGCGCGACCGAGAACGCGCCGTGCAGCAGCTCGGGCCAGCGCGCGGCGCCGCGGAAATCGGCGAAGGTCCCGGCATCGGCGACGTCGCCTGAAACGAGCGCCTCCGCTAGACAGCTCGCCACATCTGCGACTTCGGGCGCGATCATGAAGCCGTGGCGGTACAGGCCGTTCACGCGCACGGTCCGCGCCCCGTCCCAGACGATGGCCGGCCGATGATCCGGCAAGGTCGGCCGGCAATGCGAATTCAGTTCAAGGATGCGCGCCTCGCCGAAGCCCGGATGCACGGCGAAAGCGGCGCTCAGCAGTTCCAGCGCCGAGCGCACGCTTACGGGCGACATGTCTTCTCCTTCCACTTCCGTCGCGCCGATCACGTACAGATCGTTCTCCTTGGGCGCGATATAGAGCGGATAGCGCGGATGCAGCAACCGCACGGGCCGCGAAAGCCCAATGCCCGGCGCATGCACGCGCGCGACTTCGCCCCGGATGCCGCGCAGTGCGGGCCACGCGGGTTTTGCGCCCAAGCCGCGGCAATCGATGATCCAGCGGGCGTCGGGCATGGCGTCGACCGGCGTGTTCCAGTACGTGCGCACGCCGCGCGCCGTGAGGCCGGCCGCGAGCGCGCTCAAGGCCTGCCGGTTATCCAGCTGACCCTCGTTCGGCAGCAGCCAGCCCTGCGCGAAACGCGTTCCCAGTGCCGGTTCGGCTTGCGCGACCTGCGCGCCCGCGAGCTTGACGAACCCGCCATCGAGCAAGTCGGCGGGCGAATTGGCGCGCAAGCGGCGCTCGAACAGCGGCGCCTCCGCGCGATCCGCGCCGTGCCAGACGACGAGCGTTCCGTTGCGCTGAAAGAAGACCGGCTCGGGCAATTGCGCGATGAGACGCGGCCAGCGTTCGAGCGACGCCGCCCCTAGCCCGACGACGAGCGGCTCCGCGCTCGCCGCCTCGGCGAGCGGCGCTAGCATCGCGGCGGCGACCCACGCAGCCGACTGCGTGCCCGCTGCGTCGCCGCGTTCGTAGAGCGCGACGTCATGGCCCGCGCCAGCGAGTTGCCAGGCGACGAGCCGCCCGACGAGCCCGCCGCCGACGACGGCGAAATCCTCCCGGCGCGGTGCGCCCTGTTCGATCCTGTTCAATTCGCTGTCTCCAAAGGGCCCGACGCTGCACTGGACGAGGAGACGAAGTACGCGATCTCGACCGTGCGGGCGCGGCGCCGCATCACAAGGACGAAATCAGCGGAGAGACCGGCTCGGCATGGATGAAAGGTGCCGGGCGGAAAGAAAATACTGGAAGAGACTGGAGGAATGGCGCGTGACTCGCGCGTTCTCCGGAAACTTCCCTCGCCGGTATTACCCGGATCGGGTGCAAAGGGTCTCTCTCAGCCTCGCCGCGCTGCCGACCGTTCCGGCCGCCGATGCGCGCGAAGCACCCCTGTTTCGTCGAGGATCATTAAAACATGAAAGGCGAAGGCGCTGCAAACCGGGATTGCCCGCCTTTTATCGCCCGCGCCGGCACTCTGGCACAATGCCGCGAACACGGTTCGCCGCACGATCGCGCGAAATTAAGCGGACGTTAAGACAATCCCGGAACAATTCGCGGGGCCGGAAAAAGCGCGCGCGACCTGGCCGCGGACGTAACAATCGGGCGCCCCGGGGCGCATCAGCAGGAAGCTCATGACCAACATTCGTACCGAAAGCACACAGCAGAAGGCCGACGAAGTCTCGGCGTGGAGCCTCATCAAGCCGTACTGGGTTTCCGAGGAGCGCGGTGTCGCGTGGGGTCTGCTCGTCGCGATCATCGCGATCAACATGACGGTCGTGTGGATCAATGTCCGGCTCAATAGCTGGAACGCCGACTTCTATAACGCGCTGCAGAACAAGAACGTCAGGGACTTTCCTCATCTGCTGCTGATCTTCACGGGCCTCGCGTTCGCGTACATCCTGCTCGCGGTGTACGGGCGTTATCTGCGGCAGATGCTCGCGTTTCGCTGGCGGCAGTGGCTCACCAACAGGTTTCTGGAGCAATGGCTCGGCGACAAGGCGTTCTACCGCATCGAGCGCGATCGCCTCGCCGACAACCCCGACCAGCGTATTTCCGACGACCTGCAGTCCTTCGCCACCACCACGCTTTCGCTGTCCCTCGACCTGCTTTCGACGCTCGTCACACTCGTTACCTTCATCACGATTCTCTGGACCATCGCGGGCGCGCTCACCTTCTCGCTCGGCGCCACACCGGTCACGATTCCCGGCTACATGGTGTGGGCCGCCGCGCTCTACGCGATTCTCGGTTCGCTGATCATCCAGAAGGTCGGGCATCCGCTCGTGTCGATCAACTATCAGCAGCAGAAAGTCGAAGCGGATTTTCGCTTCGGGCTGATTCGCGTGCGCGAAAACGCCGAGCAGATCGCGTTCTACGATGGCATCTCCACCGAAACCGCCAACGCAAAGACCATCTTCCAGCGCATCCGCGACAACTGGTGGCTCATCATGAAGTACACGAAGCGCATGACTTTCGTGTTGAGCTTCTACGGACAGATCGCGATCATCTTTCCGATCATGGTCGCCGCGCCGCGCTACTTCGCGGGCGCGTTTTCGTTCGGCGTGCTGATGCAGATTTCATCGGCGTTCGGCACGGTCAGCGATTCGTTTTCATGGTTCATCAACAGTTATTCGACGTTGGTCGAATGGCGCGCCACCGTCAACCGTCTGCGCGAATTCAAGCGCGTGATGCGCTCGACGCATATCCGCGAGGAAACGTCGCCGGCGACGGAGCACGGGGGCATCAACCTGCACTACACGAGCACGCCGTCGCTCACGACGAACGGCCTCATGCTCGCGCTTCCCAACGGTACGCCGCTCTCGCGCGTGGCGAACGTGTCGATCGAGCCGGGCTCGCGCTGGCTCGTCGTCGGGCCGTCGGGATCGGGCAAGAGCACGTTGATGCGCGCGCTGGCGGGCTTGTGGCCGTTCGGCGACGGCACGATCGACGCGCCCGTCGACGCAAAGATGATGTTCATCCCGCAGATGAGCTATCTGCCGATCGGGACGCTGCGTGCGGCGCTTTCGTATCCGTCGCCCGGCGGCACCTTCGGCGACGACGAATCGCGCGAAGTGCTGCGCATGTGCAATCTCGAAGCTTATGCGGATCGGCTGGACGAAAGCGCGCACTGGGCGCGGAGCCTGTCGCCGGGCGAGCAGCAGCGTCTCGCCGCGGCGCGCGTACTGCTCCACAAGCCCGACTTCGTGTTCCTCGATGAAGCGACCAGCGCGCTCGACGCCGAGAACGAACTGCATATCTACAACACGCTCGTCGAGCGGCTGCCGAAGGCGGCGATTCTGAGCGTGGCGCATCGCGAGTCGGTGGCGATGTTCCATGACTACAAGATCGAGATCGAGCGGGCGATGGCGGAGGTTTGATCCGCGCCGCAGCCAAAACAAAAAGGCCACGCAACCGCGTGGCCTTCGCATCGATGCCCGGCGCCTTATCGCGGCAACTCGCTCGACCCCATCAGATACGCATCGACCGATCGCGCGCACTGACGTCCTTCGCGAATCGCCCAGACGACCAGTGACTGACCACGGCGCATGTCACCCGCCGTGAACACCTTGTCCGCCGATGTGTAATACGCCTTGTCGCCTTCGGTTGCGGCACGCACATTCCCGCGCGCATCCTTCTCGACGCCGAACGCCTCCAGCACCGGCGAAACCGGCTGCGTAAAGCCCATCGCGAGCAGCACGAGATCGGCCTTCAGTTCGAATTCGGAATTCGGCACTTCCTGCATCTTGCCGCCCTTCCACTCGACGCGCACCGCGATCAGCTTCTCGACCTTGCCGTTCTTGCCTTCGAAGCGCTTCGTCGCCACGGACCAGTCGCGATCGCAACCTTCCTCATGGGACGACGACGTGCGCAGCTTGATCGGCCAATACGGCCAGACGAGCGGCTTGTTCTCTTCCTCGGGCGGCTGCGCGAGCAGTTCGAACTGCGCCACGCTCTTTGCGCCGTGACGATTCGACGTGCCCACACAGTCAGAACCCGTATCGCCGCCGCCGATCACGACCACATGCTTGCCCTTCGCCAGCAGTTGATCCGTCAGCTTGTCGCCGGCGTTGACCTTGTTCTGCTGCGGCAGGAATTCCATCGCATAGTAGATGCCTTCCAGCTCGCGACCCGGCACCGGCAAATCGCGCGGCGTTTCCGAGCCGCCCGCGATCACGACCGCGTCGAACTGTTCCTTCAGTTCGTCCGGCGTGATCGTTTCCTTCGCCGTGTTGCCGATGTACGCCGGCAACGGATCACGACCGATGAACACGTTCGTGCGGAACGACACGCCCTCCGCCTCCATCTGACGCATGCGGCGGTCGATCAGCCACTTCTCCAGCTTGAAGTCGGGGATGCCGTAACGCAACAGACCGCCGATGCGATCGTTCTTCTCGAACACGACCACTTCGTGCCCCGCGCGCCCGAGCTGTTGCGCGGCCGCGAGGCCCGCGGGGCCCGAACCGACGACCGCGACCTTCTTGCCCGTCTTGTGCTTCGGCGGCTGCGGCACGACCCAGCCCTCGGCGAATGCCTTGTCGATGATCGCGTGCTCGATCGACTTGATGCCGACCGGATCGTCATTGATGCCGAGCGTGCAAGCCGCTTCGCACGGCGCCGGACAAATGCGGCCCGTGAACTCCGGGAAGTTGTTGGTCGAGTGCAGCACGTTGATCGCGCTCTTCCAGTCCTGCTGGAACACGAGATCGTTGAAATCCGGAATGATGTTGTTGACCGGACAGCCGTTGTTGCAGAACGGGATGCCGCAATCCATGCAGCGCGCGCCTTGAATCTTGGCGTCTTCATCCGTCAGTGCGGCGACGAATTCCTTGTAATGCTTGACGCGGGTCAGCGGTGGTTCGTATGCCTCGTGGCGGCGTTCGAATTCGAGAAAACCGGTTGCCTTGCCCATTTCTTTCTCTGTGTACAGTGAGGGACCTGCTTCCCGACGCGCTCGCATCGGGAAGGCCTTCTATATATAAAACCGCTTCAAGCCGCGATGGCGTCTTTCGACTTTTTCGCGCCGAGCTCGGTGAGCGCGCGCTTGTACTCGGTCGGGAACACCTTGACGAACTGGCGGCGAGCCGAATCCCAGTTCTCGAGCAGCGACTTCGCACGCGGCGAGCCGGTGAACTGGAAGTGACGCTCGATCAGGCCCTTGAGCAGTGCTTCGTCCGTCTTGCCGCCGTGCCACAGCGCGCGATCCACCGTGCGCTCCTGTTCGGCCTGCTGCAGCACCGGATCGAGCGCGACCATCGACTTGTTGCACTTGCCCGCGAACATGCCGTCCGGGTCGTACACGAATGCGATGCCGCCCGACATGCCCGCCGCGAAGTTGCGGCCCGTCTCGCCGAGCACGACCACCGTGCCGCCCGTCATGTATTCGCAGCCGTGATCGCCCGTGCCTTCGACGACCGCCGTCGCGCCCGAGTTGCGCACGCAGAAGCGCTCGCCCGCCACGCCGCGGAAATACGATTCGCCTTCGATCGCGCCGTACATCACCGTGTTGCCGCAGATGATGTTTTCCTCGGACTTGCCGCGGAAGTCGTTGGTCGGGCGAATGATGATGCGCCCGCCCGACAGGCCCTTGCCGACATAGTCGTTGCCGTCGCCGACGAGATCCAGCGTGACGCCCTTCGCAAGGAATGCGCCGAAGCTCTGGCCGGCCGTGCCCTTCAACTGGATGTGGATCGAGTCGTCGGGCAGGCCGTCGTGACCGTGCTTCTTCGCGATGAGTCCGGACAGCATCGCGCCGACCGTGCGGTTCACGTTGCGCACCGGCTGGATGAACGAGACATGCTCGCCCTTCTCGATCGCCGCCTTCGATTTCTCGATCAGCACGTGATCGAGCGCCTTGTCGAGCCCATGATCCTGCACGTCGACATGCTTTCGCGCGACGTCCTCACCGACCGGCACCTGATAGAAGATGCGCGAGAAGTCGAGACCCTTCGCCTTCCAGTGTTCGATGCCCTTCTTCATATCGAGCAGATCGACGCGGCCGATCAGGTCGTCGAACTTGCGGATACCGAACTGCGCCATGATCTCGCGCACTTCTTCCGCAACGAAGAAGAAGAAGTTGACGACGTGCTCCGGCTGCCCTGAGAACTTTGCGCGCAGCACCGGATCCTGCGTCGCGACGCCGACCGGGCACGTGTTCAGATGGCACTTGCGCATCATGATGCAGCCTTCGACGACGAGCGGCGCCGTCGCGAAGCCGAACTCGTCCGCGCCGAGCAGCGCGCCGATCACGACGTCGCGGCCGGTCTTCATCTGGCCGTCGGCCTGCACGCGGATGCGTCCGCGCAGCCGGTTCAGCACGAGCGTCTGCTGCGTTTCGGCGAGGCCGAGTTCCCACGGCGTGCCCGCGTGCTTCAGCGACGACAACGGCGATGCGCCCGTGCCGCCGTCGTGACCCGCGATCACGACGTGATCCGCCTTCGCTTTCGCCACACCGGCGGCAACCGTGCCGACACCGACCTCCGACACGAGTTTCACCGAAATGCTCGACGACGAGTTCACGTTCTTCAGATCGTGAATCAGTTGCGCGAGGTCTTCGATCGAATAGATGTCGTGGTGCGGCGGCGGCGAAATCAGGCCGACGCCCGGCACCGAATACCGCAGCTTGCCGATGTAATCGGACACCTTGTGGCCCGGAAGCTGACCGCCTTCGCCCGGCTTCGCGCCCTGCGCCATCTTGATCTGGATCTGGTCCGCCGACGACAGATATTCCGCCGTCACGCCAAACCGGCCCGACGCGACCTGCTTGATCTTCGAGCGCAGCGAATCGCCGTCCTTCAGCGGGATGTCGGTGATGACTTCCTTGCCGATGATCGATTGCAGCGTGTCGCCGTTCTTGATCGGAATGCCGCGCAGTTCGTTGCGATAACGCGTTTCGTCCTCGCCGCCTTCGCCCGTGTTCGACTTGCCGCCGATGCGGTTCATCGCGACAGCGAGCGTGGCGTGCGCTTCCGTGCTGATCGAGCCGAGCGACATCGCGCCCGTTGCGAAGCGCTTGACGATGTCCTTCGCCGATTCGACTTCGTCGAGCGGAATCGCCTTCGACGGCTCGACCTTGAACTCGAACAGGCCACGGAACGTCATGTGACGCTTCGTCTGGTCGTTGATGATGTGCGCGTATTCCTTGTACGTCTGATACGAGTTGCTGCGGGCCGAATGCTGCAGCTTGGCGATCGCGTCCGGCGTCCACATGTGCTCTTCGCCGCGCACGCGGTACGCATACTCGCCGCCCGCGTCGAGCATGGTCGCGAGGACCGGGTTGTCGCCGAATGCGTCGCGATGCAGGTGGATCGCCTCTTCCGCCACTTCGAACAGGCCGATGCCGCCGACCTTCGTCGCCGTGCCCTTGAAGTACTTCTCGACCAGCTCCGTCGACAGGCCGACGCCTTCGAAGATCTGCGCGCCGGTGTAGGACATGTACGTCGAAATGCCCATCTTCGACATGACCTTCAACAGGCCCTTGCCGACCGCCTTCGTGAAGTTGTAGATGACCTTGTCCGCCGAAAGATCGCCCTTCAGGCCTTCGGCCATGTTGGCGAGCGTTTCGAGCGCGAGGTACGGGTGAACGGCTTCCGCGCCGTAGCCCGCGAGCAGCGCGAAGTGATGCGTCTCGCGCGCCGAGCCCGTTTCCACGACGAGACCCGTGCTCGTGCGCAGACCGTGCGCGACGAGATGCGAGTGAATCGCCGAGGTGGCGAGCAGCGCCGGGATGGCGACGTTGTCACGGTCCATCTTGCGATCGGACACGATCAGAATGTTGTAGCCGGACTTCACGGCATCGACCGCTTCCGCGCACAGCGACGCGATGCGTGCCTCGATACCTTCCTTGCCCCACGCCACCGGATAGCAGATGTTCAGTTCGTACGAGCTGAACTTGCCGCCGGTGTATTTGTCGATCGCGCGGATCTTCGCGATGTCCTTGAAGTCGAGCACGGGCTGCGACACTTCGAGACGCATCGTCGGATTGATGTTGGTCGTGTCGAGCAGGTTCGGCTTCGGACCGATGAACGAGTTGAGCGACATGACGAGGTTCTCGCGGATCGGATCGATCGGCGGGTTCGTCACTTGCGCGAACAACTGCTTGAAATAGTTGTAGAGCGTCTTGTTCTTGTTGGACATGACCGCGAGCGGCGAGTCGTTGCCCATCGAGCCCACGGCCTCTTCGCCCGACTGCGCCATCGGCGCCATCAGGAACTTGAGGTCTTCCTGCGTGTAGCCGAACGCCTGCTGACGATCGAGCAGCGCGGCGGCTTCGCGGCGTTGCGTTTCGACGTCTTCGGCCTTCGGCTCGATTTCATCGAGCTTGATGCGCACGGCGTCGATCCAGCTCTTGTACGGCTTCGCATTAGACAGGTTGTCCTTCAGTTCCTTGTCCTCGATGATGCGGCCCTGCTCCATATCGATCAGGAACATCTTGCCCGGCTGCAGACGCCACTTCTTGACGATCTTCGATTCGGGAATGGGCAGCACGCCGGATTCCGACGCCAGGATCACGAGGTCGTCGTCGGTGACGAGATAGCGCGCCGGACGCAGGCCGTTACGGTCGAGCGTAGCGCCGATCTGGCGGCCGTCCGTGAACGCGATCGCGGCCGGGCCGTCCCACGGCTCCATCATCGCGGCGTGATATTCGTAGAACGCGCGACGGTTGTCGTCCATCAGCGTGTGCTGTTCCCAGGCTTCCGGGATCATCATCATCATTGCGTGGACGAGCGGGTAGCCGGCCATCACGAGCAGTTCGAGACAGTTGTCGAACGACGCCGTGTCCGACTGGCCCGGATAGATCAGCGGCCAGAGCTTCGGCAAGTCGTCGCCGAGCACGTAGGACGCGATCGCGCCGGTGCGCGCGTTCAGCCAGTTGACGTTGCCCTTCACGGTGTTGATTTCACCGTTGTGCGCGATCATCCGGTAGGGGTGCGCCAGTTCCCACGCAGGGAACGTGTTGGTCGAGAAGCGCTGGTGCACGAGTGCGAGCGCCGACACGACACGCTCGTCCTGCAGGTCGCGGTAGTACACGCCGACCTGACCCGCCAGCAGAAGACCTTTGTAGACGACGGTGCGCGACGACATCGACGGCACGAAATATTCCTTGCCGTGCTTGAGCTTGAGCGCCTGAATGCGATGGCTCGCCGTCTTGCGGATGATGTACAGCTTGCGCTCGAGCGCGTCCGTCACGACGATGTCCTTGCCGCGGCCGATGAAAATCTGGCGGATCAGCGGCTCGCTCGCCTTCACGGTCGGCGAAATCGGCATGTTGGAATCGACGGGCACGTCACGCCAGCCCAGCACCACTTGGCCTTCGGCCTTCACCGTGCGCTCGAGCTCCTGCTCGCACGCGAGACGCGACGCATGCTCCTTCGGCAGAAAAATCATGCCGACGCCGTATTCGCCAGCCGGCGGCAACGTTACGCCCTGCTTGGCCATTTCTTCGCGATAGAAACCGTCCGGCACCTGGATCAGGATACCGGCGCCGTCGCCCATCAGCGGATCGGCGCCGACCGCGCCGCGGTGGTCGAGATTTTCGAGAATCTTGAGACCCTGCTGAATGATCTCGTGGCTCTTTTTCCCCTTGATATGGGCGACGAAGCCGACGCCACAGGCGTCATGCTCGTTCGCAGGGTCGTACATGCCCTGCGCGGCGGGAAGCGAACCGGCTGCCGGTTGCTGATGATCGTTCATGGGGACACCGTCTCTACTGTGAGGGGCCGACTCGGCCGTTGAACCATTTTCTTGTCGCTCGCGACCGTTTTTTCAACTGGATGTGTCACGAAGCACGGTCATGCGCGGCACGCTGCACCGCGGCAATTGCCGGAAATCGAAATATACGCGACGAATCAAAAAGATGGCAAATAAAACGTGATGATGTGACACCAATTATCGTTATGGTGCAAAGACGCCCTAACATATTAGGGACGCATCATCCGGCATCAAAAAGAAACGGCGAAGCTCGAAAAATCGAGACGCCGTTTCATTTTTCAGCTTCACGTGTGCCGCCCAAGGCCGTTATTGGGGCTGTGGGGTTTCGCGGATCTTTCGCGGACGTCCGCGCGGCAGCGGCGACACCCGACGGTTGGCTGCATGCGACGCCCATTCGCGATAGGCATCGCTGCCCAGTACCCAGCCTTTGAGTGTCGCTTGCAGAAGACGATTGGCTTCGCGCTCGTCGAGCGATTGTTCGCACAGTTCCTTGTAGGCGTGCTGGCGTTCGAACGGCGTGTTGCCGAGCGACCAGAAGAGCGGATGGTCGGTAATCAGGCCGTCTAGTGTAAGCCCGACATGATGACGGAAGCTGGACCACTTGTAGTCCTGCGGGGCCGCGACCAGTTGCGCGCGCACGGGCGCCATTTCGACGACGCGCGTGGCGAGCAAAAAGTAACGTTCGCCCTCGATGACCGTGGCACGATAGCGCCCTTCCCAAAGCGTGCCGCGTCGCGTGTAACGGCGATTGAAGTGCGCGACGTAACGACGTCCGACTGCTTGCATCGCTTTGGGCAAGCTGGACTCGTCGCGTGGCGTGACAAGCAGATGCACCGCTTGCGGCATCAGCGCATAGGCATGGATGGAGAGGTGATGATCACGTGAAGCAGTCCTCAAGCAGTCGATGAAGAGCTCGTAGTCCTGGTCGTCGACGAAGGCGGGTTGCTGGTCGAGACCACGCAGGATGACATGCTGCGGCTGTTCGGGAACGTAGAGTCGTGCAAGCCGTGCCATTCTGGATATTCCGTTGGTCGCATTTGTGATACCCCGATCGGGGGCCTTTCGGAGCCGTTACGGTGGCGCGGACAAACGCATGCAAGTGCCGTGCAACGAGGCCCCAAAGCCGCTCTTTGCCCTAGGGAAAATGCTCTACGGCATCGCTATGGTTTATGTGAAATGTTGTGTTCATAATGAGCGTGCTTTTTCGGAGGAGCACAAATTGAAAATAAAACAAGTCATCACGGGGATTGCGGCATTAGCATGTGTGTCCACCGCGGCACATGCGCAATCTGCTGGATCCTTCTATGCAACAGCAGGCTGGTTTCACTTTGCCCCGCAAGACAGCAGTGGTCCGCTCAAAGAAACAAGTGTAGGCGGATCTCCGGTCAATATCGATGTTCCCGGCACCGGCGCCGGCATCTCGAGCGCTGACACGGCCGGCTTCACATTGGGCTACTTCGCCACCGATCACATCGCGGCCGAACTCGAAATGGGCGTGCCGCCCACGTTCGATCTTGAAGGCACAGGCACCTTCTCGCAGTACGGCAAGCTCGGCAGCGCGAAGCAGTGGAGCCCGACGCTGCTGTTCAAATACTTCTTCAACGCACCTACGGCGAAGTTCCGTCCGTTCGTGGGCCTTGGTGTAACGCGGACCTGGTTCACCGACGCTCAGATCACGAACCAGCAATTCGAAGGCTCGGTACTGCATGGTCCGACCACGGTCGACACGGATAGTTCTTGGGCGCCCGTGTTTAACGTCGGTGCGACTTACAATTTCACAGAACACTGGTTCGCCGGATTTTCCGTGTCGTTCATCCCTTTGAAGGCCACGGCGAAGCTGAACACACAGGCTCAAACGCCTGTCGGCACGCTCAACGTGCAGTCGCAGGCAAAAATCACGCTCAACCCGATCGTCACATATTTGCGCGTTGGCTATCGCTTCTAAAGTCAAACTGCGCACGGGCATGTAACGACCGTAAAAGCGCGACTGCGAAAACAAAGAAAATGCCGGCATGATTAACTCGTGCCGGCATTTTCTTTTTGCACGCACTTGTAAATGTGACCTCCGCAAGAAGGAAGCGCTCGCAGTTCTTACGCGTCCGCACGCACATCGAATATGTCGCGGTCGCGCTTACCGAGGCGTTGCGCAATGTCGAAGCACCGGCATCGAATTTGCTGCATCATGGATTTTCCCCGCCACCTCGGCGGGCCGTCCACGATTCATCCATCGGAGCGATCTATGAACGCACTGCCTAACACGCGAGACGCCATCGGAGATTCATGGAGCACCACGAGCCGCCGCGCACGCCGCATGGCGCGACACGGCCGTGAAGCGGCCGAGGACATCGGCTCCGAACTCCGCGCGCTGCTCAGCGAGCTTGAAAGCACTTTGGCCCAAGGCACATCGGCCGATGCGGCTGCGCTGCGCGCGCAGATTGGCGAGCGCCTCGACAGCGCCCGCGCACGCCTCAACGATACCCACGCGGCACTACGCGAGCGCGCCGGCGCGGCGCTCGGAGACGCGGACGCCTACCTTCACGAAAAGCCCTGGCAGACGATCGCGCTCGTCGGCGGACTGGCGCTGGTCGCGGGCGTGTTGCTCGCGCGGGCGCGCTGACGCTTCAATCGGCCGACGTTTCCAGAAAATCCGCGCCAATGATGTCGATGCGGTCCGTGCAGATCGCATCGACTCCCCACTGCGCAAGCAGGCGCGCGCGCGCCGGCTCGTTCACCGTATAGGCGAGGATGCGCAAGCCTGCATCCTTGATTTCTGTGACGAGCGTCTCGTCGAGTGCGCGATGATTCACATGCAGCGACACGCACGACAGCGCCGCCGTCTGCGCGCGCCAGTTCTCCGGAACATGTTCGTACAGCATGCCCCGAGGAAGATTCGGCGCGACATCGCGCGCGGCTTCGAGCGCCGCATATGAAAACGATGACAACAGCGGCGCGGGTTCGGCATCCGCCCATAACCGCGCTGCCTCGCGTGCGACGAGCACGCCTGTTTCCACGTCCCGCCCCTGACTCGGCTTGATCTCGATGTTCACCGCAAGCCCATTTTTCGCGCATCGTTCGTGCACTTGCGCAAGCGTCGGCATGCGCGCGTTGGCGAACTCCGCACTGAACCAGGTGCCCGCATCGAGCGCGCGCAGTTCTGCGTAAGACATCGCTTTCGCCGCGCCGCGCCCGTTCGACGTGCGGTCTACCGCGTCGTCGTGCAGCAGGAAGACGACATCGTCAGCGGAGAGCTTCGCGTCGAATTCGATCATCTTGTGACCGAAGCGCGCGCCCACGTCGATCGCTTCGAGCGTGTTCTCCGGCGCGAGCTTGCCGCCGCCCCGATGCGCGACGATCGCGGGATAGGGCCAGGTTCTCATCGCATATGCTCCATTCAATTGGCGCGCAGTCCCGCCGCCGGATCGAAAAAATGCAGATGCCGCGCGGGCAACGACACCCTGAGCCGCTCGCCGCGCTGCGGACGATGTTCATGCGGCAAGCGCGCCGCCACGTCGTGCTTGCCCCACTTGCCGTGCGCGAGATTGTCCGCGCCGAGCAGTTCGGCCGAATCGACGTCGAGCGTCGCGCCCGGCGCGTCGTGGTTGCCGGGCGTCATGTGCTCCGGACGAATGCCGACGATCCACTCGCGCCCATACATTGCGCTTGTCACGCTGCTCGCGCCCGCGACCGGCAGCTTCGGCCCGTCGCCCGCAACATCGAAGGTCGATCCGTCTTCGGACAGACGGCCTTCGAGCAGATTCATCGCCGGCGAGCCGATGAAGCTCGCGACGAATACCGTTGCCGGACGCTCGTACACGTCGGTCGGGGCGCCGATCTGTTCAGCGTGCCCCTTGTTCATGACGATGACGCGCTGCGCGAGCGTCATGGCTTCGATCTGATCGTGCGTGACGTACAGGCTCGTGGTCGCGAGGCGCGCGTGCAGCCGTTGAATCTCGAGACGCATCTGCACGCGCAGTTTCGCGTCGAGATTCGAAAGCGGTTCGTCGAAGAGAAACACCGCCGGTTCGCGCACGATCGCACGACCCATCGCGACGCGTTGCCGCTGACCGCCCGACAGTTCACGCGGCTTGCGCGCGAGCAAATGTTCGAGCTCCAGGATGCGCGCCGCATTGGCCACGCGCGATTCGATGGTCTTTCTGTCCGCGCCGCCGATCTTCAGCGCATACGCCATATTCTGCGCGACGCTCATGTGCGGATAAAGCGCGTAATTCTGAAAGACCATCGCAATATCGCGATCCTTCGGCTCCAGCTTGTTCACGACTTTGCCGCCGATCTCGATCGTGCCGTGCGACACGCTTTCGAGTCCCGCGACCATGCGCAGCAGCGTCGATTTTCCGCAGCCGGACGGGCCGACCATCACGACGAACTCGCCATCGTCCACGGCTACGTCGATGCCGTGCAGCACGTAGTTGGAGCCGTCGTACGTTTTCTTTACGCCTTTGAGATTCAATGCGGCCATCGATCAGCCTTCTCCGTTATTTCTCTGAGTCCACGAGTCCGCGCACGAACCAGCGCTGCATCGTCAGGACGACCGCGAGCGGCGGCAGCATCGCGAGCAGCGTCGCTGCCATCACGAGGTGCCATTCGGTCGCGGTATCGCCCGACGCGATCATGCTCTTGATGCCGACCACCGCCGTCTGCAGCGACACCTCGTTGGTGATGAGAATCGGCCAGAGATACTGATTCCAGCCGTAGATGAACGTGATGACGAAGAGCGCCGCGATGTTGGTCTTCGACAGCGGCAGCACGACGTCCCAGAAGAAGCGCAGCGGACCCGCGCCGTCGATGCGCGCCGCTTCCATCAGTTCGTCGGGCAGCGTCATGAAGAACTGGCGGAAGAGAAACGTCGCCGTCGCGGATGCGATCAGCGGCAGCGTCAAGCCCGCATACGTGTTCGACAGATGCATCGACGAGACGACTTGCACCGTCGGAAAGATGCGCACTTCGACCGGCAGCATCAGCGTGATGAAGATGAGCCAGAAGGCGAGGTTCTTCATCGGAAAGCGGAAGAAGACGATCGCGTACGCGGAGACGATCGACACCGCGATCTTGCCGATCGAAATCACGAGCGCCATCACGAGGCTGTTCATCAACATGAGACCGAACGGCGCCGCCGCATTGCCGCTGCCGTGCGTCCAGATGTGCGCGACGTTCTCGAAGAGATGCGTGCTCGGAACGAGCGAAAGCGGCACGCTGAACACTTCGTTCGAGTTCATCGTGGCCGCGCAGAACGCGACGTACACCGGAAACACGATCAGCGCGACGCCGAGCAACAGCACGGCGTGACAGAAGATATCGAAGCCGCGACGGTTTTCGATCATGAATATTGCACCCTGCGTTCGACGAAGCGGAACTGGATGACGGTCAACGCGACGACGATCACCATCAGCACGACCGATTGCGCGCCCGAGCTGCCGATGTCGAGTCCCTGAAAGCCTTCCGCGAAAATCTTGTAGATGAGCGTCTTGGTCGATTGCGCGGGACCGCCGCCGGTAGCGGCATCGATGACCGGGAAGGTATCGAAGAACGCGTAGACCAGGTTCACGACGAGCAGGAAGAAAGACGTCGGCGACAGGAGCGGCAGCGCAATGCCGAAGAAGCGCCGCACGGGCCCGGCGCCATCGATGGCGGCGGCTTCGATCAGCGATTGCGGAATCGCCTGAAGGCCCGCATAGAAGAACAGGAAGTTGTAGCTGACCTGCTTCCACACCGACGCGAGCACGACGAGAAACATCGCCTGCGTGCCATTGAGCGCGTGGTTCCAGATGATGCCCTGCTTGGCGAGCGCATACGTCACGAGCCCGATGCTCGGGTTGAACAGGAACGACCACAGCACGGCGGCGATCGCGGGCGCGACCGCGTATGGCCAGATGAGCAGCGTCTGATACGCCTTCGCACCGCGCGTCACGCGATCGGCGCATGCGGCGAGCAGGAGCGAGATCACGAGGCCCGACACGGTGACGAGCGAGCAAAAGATCATCGTCGTGCTGAACGACGAGAGATAGAGCGGATCGGCGAACAACTGCCTGAAGTTCGCCAGCCCGACGAATTCGCTAGACGTGCCGAACGCGTCCTGACTCTGCGTGGCCTGCCAGAGCGCTTCGCCTGCCGGCCAGAGAAAGAACAGCGCGGTGATCGCGAGTTGCGGCGCGACGAGCAGATACGGCAGGACGCTCGTATCGAAACGAGACCGTTTTTCCATGCGTTGAAATCCCGAACGGAAGCGCCCGCGATGATCGCGGGCGCATGCGCTTTAGTTGCCGGTCTTCTCGAAGCGGCGCAGCAGCTCGTCGCCGCGCTGCACTGACGCGTCGAGCGCTTGTTGCGGCGTCTTCTTCTCAGCCCAGACCTGTTCCAGCTCTTCGTCGACGATCGTGCGGATCTGCGGCATGTTGCCCAGACGCAGCCCCTTCGTGTAAGGGAGCGGCGGCTTGTTCAGCATCTGCTTGATCGCGATGTCCGCGCCGGGGTTCTTGTCGTAGAAGCCCTGCTTCTGCGTGAGCTCGTATGCGGCCTGCGTGACCGGCAGATAGCCCGTGTCCTGATGCCACTTCCCGGCGACTTCCGGCGTCGAAAGATACGCGAGGAACTTCGCGACGCCCTTGTAGACGGCCGGGTCCTTGCCCGACAACACCCACAGGCTCGCGCCGCCGATGATCGCGTTCTGGGGCGCACCCTTTACGTTCGCGTCGTAGGGCATCATGCCCACGCCGTAGTCGAACTTCGCGAATTTCGCGATGGTCGCGCGCGAGCCCGACGAGTTCGTGATGATGCCGCAGTCGCCGCTATAGAACTTCGACACCGGCTCGTCCTTGCGGCCGACATACGTGAACGTGCCTTCCTTCGCCATGTTCTGCAGGAACTGGATATGCGCGACCTGCAGCGGCTTGTTGAATTCGAGCTTGGCGTCGAGGCCGTCGAAACCGTTGTTCTTCGTCGCGAACGGCGCGGCATGCCACGCGCTGTAATTCTCGAGCTGAATCCAGCTTTGCCAGCCCGACGAGTAACCGCACGAATAGCCGGCGGCCTTCAGCTTCTTCGCGTCGGCTTCGACATCGGCCCAGGTCTTCGGCGGCTGGTTCGGATCGAGACCGGCTTTCTTGAATGCGTCCTTGTTGTAATAGAGAACAGGCGTCGAGCTGTTGAACGGCATCGAGATCAGATGGCCGGTCTTCGCGTCGCTGTAGTAACCGGCGATGGTCGGCACGAACGCCTTTTCGTCGAGCGGCACGCCGGCCTGCTTGAAGACGTCGTAGACCGGGATGACTGCCTTCTTCGCCTGCATCATCGTCGCGGTGCCGACTTCGTAGACCTGCAGGATCGCGGGCGCGTTGCCGCTGCGATACGCCGCGATGCCCGCCGCGAGCGCCTGGTCATATGTGCCCTTGAACACGGGAACGATCTTGTAATCGCTCTGCGACTTGTTGAAGTCGTTGGCGATGTCGTTCACGCGCTCGCCGAGCGCGGCTTCCATCGCGTGCCAGAACTGGATTTCCGTCGCGGCGTGCGCTGCGGTGCTGGCGCCGAAGGCCAGAACGGCCGCGGCCGAGATCGTGCGGAACAAGGGCTTGCAGCTCATCGATGAGTCTCCTTTTGAGGATTCGCGCTTGAAACGCGCGATATTAGTTGTTGTCGATGACAAACAGGCGTTGATACTCTTTCAATGCATAGCGATCGGTCATGCCCGCGATGTAATGCGCGATGAGCCGCGCCTGCGAGCTGTCATGGCTCGATGAAGGCGCGTCGTTCGCGGATTCCTCCGTCACCGGCCCGCGCGCCTGATAGGCGGGCGGCAAGAGACGCGGATCGTCGGTGAAGGCTTCGAAAAGGCCCGTCACGACGCGCTTCGCCTTGTTGGCCATGCGCATCACGCGATAGTGGCGGTACAGGTTCTTGAAGAGAAAGCGCTTGAGTTGCGCCGCCTGCGCCGCGACTTCATCGCTGTGTGCGACGAGCGGCGGCGCATTGCGCACGGCGTCGAGCGATTGCGGCGCGACGCGTTCGAGGTTGCGGCCCGTCGCCTCGATCAGATCGACGATCAACGTGTTGATGATGCGGCGGATCGTTTCGTGGATGAGCCTGCGCCCTTCGATGTCTGGATAATCGGCCCGCGCCGCATCGTAATGCGTGTGCCACAGACTCACTTCGGAAAGCTGATCGAGCGTGATGAGGCCGGAGCGCAGGCCATCGTCCACATCGTGATTGTTGTAGGCGATTTCATCGGCGACATTCGCGATCTGCGCTTCGAGCGACGGCTGCTTTCCCGTGAGAAAGCGCTCGCCGAGTTCGCCGAGCTTGCGCGCGTTTTCGCGCGAGCAATGCTTGAGGATGCCTTCTCGCGTCTCGAAGCAGAGGTTCAGGCCGTTGAACGCGCCGTAATGCTCTTCGAGCTGATCGACCACTGCGAGGCTCTGCAGATTGTGCTCGAAGCCACCGTGATCGCGCATGCATTCGTGCAGCGCGTCTTGCCCGGCATGACCGAATGGCGTGTGGCCGAGATCGTGCGCGAGCGAGATGGCTTCGACCAGATCTTCGTTCAGCCTCAGGTTGCGCGCGACCGAACGCGCGATCTGCGCGACTTCGAGACTGTGCGTGAGGCGTGTACGGAACAGATCGCCTTCGTGATTGACGAAGACCTGCGTCTTGTATTCGAGTCTGCGAAATGCGGTCGAGTGCACGATGCGGTCGCGATCGCGCTGGAACTCGGTGCGCGCCGCAGGCGGCGTTTCGGCGAAGCGCCGCCCGCGCGATTGCGACGCGTGCGCGGCATACGGCGCGAGATGCGCTTCGAACGCGAGCGTCGGCGGCGTGCCCTGCGGAACTTGATCTTCTATGTCGCTCACCGGCTGCTCCGCATCGTCGTGGTTCTAGCCGCCGCTCGCGCGGATCAGACGCTGGCTGCGAGCGTCGCGCGCACGGCCTGATCGGGCGCGCTCGTGATCTCTGTCGCGCCGAAGCGGGTCAGCAGAATGAATTTGATCTCGCCAGCTTCGGCCTTCTTGTCGACCTTCATCAGATCGACGTAGCGGTCGTCGCCGAGCCGCGGCGCCGTGACCGGCAGCTTCGCCGCTTCGATCACACGCACGAGACGCTGACGCGCGGCTTCGTCGAGCTTGCCGAGGCGCACCGACAGATCCGCCGCCATCACCATGCCACAACCGACCGCCTCGCCATGCAGCCATTCGCCGTAGCCGAGCCCGGCTTCGATCGCATGGCCGAAGGTGTGGCCGAAATTGAGAATGGCGCGCTGGCCGCCTTCGCGCTCGTCGGACGCGACGACCGACGCCTTGATCTCGCACGAACGCTTGACCGCGTGCGCGAGCGCGTCGTCGTCGCGGCGATTGAGCGCGTCGATGTTGGCTTCGATCCATTCGAAAAACTCGGCGTCCTTGATGGCCGCGGTCTTGATGACTTCCGCGATGCCCGCCGCCAGTTCGCGCTCCGGCAAGGTGTGCAGCGCGCCGATATCCGCGATGACCGCCTGCGGCTGATAGAACGCGCCGATCATGTTCTTGCCGAGCGGATGATTGATGCCCGTCTTGCCGCCAACCGATGAATCGACTTGTGAAAGCAGCGTGGTCGGCACCTGGATGAACGGTACGCCGCGCATGTAGGACGCCGCCGCGAACCCGGTCATGTCGCCGACGACACCGCCGCCGAGCGCGATCAGCGTGGTCTTGCGATCGGCGCGTTCGGTGAGGAGCGCATCGAAGATCGTGTTGAGCGTTTCCCAGTTCTTGTGCGCTTCGCCGTCCGGCAGGACTACGGTAGTCACCTTCTTGCCGAGCGGTTCGAGCGCGGCGCGCAACCGTTCGCCGTAAAGCGGATCGATGGTGGAATTCGTGACGATCGCCACGGACGAACCCTTGATGTGCGGCGCGAAGAGTTCCGTGCGGCCGATCAGGCCCGCACCGATATGAATGGGATAGGCGCGCTCGCCCAGTTCGACGCTGACGGTGATCGTTGGGGTAATCATGGCGGACATTATGACTCAGCCGACTTGACGACGCCGGCGACCTCCAGTTGCATCAGGACCATATTGACGAGCGCGTTCACGGTCGGCCGCCCCGTTTCCACGACGAAATGCGCGCACTGCTGATACAGCGGATCGCGCACCTGAAAAAGCGCTTCGAGCTTGCCGCGCGGATCTTCCGTCTGCAGGAGCGGGCGATTCTTGTCGCGCCGCGTGCGTTGCCAGAGATCGTGCGGATTGGCGCGCAGATAAATGACGATGCCGCGATTCTTCAGATGTTCCCGATTCTCGGGCCGAAGCACCGCGCCGCCGCCGGTCGCGAGTACGATGCCGCTGCGCTGCGAAAGCTCATCGATGATGTTCGCCTCGCGCTGACGAAAACCCGCCTCGCCCTCGAGTTCCCAGATCACCGGGATGCGAGCGCCCGTACGCGCCTCGATCTCCAGATCCGAATCGATGAACGAGCGCTGCAGACGGCGCGCAACCGCGCGGCCCACGGTGGTTTTACCCGCCCCCATGAGTCCGACGAAAAAAATGTTCGCGTTCGCGTGCCCTTCCTGCAACCTGGATCCTTTTACAGTGTCGAATTTCTTCGTGCGGCAGCTTAAGGGCAAACCGCCCGCTTTGTCGAGTCGCGCCGCCTGGGAGCTGGCGTTCAGCTGCTCGACGCGATCACACGCGGCGTAATCAATATGACGAGCTCGCTTTTCGACCTGCGCCGCGCGTCGTGACGGAACAGCCAGCCGATCACCGGCAGTTTCGAGAGTCCCGGCACGCCGGTCGTGTCGTCTCGCTCGTCATCGGAATAAATGCCGCCGATCGCCACCGTGCCGCCGTTTTCCACCTCCACGCGCGTCTGAACATGCTTGGTGTGGATGGCCGGCCCGTTCGCCGTCTGCTCGCCGAGACTGTCTTTCGTGATGTCGAGATCGAGAATGACGTGGCCGTGCGGCGTGATCTGCGGCTCAACCTCCAGTTTGAGCGTTGCGCGCCGAAACTGCACGCCCGACATGCCGTTGCCGACCTTCGCCTGATACGGCACGTCCACGCCCTGCTCGACGACGGATTTCATCCGGTCCGCCGTCACGACACGCGGACGCGAGACGATTTGTCCGCGCCCTTCCGCCTCCAGCGCGCTCAGTTCGAGATTGAGCAGCCGGGTCGCCTGCGCGACGAACAACGTGAGCCCGGCGGTCGCCGCGTCGAAACCGTTGATCGGCCCCGCCGACAGATCGTATACCACACCCTCCTTGCCGCCCGCCAACCCGGTCGCGGGATCGTTCTGCGCCGCGACGCCCAGCTTGACGCCGAGATTGCGCGACAGCCCCGCCTCGCCCTCCACGATCTTCGCTTCGATCATCACCTGCGGCGTCGGCTTGTCGATCAGGGCGATCAGCTCGGCGATCTGCTGCACGCGCGCGTCGAGGTCGGTGACGAAGAGCAGGTTCGTGCGCGCATCGGCGATGGCGGAGCCGCGCTTGGACAGCACGCGCTGACTGCCCGAGCCGGTCAGCATCTTGCGAAGGTCTTCCGCACGCGAATAGCGCAGCACGAACGTACGGCTCGCGAGCGGTTCGAGATCCGCGGCGCGCGCGTGCGCCTCGAAGCGCAGCTTCTCGCGCGCGGCGAGTTCGGCGAGCGGCGCGACCCAGATCACGTTGCCGTGCTGCTCCATCGCGAGACCGTGGACTTCGAGGAGCGTGTCGAACGCACGGCGCCACGGAACAGCGACGAGATTCATCGACACCTGTCCGCGTACCTTTTCGCTCGCGACGATGTTCAGGCCCGTGAAGCGCGCAAAAGCGTGCAGCGCGGCGCTGAGGTCGGCGTTTTTCAGATCGAGCGTGATCGGCTTGCCGTCGTCGTTTCCGTCGTGCTTTGCGCGGCTCAATCGTTCGAGTGCCGGCAAGGGCACCGGCGGGCCTTCCAGCGCGTCCCCCGCTTCGGCCGCGGGCTTCGCGGGCGCGGCAGCGTCGGCGTTCTGGACGACGGGCGCATCCGGTACGGGCTGATCGACAGGCTGTGCTTCGAACGATGCAGGCAACGGCGGCAAGGGCGCGACGATCGAATCGGCGCTTTCGGCTGCAAGCGTCATGTGCGCGAACAGCATGAAGGCCGCGCCCGTTCCCGCGAACCTGCGTGAAAGCTTCGCGAATTGGCTCACTTGCGATCCTCCGCGAACGTCAGCTTGCGCGCGTTGCCGTCGGTACGAGCGAGTTCGATTGCACCCGGTATGACGCGCCCGATCCATTCGTCGCCGATCTTCTGCCCCGGCGTGAAGCCGACGACGTCGCGTCCGCTCTGCAAAAGCGCCATCGCACGACGGCGCCCGACGAACGTGCCCACGAGCAGCATGTCGCCGCCCTGCACCGCCGCGTCCGCATTGCTGAACGGATCGACGACGAACGCGTTGGCGCGTGAGGCCGCGGCGCGCGATATCGCCGGCAGCGTCTCGAACACGCGCAGCGTCGCTTCGAGGGCGAGCGTGCCCTGCTGTCGCCTGATCTGCACGCTTTCGGGCACGACGAGCCGAGGCAGGCCGGCGAGCGCGTCAAGGAAGCGTCGCATCTCCGGGAAGGTGCCGTCCGCGCGCAGTTTGAGTGCGCGCTCCGGAATCGGCTCACTCCGCTTCGGTTCGCCGCCCTTGACCGCTACAGGCTCGATATCGGCGACGCGCAAGCCGCTCTGTGTGGCCAGATCCGCGATGGCGCGCAACGCGTCGGCGGCGCTCCAGTGCTCCGGCTCCATACGACCCGACGCCGCCCGCGCCCGTAAATCCGGCAGATCCGCAGCGATGCGCCCGGCGTCCTGCACTTTCGCCGACGTCGCCGCCCACGCGACGCGGCTCGCTTCGAGCGGGTTCGCGTCCACTGTCCGCCAGGCGCGCAGACCGAGCACGAAGACGAGCACACTCAATGCAATCGCGACGCACATGGTCCGGCGCCACGACCACTCGGCGAGCGGCTGCAGGATAGAGGGCGCACCGCGCGCACGCGTCTTCATAGCGAAGTTCATCGGAATCGTGCTCATGGACGGTTCTCCTGCGCGACGGGACGCGTGGCGGTCAATATCGGATGCGCCTGATGCAACGCGGCTTCATCGCGCGAATGATCCGGCGCGTAACGCACGAGCGCGACGAACTCGAAATGCGCGGAACGCTCTCCCCCGGGAGTCGATGCGCCACGCCTGGCCGGAGCCGCCGGCTCCGCGCGCCGCTTCATTTCGATCACTTCCACCGCCTGCACGCCGCGCACGCGTTCCAGCCGCTTGAGCCATTGCGCGGCCGACTGCGAATCGGGAGCGAGCGCGGCAAGCTCGACCTCGTTCGTTCGCTGCGACACGCGTTGAAGCGCGACACCGCGTTGCAAGGGCGCGTCGGCGAGGGCTTCGAGCAGTGCGAGGAAGCGCTCGCGCGGCAAGGCCAACGGCTGCGCAGCCTCACGCGCGCGCCGGCGGTCCGATTCCGCGCGAACGAGCCGCGCATGTTCGTCGATCTGCGCGCCCGATGTGCGCAGCGACGCCTCCAGCGCCATGCGTCGCTCATCCAGACGGGCGCGCTCGAACGTATCCCAGCCGGCCACGGCGCCGACAGCCGCGCAGCCGGCCAGACTCATCGCGCCGAGCAGCGCAAGCCGCTGACGCCTCACTTCGCGGCGCTTTCGTGCGCGATACGGCAGAAGATTGAATCCATCGAGCATGGCGGCGCTCATTGCATCACCTCGCGCAAGGCCAGCCCGAACGCGGCCGCGAAGCGCGGCGAATGCCTGTGCGCAGCCGGGATGTCGGAGGCGCCGTTGCAGTACGGCGCGGCCTCGAAGGGCAGCGCGGGACAGCCGAAGGTCTTGCCCAGAACGGGGAGCGGAAGGCTCGCGTGCGTCATCAACTCGATCTGTCCGCCCACATAGATACAGTCGAGCGGCGCCTCCTGACCGGCGAGTTCGTGCAGCGCGTCGGCGATGCTCCGATGCTCCGGCGCCGGATATCGGATTTCGTTTTCGACTCCGCGCCTGCCGACGAGCCAGCCGTGCAACCCGGTGCTTTCCAGCCAGCAAACGAGATAGCGCGCGTCGGCGTCCAGTTCGACCGAACCGGCGTGGCGCATCGCGCGCAACGCGGCCGCCGCTTCGCCGTCGATGGCGGATAGCGCGATGCCCGCTTGCGCCGCCGTTTCGACGCGCGCCTCCACGTGCCGCCGCGCCGTGGCTGCGATCGCGACCTGCGCCTCGCCGTCCTCCCTGGCCTGCACGGACCAGTCCACGGCCAGCGCGCCGCGTTCGATTCCCGCCGCGCGCTCGGCTTCCACGAGCACGGCCGGTTCGAGCATGCCGCGCGGATCGCCGCCGATAGCGTCCGCGTGCTGCTCATGGGTGTCGATCAGACGCGCGAGCGGAATCTGCATCGTGAGCGTCGCCGACGCGGGCAAGCCCATCGCGCAGCGCAGCGCCCGCCACGCGCCGCTTTCCGGCAGGCGCCCGATCGCCTCGCGCAACGCCGCGACGATAGCCGCGCGGTCGATGAAGTCGCCGTCGATCACCGCGCCGGACGGCAGCGCCACCGAATCCAGATGTTCGACGCACACCGCCGCGTTCGCTCGCAATCGCCTGCTCACGACCGCGAGCCGCACCGCGTCCTCGCCGACGTCGATCCCCGCCGCATAGCGCCGCGTGATCGTCAGCATCGTGCCGCGCAGCGTGTTTTCCTTACTCATCAGCCACTCCTTCCATTCACTCGCGCACCGAACCGTTCGGCGCTCGACGTGGAAGGATTGTCGCGAGCGTGATCGGCGGCGAACACTCGGCCAAACGGCCAACGCTCACGATAGAAGGATGCTTACGTGCACGATCGCGCGTATCTTGAAGACAGCGGCAGGCGCACGTAAGCGAGGTGCTGAAAGGCTTCGGAAAAGTCTCAAATCGGGACAGCTATAATCGCGTGACCGTTTTTGGTGGTGCCAATGCAATCCTCTTCCCCGTCCAACCCGTCGTCCACGCCGCCCGAGAGGCCCAACAAATCCAGGCGCCCGTGGTGGGCGCGGCTCATGCTCGGATTTTTCGTCAGCCTGTTCGCGCTCGTCGTCTGCGCGGGTCTCGTGCTCGGCTACGCGCTCGTCGTCGCGATGCCGAACCTGCCTTCCCTCGAAGCGCTCACAGATTACAAGCCGAAGGTGCCGCTGCGCATCTATACGGCGGATCACGTCCTGATCGGTGAATTCGGCGTGGAGCGACGCAGCGTCGTGCGCATCCAGGACGTGCCCGATCATCTGAAAAAAGCCGTGCTCGCCATCGAGGACTCGCGTTTCTACGATCACGGCGGCGTCGATCTCACCGGCATTCTGCGTGCGGGATCGGTCGCGCTGACCAACGGCCACGCGTCGCAAGGCGCGAGCACGATCACGATGCAGGTCGCGCGCAACTTCTTCCTGTCGAGCGAGAAGACCTACACGCGCAAGATTTACGAAATGCTGCTCGCGTACAAGATAGAGCGCGCGCTGACGAAGGATCAGATTCTCGAGGTCTATATGAATCAGATCTATCTCGGCCAACGCGCCTACGGTTTCGCGAGCGCGGCGCGAGTCTACTTCGGCAAGGATCTGAAGGACGTCACGCTCGCCGAGGCCGCGATGCTCGCGGGCCTGCCGAAGGCGCCGTCGGCGTATAACCCGGTCGTCAATCCGAAGCGCGCGAAAGTGCGGCAGGAGTACATCCTGCAACGCATGCGCGAGCTGAATTTCATCACTCAGGCCGATTTCGAGCAGGCCGTGAAGCAGCCGCTCGTCGTGAAGGGCCAGGACCGCGAGTTCAGCGTGCACGCCGAGTACGTCGCGGAAATGGTGCGTCAGATGATGTACGCGCAATATCGCGAGGAAGCGTACACGCGCGGCCTGAACGTCGTGACGACGATCGATTCCGCCGATCAGGACGCCGCCTATCGCGCGGTGCGCAAGGGCCTGATGGACTACGAGCATCGGCATGGTTATCGCGGGCCGGAAGGCTATATCGACCTGCCCTCGAACGCGGATGACCGCGAGCAGGCCATCGACGATGCGCTCGCCGAGCATCCCGACAACGGCGAGATCGTCGCGGCCGTGGTGACGTCGGCGAATCCGAAGGAAGTGAAGGCGAGCTTCATCGACGGCAATACGGCGACCATCACCGGCAGCGATCTGCGCTTCGTCCAGTACGCGCTGAGCTCGCGCGCGCAGCCGAATTCGCGCATCCGCCCGGGCGCGATCGTGCGTCTCGTGAAGGACGACGACAGCAATTGGGTCATCACGCAACTGCCGCAAGTCGAAGGCGCGCTCGTGTCGATGGTGCCGCAGGACGGCGCGATCCGGGCACTCGTCGGCGGCTTCGACTTCAACAAGAACAAGTTCAATCACGTCACGCAGGCATGGCGTCAGCCGGGTTCGAGCTTCAAGCCGTTCATCTATTCGGCATCGCTCGAGAAAGGTCTTTCCCCCGCGACGATCATCAACGATGGCCCGCTGTTCTTCAGCGCCGCCGAGACCGGCGGCCAGGCGTGGGAGCCGAAGAACTACGGCGGCGGCTTCGACGGCCCGATGTCGATGCGCTCCGCGCTGCAACGCTCGAAGAACATGGTGTCGATCCGCATCCTGAGTCATATCGGCACGAAATACGCGCAGCAGTACATCACGCACTTCGGTTTCGATGCGGACCGTCATCCCGCCTATCTGCCGATGGCGCTGGGCGCGGGCCTCGTCACGCCGTTGCAGATGGCGGCCGGCTATGCGGTGTTCGCGAACGGCGGTTATCGCGTGAATCCGTACCTGATCGCCGATATCACCGATCCGTACGGCCGCGTCGTATCGCACCCGCAACCGCTCGTCGCGCAGCAAACCGCGCCGCTCGCGATCACGCCGCGCAACGCGTTCGTGATGAACAGCCTTCTGCAGAGCGTCGCGCAGCACGGCACGGGCGCGAAAACGAATCAGTTGAAGCGCGGCGATCTCGCCGGCAAAACGGGCACGACGAACGATTCGCGCGATGCGTGGTTCGCCGGCTATCAGCGCACGCTCGTCGCGATTGCGTGGATCGGCTATGACAATCCGCGCAGCCTCGGCGACAAGGAAACCGGCGGCGGGCTCGCGTTGCCGGTATGGATGGATTACATGGGCAAGGCCCTGAAGGGCGTGCCCGAGTACAAGCCGATGATGCCGCCCGATATCACGTCGCTCGGCAACGAGCTGTACTTCGACGACATGACGCCAGGGCACGGCTTCGTCGCGACCATCGGCGTGAGTCAGGCGCCGCCGCAGGAAGGTGTGTCCGGTGTGACGACGACGGCGCCGACGCCCGAAGTCGGCGAACAGGAAAAGCAGGACATCATGAATCTGTTCAAGGGGCAGTAACCACGCCCCTGCAACGTGTGAAGCGAGCGGACCACGCGGTCCGCCCGCTTTTTTTTATGCCTTGAACCGGATCGGCTCGCCGGCCTGTTCGCTCGAATATTTGCTCAGCGTGGCAAAGAATTCGCTGTTGTCGCGCGTGTCGCGCCAGGCGCCGTCTACGTACTTGTAATGGAAACCACCCGCCTTGGCCGCCAGCCAGATCTCATGTTTCGGCGGTTGCAGGTTCACGATCACCTTGGTGCGATTCTCGAACTCCAGCGTCAAAACATTGCCGCTGCGCTCGAATTCAATATCGGCCTCGGCGGCGTCCACCGAGCGCTCGATGGCGCTCAGCGCGGCCTCCGCCAGCGTCAGGTATTCCTGGTCTGTCATGCTAAACTCCATCGATTAAACGTATAGGGACGGTCATGCGAGTCGTTTTCAGGATGAGCGCGATTGTAGCGGCTTTGAGCATCGGCGCCGCAGCAACGATCACGCTCGGCGGTTGTGGGCAACGTGGTCCGCTTTATCTGCCGCAGGTGCCTCCGCTACCGCAACGTCCCAACGATCTCCAGAATACGCCGCCTTCGAATGTCGCTCCGGGCAACGTTCCGGATACGTCGGGACAGCCCCTGTCGCTCTCGCCCGAGACCGACCTCAAGACCAGCCCCGACGCCACATCGGCGCCCAAAGCCGCGTCGTCCGCTTACTGATCCTCGATCCTTGATGCCTTCACGGGCGCATTTTCGATTCCACGCATGAGTGATTCCGCATTCCACTACGTCGACGGCGTGCTGCACGCTGAAGGCGTCTCAGCCGCGTCGCTCGCGGAGCAGTTCGGCACGCCGCTCTATGTCTATTCCCGCGATGCGCTGACGCGCGCCTATCACGCCTACGCCGATGCATGCGCGGGCCGTCGCGCGACGGTCCACGTCGCGGTGAAGGCGAACAGCAATCTCGCGGTGCTCAACGTGTTCGCGCGCATGGGCGCGGGCTTCGACATCGTGTCGTCGGGCGAACTCGCGCGGGTGCTCGCGGCGGGCGGCAAGGCGGAAAACACGGTGTTTTCGGGCGTCGGCAAATCGGCGGCGGAAATGCGCGAGGCGCTCGAAGCGGGCGTGAAGTGCTTCAACGTCGAGTCGATTCCCGAGTTGCACGCGTTGAACGAAGTCGCGACATCGCTCGGCAAGAAAGCGCCGGTTTCATTGCGCGTGAATCCCGATGTCGATGCGAAGACGCATCCGTACATCTCAACGGGCCTCAAATCGAACAAGTTCGGCGTCGCGTTCAGCGATGCCCGCGCGACCTACGCGCAAGCGCATGCGATGCCGAACCTCGATGTCGTCGGCATCGATTGCCACATCGGCTCGCAGATCACCGAGATCAGTCCGTATCTCGATGCCGTCGACAAGCTGCTCGAACTCGTCGAGCAGATCGAAGCGGACGGCATCAACATTCGCCACGTCGATGTGGGCGGCGGTCTCGGCATCACCTATGACGACGAAACGCCGCCCGATATCGGCGAGTTCGTGAAGACGGTGCTCGATCACATCGAGAAGCGCGGCCACGGTCAGCGTGAAGTGTATTTCGAGCCGGGACGTTCACTCGTCGGCAATGCCGGCGTGCTGTTGACGCGCATCGAGTTTCTGAAGCCGGGCGAGGAAAAGAACTTTGCCATCGTCGATGCGGCGATGAACGATCTCGCACGTCCCGCGATGTACGAGGCGTTTCATCGCATCGTGCCGGTCGTGAAGCGCGACGCACAGGCGCACAAGTACGATGTCGTCGGTCCGGTGTGCGAGAGCGGCGACTGGCTCGGTCGCGACCGTGAACTGGCCATCGAACCGGGCGACCTGCTCGCGATCTGCTCCGCGGGCGCGTACGGCTTCGTGATGAGCTCGAACTACAACACGCGTCCGCGCGCGGCCGAAATCATGGTCGACGGCGAACGCGCGCGTCTCGTGCGCGAACGTGAAGAAGTGAAGCAGTTGTTCGCCGGGGAATCGGTTCTGCCGGACTGAAGCTTCGCGGGCTTCAACAAAAAGCGATGCCTCGGCATCGCTTTTTTATGCGCGCCGCCGTGTCGCTCGCGTTCGAAGCCACGCGATCACGCGCCAGCCGAGCAACACGATCACGATCGAACCGTAGATCTTCGGCAGTTCGAAATCGTGCTTGCCCGCCTTCATCCACCAGAAATGCAGGATCGCGAGCGCGGCGATCAGATAGATCGCCCGATGCAAGGTCTGCCAGCGGCGGCCGAGCTTTCTCGCGATGGCTTTGGGCGACGTGACCGCAAGCGTAATCAGCAGCACGAACGCCGCGAAGCCGACCGTGATGAACGGCCGCTTGCCGATGTCCTTCAGCATCGCGGCGACATCGAACCATTTGTCGAACCAGATATATGTCGTGAAGTGCAGCACGGCGAAAAAGAAGGCGTACAGCCCGATCATCCGGCGAAAGCGCGCGAGTGCCGTGATGCCGGTCATGCGGCGCACCGGTGTGATCGCCAGCGTGATGCACAGATAGACGAGCGTCCAGAGGCCGGTCGAACGCGTGATGAATTCGATCGGATTTGCGCCCAGGCCGCCCGTCATGCCCAGCACCACGAGACGCGCGAGCGGAAACAGCATCGCGATGAACACGGCGACCTTCGCGGGAACAAGCCAGCGAATGCCCGCGTTTGCCCGCGCGCCTTTGATCTCGGAAACGGTCGGCATCGTTCAGAAGTTCTTCTTGAGATCCATGCCCTGATACAGCGACGCGACCTGGTCGCCGTAGCCGTTGAACATGAGGGTCTTGCGCTTCGGCGAAAAGAAGCCGTCCTCGCCGATGCGCCGCTCGGTCGCCTGACTCCAGCGCGGATGATCGACGTTCGGATTCACGTTCGAATAGAAGCCGTATTCGCTGGGCGCGTAGAGGTTCCAGCTTGTAGGCGGCTGCTTCTCGACGAAGCGGATCTTCACGAGCGACTTCGCGCTCTTGAAGCCGTACTTCCACGGCACGACCACTCGCACCGGCGCGCCGTTCTGGTTCGGCAGCACCTGGCCGTACAACCCGACGGTCAGGAGCGTGAGCGGATTCATCGCCTCGTCCATGCGCAGACCTTCCGAGTAGGGCCATTCGAGAATCGGCGTCGAGAGTCCCGGCATCTGCGACGGATCGGCGAGCGTGATGAACTGCACGTACTTCGCGCTGCCCGTCGGCTCAGCCCGCTTGATGAGCTCGGACAAGGACACGCCGATCCACGGAATCACCATCGACCAGCCTTCGACGCAGCGCAACCGGTACACACGCTCCTCGAGCGGCGCGAGCTTCAGGATGTCGTCGATGTCGTAGACCTTCGGGTTCTTGATCGCGCCTTCGACTGACACCTTCCACGGACGCGGACGCAGCGTGCCCGCGTGCTCGACGGGATCGCCCTTATCGGTGCCGAACTCGTAGAAGTTGTTATAGGTCGTGATGTCCTTGAACGACGTCGCCTTGTCCAGCGCGACGAACTTCGGATTGGTTTTCGCCGCGAGCTTCTGGCCGTTGGCATCCGGCGACGTGAGCGTCGCGTGGGCGAGACCGCTCGCGCCGGCGAGTCCCGTCGCGGCGAACGCGCCGATCGAGCGCAGCGCGCGTCGACGATTCTCGAACACCTCGCGCGGCGTGATTTCATGACCCGCGATGTCGTCACCGTATAGCTGACGATTTCTTCTGATAAACATGTGCGCTCCTTCTATTGCGACGCGTAAGGCATCGCTGCTGAATGCTCATAGGTGGAAAACAGCAGTCTGGATGCCAGTATTCCACCGCAAAACGAAAAAAAACCGCCAGCGCGATGCATGGCGGTTTTTCACAGTCGGCTCAACCGATCAGAGCTTGCCGTAGCTATGCAAGCCCGACAGGAACATGTTCACGCCGAGGAACGCGAACGTCGTGACGATCAGGCCAGTCAGCGCCCACCATGCCGCCGCCGCGCCACGCAGCCCCTTCATGAGGCGCATATGCAGCCACGCCGCGTAATTCAGCCATACGATCAGCGCCCACGTTTCCTTCGGGTCCCAGCTCCAGTAACCGCCCCAGGCTTCCGCCGCCCACAGCGCGCCGAGAATCGTCGCGATGGTGAAGAACGCGAAACCGACGGCGATCGACTTGTACATCACGTCGTCGAGGACTTCGAGCGAGGGGAGGCGGTCCGCCATGAAGCCGCGCTGTTTCGCGAGATACGCGACGGAAACCATCGCCGAGAGCGCAAAGCTGCCATAACCGATGAAGTTCGCCGGCACGTGGATCTTCATCCACCAGCTTTGCAGCGCGGGCACGAGCGGTTGAATCTGCTGCGCGTCGCGAGCGATCGAATACCACATCAGGAATCCGACAGCCGCGCTGATCACGAGCAGCACGAACGCGCCCATCTGCCGCGTCGAATAGTGCTGTTCGTAGTAGAGATAGAAGAGCGCCGTGATCAGGCAGAACAGCACGAACACTTCATACAGATTCGAGATCGGAATATGGCCGACGTCCGAGCCGATCATGTACGACTCGTACCAGCGCACCATCAGACCGGTGAAGCCCATCAGCACCGCGACCCACGTCATGCGCGAGCCGATCGCGCCGCCGGTCTGCGAGCGCGTCACCAGACCGATCCAGTAAAAGAGCGTCGCGAGGATGAAAAGCGCGCTCATCCATAGAATCGCGGATTGGCTGGACAGGAAGTATTTGAGGAAGAAGTTGGTGTCGGCGCGCGCCAGATCGTGCTGGTAAAGCTGGATCGACGACAGCGCGAGCACTGCGATCATCGCGATCAGCAGGCGAACCGGTTTCCAGCGCCATCCCAGCACGACGAACGTAGGCACCGCGCCGACCAGCACCGCCGTGTCGTACACGTCCATGTATGCGTGATAGCGGTTCAGCGCGAAACCCGCGCCTGCGACCATCGCGAGGGCGAAGAGCCAGTCGATCGGCGTCAGCCGGCGCAGGAACGGACGATCGTCGAACACGGCGACATCGGGAAGGCCCGATGCCGGACGTTCCGTTTTGGCGGAGGCGTGCGAGGAAGTCTGTGTGAGGTCCATGATCTTACCGTGTCGAAACTTCCGAGCTCGGAGTCTCGGATTGCGAGTGCGGGGGCGCACTGGATGCCGGGGACGGTTCGGCCGGTTCTGCCGGCTTCGCGTCGAGCGCCGTCGCGATTCGCGCGCGCGTGCGTACGAACTCCTTCTCGAAATCGAACGTCCGGCGCGCCGTGGACATTGCCATCAGCACGCTGGCGCCGCCCTGTCCTGCATCTTTGAGCCAGAACCAGAGCCGGCGTTCGCGGACGTAGAACATCGAGAAAATCCCGACCACCAGCAGAAGGCTGCCAAGATACACCAGATTTTTACCCGGCGCGCGCGTCAACTGGAATACCGAAGCTTGCACCTGCCTGAAGTTGTCCAGTTGCAGAAAGACGGGCGAACCGTACAGAAAGCTGTCGGAAAGCGCGTTGATGGACGCCTGAACGAACGCGGAGTTCTTGTCATCCACTTTAGCGTCGGGCTGGCCGTTTTGCTCTCGGGAAATCTGCCATACGTCCCACATCGCGCCTTCGAGCATGCGCATCAAAAGGCCCGCGGCTTTTTCCTGCTCACCCTTCGGCACCGAGCGGTCGATGAACGTCGCGATGCTCTGAAAGCCGCCAATCATCTGGGGATTCGTCGTCGCCTTGCCTGTTTCGTCGACGCCGGCGAAGAGATTCAGCACGCGAACCGCGCTTTCTTCCAGATGTTCCTGCAATTCGCGGTTTTCCTGCGGTACCGAGCGCAACGCGAAACGATGCGCGGCTGCGGCGCGCGTCGCGGGCGTGGCAAGCGCGGCGCGCAGGTCCATCCACTGTTTGATCGTGCCCTGTTCGTCGGCGGGAATGCGCAAGTAGCGGAATGGATCGTTCGGGCTCACGCGCATGCCCGCGAGGAACATGCGCTGCCCGCTCACGTCGACCGGCAGCATGTAATTGCTGTACTCGCGCGCCTGACCGTCCGTACCGCGCACCTTGTATTGCACCGAAGGGCCGATGTTGCGTAGATCCGTCGGCTTCGAGGTCTTCGCGCCGGAGCCGAGACGCTCGTCGAACGCGTCGCGCAGCGTTTCCTGCTTGCCGACGCCGCGCGCGTCCGGCGCGCCGCTGCCGTCTGTCATGTTCTCGACGTTGATCGCGCGGAAATCCGTGAACTCGACGGTTTCACCCTGCGCGCCGGTGAACTGCGTGCCGATGGGCGACGTGCCGCCGATCGTGCCGTTGAAAGGCTCGGTCTTCGCGCTGCCGCCGGCCATCGGCCACGCGGTCATTTCGAGCTTCGAGCCGCCGTCCTGAAAGCTCGACTGATAGATCGAGATGCCGTCGTACGTGAACGGCTTGTTCACCTCGACGCGCGCCGGAATGCGCTTGCCCGTCTTGTGATCGATCACGACGATGTCGCTCGCGAAGAGCTTCGGCATGCCGGTCGAGTAATAATCGACGATGAACTTGTTCAACTGAATCGAGAAGGGCAGATCCTGAATGATCGAGCCGTCCTGCTGATTCAGGATCGCCGTGCCGACGTTTTGCCCTTCCGGCACCCACGCGTAGCCGCGGAAAGTCGGGTTCGACGTCGAAAGACGATGCTCGCGCGGAATGTCGTTGATGACGGCGTTGCTGTTGATCGGCGTCTTGTTGAACATCCACATCTGCAATTTGATGGGCAGATTGCTGTCGAGCAGCCCTCCGATACAGATCACGACGATCGCGACGTGCGCCGAGATATAGCCGATCTTCGTCATCGCGCCGCGCTTGCCGGCGATGAGCGTCGCGCCGTTGTCGGTCTGGCGCGTGACGGTGCGGTAGCCCATCTTCGCGGCGAGCCGCTCGAGCGTCGCGGCTGTCTGCGCGCGGTTCGTCGAAACCGTGAATTCGCCCTTGTGATGGAATGCGCGCAGGCCGCCTTCATGCACGCGATCCTTCCAGCTCTTGAGGTCCGCGATCATCTTCGGGCTATTGCGCACGACGCACAGCGACACCGAAATCACGAGGAAGATCAGGATGAGCATGAACCACCACGCGCTGTACACGTTGTAGAGGCTCAGGCCGCGGAAGATGTCGGCCCAGAACGGACCGAACTGATTCACGTAGTTGGGATACGGGTCTTCTTGCGTGAGCACCGTACCGATGATGCTCGCGATCGCCAGAATGACGAGCAACGCGATGGCGAAGCGCATCGAACTGACGAGTTCGACGAAATGTCGGATGGCCCGACGGGCCGACTTCGACTGCAAACTCGATGTGGTGACGCTCATTCAAACTCCGGCTGGACAGCAAAAAAGGGTGGAGACGCTGGCGGTCTCATCGACCGACGTCCCACCCTTTTCTTGTTCTCGCGCCGGCCTTCTCGGATCTTCCCGGGACCGGCTTCGTAGTATGGGCGATTCCCGCGATTGCCGCCGGGAACCGCTGGACGCTGACTGCTGCGCGCTTAATGCAAGCCGGCGATGTAGTCGGCAACCGCCTTCATCTCCGCTTCGTTCAGGCGCGAGGAAATCTGGTGCATCGGCTCACTGTTGGCGCGTTGTCCCGATGCGAAGGCGTTCAACTGTGCCACCGTGTAGTCGCCCCACTGCCACGACAGCCGCGGATACTGCACCGGAATGCCCATGCCGGTCGCACCGTGGCAAGCCGCGCACGCTGGCACGCCCTTGTCCGCGATGCCGCCGCGGTAAATTTTCTGACCCAGCGCGACGTCGTTCTTGTCACGCGCGTAGTTGGGCTTGGCCTTCTGCGACGCGAAATACGCCGCGACGTTCACCATGTCCTGATCCGACAGCGCGCCCGCAATGCCCGCCATGATCGGATTGTTGCGCGCCGGCGCCTTCGCGCCCGGCTGCGTCTTGTAATCCTTCAACTGCTTGACGATGTATTCGGCGTGCTGCCCCGCGAGTTTCGGAAACGCGGCGCCGGCGCTGTTGCCGTCCGCTGCGTGACACGCCGCGCACACCTGGGTCGCGATGGCCTGGCCTCGCGCCACATCCGGCTTCGCCGCTTGGGCAGGCTCCGCCGCATTCACCGACACCGCTAGTCCACTCAAACCCGCACCGAAAGCCGCCGCTGCTCGAATCACCACCAGAGACCTGTACAGTCGGTTCATTCGCGTACCCTGTTTTTCGTCTTGTGAGAATGTGAGGTTCTGCAAAAAACGACGGCGACCGATTATCACCGCAAGATACCCGAACTCGCTGAACGAAGAGGCTCAAAAAGTGCCCCGAAAACTGTCTCGCTCCTCTGTGGGTGCCGCCTGCGGCCTGGGTCTTGCGTGCCCGTGCTGGTCTTTAAAAATCCGTCGTATTGTACAATAACCCGCTCCACGCAAAGACGCCAGTCGGGGCATGCCCAGTATGTGCCGGGTTCTCAAGGCTTGAAGTTTTCGCAGCTCTTTCGATTGGGCCCGCCATGTCATTTCTGCTTCACCAATCCCGCTTCTTCACGACCGTCAATCATTTGCGCGATCTGCCGCCGACGCCGCAGCCCGAAATCGCGTTCGGGGGACGCTCGAACGCTGGAAAATCGACGGCCATCAACATTCTGTGCAACCAGAAGCGGCTCGCGTTCGCCAGTAAGACGCCGGGACGCACGCAGCACATCAACTACTTCTCCGTAGGGCCGGAAGCCGCGCCGACCGGCTATCTCGTCGATCTTCCCGGCTACGGTTACGCCGAAGTGCCGGGCGCCGCGAAGGAGCACTGGCAGCGTCTGTTGTCGACTTACCTCCAGAGCCGAGCTCAACTACGCGGCATGATCCTGATGATGGATTCGCGCCGGCCGCTTACCGACCTCGATCGCATCATGATCGACTGGTTCGCGCCGACCGGAAAGCCGATTCACGCGCTGCTCACAAAATGCGACAAATTGACGCGACAGGAGATGACCAACGCCCTGCGCGCGACGAAGAAGTCGCTGGCCGAATACAAGGATGCGGGCTATCGCGGCGAACTCACGGTGCAACTCTTCTCCGCGCTCAAGCGCACTGGACTCGAAGAAGCGCACGAACAGATCGAAAGCTGGCTGATGCCCGGGGAAGCCGGCGAGAACGCGTCACAAGACGCAGCCGGATGAAACGTCGCGAGCACGCGGCGGCATAAAAAAACCCGCCGCATGACGGCGGGTTAACAGCCTAATCGAACATCGACAGGCACCCGCTCAGGGAGGAGAAGCGGGGAGTCCGGCGGCAAGCGCCTCGCTCGATCGGTATGATATACCATTGTCTCAAAACGGTTTCAGACGCGTCCAAGTGCTTGTTCGGCAAGGATTTACGCATTTCAGAAAGCCGTTTTTGCGATCTCCCGAAGACCATTCCAATTCGAGTCAAGACATGAGCTTCTACCCCCACCATCGCCCGCGCCGGATGCGCCGGGATGACTTCTCACGCCGTCTGATGCGCGAGAACCTCCTCACGACGAACGACCTCATTTATCCGGTGTTCATCGTCGAAGGCACGAATGTGCGCCAAGCGGTGCCGTCGATGCCGGGCGTCGAGCGCACATCCGTCGATCTCCTCATGAAGGTCGCCGAGCAGTGCGTCGAACTGGGTGTGCCGGTGCTGTCGCTCTTTCCGGCGATCGAGCCGTCGATCAAAACGCCGGATGGCCGCGAAGCCACGAATCCGGAAGGTCTTATTCCGCGCGCCGTGCGCGAGCTGAAAAAAAACTTCCCGATGCTCGGCGTGCTGACGGACGTCGCGCTCGATCCGTACACGAGCCATGGCCAGGACGGCGTGCTCGACGAGGAAGGCTACGTGAAGAACGACGAAACGAGCGAAATTCTCGTCGAGCAGGCGCGCACGCAGGCGGAAGCGGGTGTCGATATCGTGGCGCCGTCGGACATGATGGACGGTCGCATCGGTGCGATCCGCGAGATGCTCGAAAGTGAGAACCACATCCACACGCGCATCATGGCGTACGCGGCGAAGTACGCGTCGGCCTTCTACGGCCCGTTCCGCGACGCAGTCGGCTCGGCCGCGAATCTCGGCAAGGGCAACAAAATGACGTATCAGATGGACCCGGCCAACTCCGATGAAGCGATGCGCGAAGTGCGCATGGACATCGAGGAAGGCGCGGACATGGTGATGGTCAAGCCGGGCATGCCGTATCTCGACATCGTGCGCCGCGTGAAGGACGAATTCCGCTTCCCGACGTACGCGTATCAGGTCAGCGGCGAGTACGCGATGATCAAGGCCGCGTCGCAAAACGGCTGGATCGACCACGACAAGGTGATGATGGAAGCGCTGCTCGCGTTCAAACGCGCGGGCGCGGATGGCGTGCTGACGTATTTCGCGCTGGATGCGGCGCGAATTCTGCGGGCGTCGAAGTGAGTCTCTGAGTGGCGATATGAAGAGGGCGATGCTCGATGCATCGCCCTTTTTTTTTATCCGTTCGACGTCCCGACCCGGTCGAGACTCTTCAGGAAAGTATCGGCCGATTCGTACCCGACCACGCGGGCGACTTCGTTGCCTTGCGCATCGAAGAAGATGATGCCCGGCGGCCCGAAAAGCTTGAAGCGCTTGAGAAGCGCCTGGTCGTCCGCGTTGTTGGCGGTCACGTCGGCGCGCAGAAGATTCAACTGCGCGAGCCGCGCTTGCACGCGGGCATCGGAGAAAGTCAGCTTCTCCATCTCCTTGCAGGAGACGCACCAATCGGCGTAGAAGTCGAGCATCGCAGGTCGCGCGGCGGCCTTCACGGCGGAATCCAGCTCCGCCGACGAACGCACCAGCGCGAACGTGGGTCCTTCCGCTTGCGCATTCGCAGACGCGGACGACGCGCCTCGGGAAGCGAGGACCGCGAGCGGGCGCAGCGGATCCGTCGAACCCGCAGCAAGGCCGACGAGCAGCGTCGCGGCCCAGACCGCGAACGCCGCGGCGAGCCCGCGTCCGAGTCGTTTCCAGACGCCGACAGGCGTCGACGTGCCCGACGAGAACAATCCGAGCGATGCAGCCGCGATCAAAAGCCACAACGCCACGAGCAGCATCTGCGCGACACCGCCGATAACCGGCCACACGATCCACAGCGCGGCCGCGAGCAGGACCACGCCGAAGAACACCTTCACGCCGTCCATCCAGGCGCCCGCGCGAGGCAGGACCGATCCCGCGCCCAAGCCGATGATCAAAAGCGGCACGCCTAGCCCGATACCCATCGCGAAAAGCGCCGCGCCGCCGAGCACGGCGTTGCCGGTATGCGCGATGAATGCGAGCACCGCGAAAAGCGGCGCTGTCATGCACGCGCCGACGACGAGCGCGGATAACGCGCCCATCACCGCCACCGCCGCAAACTTGCCGCCGCTGCGCTTCTGCGACGCCTCGTTCACACCGCTTTGCCAGCGTTCGGGCAACGCGATATCGACGCCTGAAATCAGCGCGACTGCAAACGCCGCGAGCAGCAGGCCGAACGCGCCGAGCACCCAGGGATTCTGCAACCACGCGCCGAGGCTTTGTCCGATCAGCGCGGCAACGATACCGAGCACCGTGTAGACGAGCGCCATGCCGATCACATACGAAACCGACAGCGCGAACCCGCGCGAACGCGTTACGCGCGCGCCCTCTCCGACGATGATCGCGGACAGAATCGGAATCATCGGATACGAGCACGGCAAGAGGCTCAGCACCATGCCGGCCAGAAAATACATGCCGACGACCGTGAGGAATCCGCCGCCTTCGAGCATGGACTGCGCGTAGTCCGCGCTCGTTGCGCGCTCGAACCACGAACTGTCCGTGTCTGCCTTGGGGCCAGTCGGCGCGACGCCTGCCGGTTGCAGCGCGTCGCCTCTGACACGGTAGGTCTTCTCCATCGGCGGATAGCAGATGCCCTGATCCGCGCATCCTTGCGACGTCACCGCGAGTTCGAAAGGACCCTTTGCCTGCATGACGGGAATGCGGATGTGCAACTCTCCGCGATAGGTCTCGACGTCCTTGTTGAACGTCTGATCGAAGTGGACTTTGCCCGCCGGCAGTTGCGCAGCGCCGATGGTCGCATCGCCGCTCTTCACGGCGAACGCGAAGCGCTCACGGTACATGTAGTAGCCGTCGGCGATCTTGTAGCGCACGTCCACTTCGCCGGGCTTCTCCGATGCGCTGAACCTGAACGCGACATCGGGATCGAGGAAATCGTCCGCTGCGCGCGCGGCGCCCGACAGCAATGCGAACGCTGCCAGAAACAGGAACGCGCCGAAGAATCGCCGCGCGAAAAGACGGGAAAACTCACACATGAAGAGGGCGCTGCGTTTCTGCGTTGACCCACTGACCGTAGCCGGGCGATGCGTTCACCTGCCAGACGAGGATTTCGGGTGTTTCGTACGGATGCCGAGCCTCGACGAAGCGCTGCAACTCTTCGCTGCGCGCGATGCTCGTCTTGAACAACAACTGCACTTCCTGCGACGACTCCAGCGCGCCCTTCCAGTGATACTGCGAGGACACCGCGCCGAGGCTCGTCACGCACGCGGCGAGCCGCGCGTCCAGCGCAGCCTGCGCGAGCGCATCGGCCGCGGCGGCGTCAGGCAGCGTGGAAAGAATCAAAACGACAGGAACGTTCACGCGGTACTCCCAAAACGGCAGACTAGCCATCTATCGTAGCATCGGCGGCTGACACACACTTTTACGCATCGGCGCGCCGCAACGTCGCAGGCAGAAAGCAAAAAAGGCCAAGCATCGAGCCTGGCCTTTCTGCTAACAGCTGGAAACGGAATTTATTCCGCTTCTTGCACTTCTTCCGTTTCTTCGACTTCCGGGCGATCCATCAACTGGACCAGCGCCATCGGGGCGTTGTCGCCGACGCGGAAACCGAACTTCAGGATGCTGAGGTAGCCGCCCGGACGGTTCGCGTAGCGCGGGCCGAGGACGTCGAACAGCTTCGCGACGGAATCACGATCGCGCAGGCGGTTGAACGCCAGACGGCGGTTCGCGAGCGACGGCTTCTTGCCGAGCGTGATGAGGGGCTCGACGACCTTGCGCAGTTCCTTGGCCTTCGGCAGCGTCGTCTTGATGACTTCGTGCTCGATGAGCGAATTGGACATATTGCGGAGCATTGCCAGACGATGGCTGCTCGTGCGGTTCAGTTTCCGCAGACCATGCTTATGACGCATTTTCAGTTCCTTTAACGAGTTTTGATCCAGCTCTTCTATTGCGCCCTACATCAGCGCACGGGCCGGTCGAAAATAAAGCAAGACGCGGATTTTAAAGCAGAATCCGCGTCTTTGCAAAGTTACGCAGCGACTTCGTCTATTACTTGTCGAGACCAGCCGGCGGCCAGTTTTCGAGCTTCATACCCAGCGTCAGACCGCGCGAAGCGAGCACTTCCTTGATTTCGTTCAGCGACTTGCGGCCCAGGTTCGGCGTCTTCAGCAGCTCGTTTTCCGTGCGCTGGATCAGATCGCCGATGTAATAGATGTTCTCGGCCTTCAGGCAGTTCGCGGAACGAACCGTGAGTTCGAGGTCATCCACCGGACGCAGGAGGATCGGATCGATCTGCGGCGCGCGCGACGGCGCTTCCGCTGCCGCTTCGGTGCCTTCGAGCGCGGCGAACACCGACAACTGGTCGACCAGAATACGAGCCGACTGGCGAATCGCTTCTTCCGGCGAAATCACGCCGTTGGTCTCGATGTTCATCACGAGCTTGTCGAGGTCGGTACGCTGTTCGACGCGCGCGCTTTCCACCGCATAACTCACGCGGCGAACCGGCGAGAACGACGCGTCCAGCACGATGCGGCCGATGATCTTCGCCGACTCTTCACCGTAACGACGCACGTTGCCCGGCACATAGCCGCGGCCCTTTTCGATCTTGATCTGAACGTCGAGCTTGCCGCCCTTCGACAGGTGTGCGACTACGTGCTCCGGGTTGATCACCTCGCAGTCGTGCGCGAGTTCGATATCGCCGGCCGTCACGAGCCCTTCGCCTTCCTTGCGCAGCGTCACCGTGACTTCATCGCGGTTGTGCAGCTTGAAGACGACGCCCTTCAGGTTCAACAGCAGGTTGACCACATCCTCTTGCACACCATCGAGCGTCGAGTATTCATGCACGACGCCTGCGATCGTCACTTCGGTCGGCGCGTAGCCGATCATCGACGACAGCAGCACGCGCCGAAGCGCGTTACCCAAGGTGTGGCCATAGCCGCGTTCGAACGGCTCCATAACCACCTTCGCATGGTTTTCACCAAGCGATTCAACTGCAATGATCTTGGGCTTCAACAAACTGGTTTGCATAGGTTTTCCTTTTCAATACCCTCGGCTCGTTACACCGATAAGGCTGACCGGTAACAACCTGAAAATAAACAGCCGAGGCCACCCCTTGCCACGAGCAATCAGGCTCCCCGGCTGTTAATCCATTACCGCCGCGATTAACGCGAATACAATTCGACGATCAGGCTTTCGTTGATGTCGCCAGCGATGTCGCTACGCTCCGGCATCGACTTGAACGTGCCTTCGAACTTCTTCGCGTCGACCGACACCCAGCTCGGCATTCCGCCTTGCTCGGCCAGCGACAGGGCTTCGACGATACGAGCCTGCTTGCGCGACTGCTCGCGCACGGACACGACGTCGCCCGACTTCACTTGCATCGACGGAATGTTCACGACTTGGCCGTTCACCATGATCGACTTGTGGCTCACGAGCTGACGCGCTTCGGCGCGCGTCGAGCCGAAGCCCATGCGATAGACGACGTTGTCGAGACGCGATTCGAGCAATTGCAGCAGGTTTTCGCCCGTCGGACCCTTGCGGCGGTCGGCTTCAGCGAAGTAGCGGCGGAACTGACGCTCCAGCACGCCGTAGATACGCTTCACTTTCTGCTTCTCGCGCAACTGGGTGCCGTAGTCGGACGTACGCGCGCCCGAGGTGCGGCCGTGCTGGCCGGGCTTGCTGTCGAGCTTGCACTTGTCAGCGAGGGAGCGGCGTGCGCTCTTCAGGAACAGATCGGTGCCTTCACGGCGGGACAGTTTTGCTTTGGGACCGGTATAGCGTGCCACTTTGCATCCTTAAATATTGATCACGCACACTTTCGTCTGCGCTAGTCCGAACCCCTTGGGCCGAACGGTGGGCTTAGTCAAAACTTCATAACGCACGAAACCCGCCGATACTTTCGCATCGACAGGAAAACGTGCGGTCGCGTCGTCGGACTTTAGATACGACGGCGCTTCGGCGGACGGCAGCCGTTGTGCGGGACCGGCGTCACGTCGGAGATCGCGGTGATCTTGATGCCAAGACCATGCAGCGCGCGCACCGCCGATTCGCGGCCAGGACCGGGGCCCTTGATCCGCACTTCGAGGTTCTTCACGCCGTATTCCAATGCCACGCGGCCAGCCGATTCGGCTGCGACCTGAGCTGCAAACGGCGTCGACTTACGCGAGCCCTTGAAGCCCTGACCACCCGAGGTCGCCCATGCCAGCGCGTTACCTTGACGGTCAGTGATCGTGATAATGGTGTTGTTGAACGACGCGTGAACGTGAACCACGCCCTCGGCGACGTTCTTCTTGACCTTCTTGCGAACGCGTTGCGCCGCGGAGTTGTTCGAAGCCTTAGCCATTACGTTTTCCTGTAACTGTCAGTTCCGCTTACTTCTTCAGCGATTGCGCTGCACGACGCGGACCCTTACGGGTACGGGCATTCGTGCGCGTACGCTGGCCACGCAGGGGCAGACCCTTGCGATGGCGCATGCCGCGGTAGCAACCCAAGTCCATCAGGCGCTTGATATTCATCGTCACTTCACGACGCAGGTCGCCTTCGACGATGAACTTGCCCACTTCGTCACGCAGCTTTTCGAGGTCTGCGTCAGTGAGGTCCTTGACCTTCTTCGAAAATTCCACACCAGCTGCCGTGCAAATGCCGCGGGAACGCGTGCGACCGATGCCGAAGATTGCCGTCAGGCCGATCTCGGTATGCTGGTGATTCGGGATGTTAACCCCTGCGATACGAGCCATTGTTTTTCCTCAAACAAAAAGCGCAAGCAAAAGCGCGGCGTTCAGCCTTGACGCTGTTTGTGGCGCGGATCAGAGCTGCAAATCACGCGCACAACGCCCTTGCGCTTGATGATCTTGCAATTGCGGCAAATGCGCTTAACCGATGCCATCACTTTCATGATATTACCCTTTTTTCAAATCACTTCGCCCGGAACACGATCCGTGCACGAGACAGATCGTAAGGCGTCAATTCAACCGTAACCTTGTCGCCCGGCAGGATGCGGATGTAGTGCATCCGCATCTTTCCGGAGATATGTCCCAGGACGACATGGCCATTTTCCAATTTCACCCGGAAAGTAGCGTTGGGAAGGTTTTCGATGACCTCACCCTGCATCTGGATAACATCGTCTTTGGCCATAGTCCTTATTAACGCATCGGGACGTTGCCACCCTTGAAGTTTGCCTTCTTGAGCAGCGATTCATATTGTTGCGACATAACGTACGACTGCACCTGAGCCATGAAGTCCATCGTGACGACGACAATGATCAGCAGCGACGTTCCACCAAAATAAAACGGCACGTTCCAGCGCAACACCAGAAACTCAGGCAGCAGGCACACGAATACGATGTAGATCGCACCAGCCAGCGTGAGACGCGTCAGGATGCGGTCGATATATCGTGCAGTCTGATCGCCCGGACGGATACCCGGAACGAAAGCACCGCTCTTCTTCAAGTTGTCGGCGGTCTCTCGGCTGTTGAACACCAGTGCGGTGTAGAAGAAGCAGAAGAAAACGATCGCCAACGCATACAGCAGCACGTACACGGGCTGACCGGGCTTCAGCGCCTCGGCCACGTTGTGCAGCGTGTTCGCGAACCAGTTGGTGCGCGTACCCGAACTGAACCAGTTCAGGATGGTTGCCGGGAAGAGAATGATCGACGATGCGAAGATCGGCGGAATCACACCCGACATGTTCAGCTTCAGCGGCAGATGAGATGACTGTCCGCCGTAAATCTTGTTACCGACCTGGCGCTTAGCGTAGTTCACGAGGATCTTGCGTTGACCGCGTTCGATGAACACGACCAGATACGTGACCGCCGCGATCAACACGACGATGATGATCGCCGAGATGATGCTCATCGAACCGGTGCGAACCAGCTCGAACAGGCCACCGATTGCGTTCGGGAAGCCCGCCGCGATACCACCGAAGATGATGATCGAGATGCCGTTGCCGAGACCGCGCTCCGTGATCTGCTCACCGAGCCACATCAGGAACATCGTGCCCGTCACCAGCGTGACGACCGTCGTCAGCCGGAACACCATGCCGGGGTCCAGCACCAAAGCCGGCTGATTTTCCAGCGCAACCGCGATACCGAACGCCTGGAAGGTCGCCAGAACCACCGTAAAGATACGCGTGTACTGCGTGATCTTCCGTTGTCCCGCTTGCCCTTCCTTCTTCAACGCCTCCATCTGCGGCGACACGATCGACAGCAACTGCATGATGATCGACGCCGAAATGTAGGGCATGATGCCCAGTGCAAAGATCGTGAATCGCGACAGCGCGCCACCCGAGAACATGTTGAACATGCCCAGGATGCCGCCTGACTGGCTTTGGAACAGCTTGGCCAGTTGATCCGGATCGATGCCGGGTACCGGAATATGCGCACCAATGCGGTAGACGATCAGCGCCAGCAGCAGGAACACTGCACGCCGACGCAGATCGCCGAATTTCGCCGCGCTTCGACCGGTTTTTGCGAGACTCGGGCTGTTAGCCAAGTACCTTCTCCGATGCTAGTGCTAGTAACGGCGAAAGCGCGTTACTCGGCGAACGAGCCGCCAGCGGCTTCGATTGCCTCACGGGCGCCCTTCGTTGCCGTCAGGCCCTTCACCGTGACCTTGCGCGTAATCTCGCCGGTCTTGATGATCTTTGCGCTCTTGATGAGTTCGCCGACCAGACCCGCTTGCTTCAGCGCCAACAGATCGATTTCGTCGACCGGCAGCTTTTCCAGATCAGAGAGGCGCACTTCACCGACGAATTCCTTCGTCAGCGAGGTAAAGCCACGCTTCGGCAGACGACGCTGCAGAGGCATCTGACCGCCTTCGAAGCCGACCTTGTGAAAGCCGCCCGAACGCGATTTCTGACCCTTATGGCCGCGGCCGGCGGTCTTGCCGAGGCCCGAACCAATACCGCGACCGACGCGACGCTTAGCGTGCTTCGCGCCTTCTGCCGGCTTCAGGTTATTCAATTCCATGTTCAACTCCTTGGATCCTAGGGTCAGCCGCTTAGCTGATGACCTTAACGAGGTACGAAACCTTGTTGATCATCCCGCGCACTGCCGGCGTGTCCTGCAACTCGGAGACCGAGTTGAGGCGGCGCAGGCCGAGGCCACGCACCGTCGCCCGGTGCGTTTCGCGGGTCCCGATCAGACTCTTGACGAGCTGAACCTTGACAGTTTTTTCAGACATGGTGACCACCTTAGCCCAGAATGTCTTCGACGGACTTACCACGCTTCGCCGCGATGTCGGCCGGGGTCGACTGCTTGCGCAGACCGTCCAGCGTTGCGCGAACGAGGTTGTACGGGTTCGTCGAACCGTGGCTCTTGGCCACAACGTTTTGCACGCCCATCACGTCGAACACTGCGCGCATCGGGCCGCCAGCGATCACGCCGGTACCGTCCTTCGCCGGAGCGAGGAGGACCGCCGATGCGCCGTGCTTGCCGTGCACTTCGTGTTGCAGCGTGCCGTTCTTCAGGGGCACCTTGAACATGTTGCGGCGGGCCTGTTCCATTGCCTTTTGAACGGCGACCGGAACTTCCTTGGCCTTGCCCTTGCCCATGCCGATCCGGCCGTCACCGTCGCCAACCACGGTCAGTGCGGCGAAGCCGAGAATCCGGCCACCCTTCACGACCTTGGTCACGCGGTTGACCGAAATCATCTTTTCGCGCAGGCCGTCGTCGCGTTCGTCAGCCTGAACTTTCGCTTGCATCTTTGCCATGACGAATTCTTCCCTTAGAACTTGAGCCCGGCTTCACGCGCCGCATCAGCCAGCGCCTTCACGCGGCCGTGGTAGCGGAAACCCGAGCGGTCAAAGGCGACGGATTCGATGCCGGCAGCCTTGGCCTTTTCGGCGATACGCTTGCCGATCAGGGTCGCAGCATTGACGTTGCCGCCCTTGCCCGACTTGTCGGCGAGTTCAGCGCGCACTTCAGCTTCGAGCGTCGAGGCGCTAGCCACGACTTTCGTACCGCATGCCGAGAACACTTGCGCGTAGATATGCGTATTCGTGCGATGCACGGCCAGACGCGGAACCTGCAGCTCAGCGATCTTGATACGCGTCTGACGAGCGCGGCGCAGGCGAGATTGAGTCTTATCCATGATTGCGCACCCTTACTTCTTCTTCGTTTCTTTGAGGATCACGACCTCGTCGGAATAGCGCACGCCTTTGCCCTTGTACGGCTCAGGCGGACGATAGCCGCGCACTTCTGCTGCGGTCTGTCCGACTTTCTGCTTGTCGATCCCCTTGATCACGATTTCGGTCTGCGACGGGGTTTCAGCCTTGACGCCTTCCGGCATCTGGTGCACCACGGGGTGCGAGAAACCCAGCGACAGGTTCAGCTTGTCGCCTTGCGCTTGCGCACGATAACCAACGCCAACCAGCGTCAGCTTGCGCTCGAAACCCTTGGTGACGCCCTGCACCATGTTCGCCACCAGGGCGCGCATCGTGCCGGACATCGCGTTCGCTTCACGACTTTCGTCGGCCGGAGCGAGTTTCAACGTGCCGTTGTCGTTCGTCACGGTCACCAGCTTGTTGGCCGGTTGCGAGATCGTGCCGAGCGGGCCCTTAACGGTGATGACGTCGCCCTTGATGGCCACTTCGGCGCCTTGCGGCAGCGCGATCGGGCTTTTACCTACTCGAGACATGTTTCTTCTCCTTAGGCGTTAAGCGACGTAGCAGATGACTTCACCGCCGACGCCATTCTGGCGCGCCTTGCGGTCGGTCATCACACCCTTCGGCGTCGACACGATTGCAACGCCGAGGCCATTCATGACCTGCGGAATGTCGTTGCGACCGCGGTACACGCGCAGACCAGGCTTCGAGACGCGCTCGAGGCGCTCGATCACCGGACGGCCAGCGTAGTACTTCAACGCGATGTTCAATTCGATCTTCGCGCCTTCAGCTTTCACTGCGAAGTCGTCGATATAACCTTCGTCCTTCAAAACCTGCGCAATCGCAACCTTGACTTTCGACGAGGGCATAGTCACCGAAACCTTCTCGACCATCTGCGCATTGCGGATGCGAGTCAGCATATCGGCGATAGGATCACTCATGCTCATTTATGTTTCTCCTATTACCAGCTCGCCTTGGTCAGGCCAGGGATTTCGCCGCGGAAAGCGATTTCACGAATCTTGCCGCGTGCGAGTCCGAACTTACGGAACGTGCCACGCGGGCGACCCGTGATCGCGCAGCGGTTACGCTTGCGAGTGGGGTTCGAGTTACGCGGCAGTTGTTGCAGCGCCAGACGCGCGAAGTAACGCTCTTCGTCCGACTTGCTTGCGTCATCGATCACAGCCTTCAGCTCAGCACGCTTCGGAGCGTACTTGGCTGCCAGGCGCGCGCGCTTCTTTTCACGTTCGATCAGTGCCAGTTTAGCCACGGTAACCTCAGTTTCTGAACGGGAACTTGAAGCCGGCGAGCAGCGCCTTTGCTTCGTCGTCAGTCTTCGCGGTGGTCGTGATGCTGATGTTCAGCCCACGCAGCGCGTCGATCTTGTCGTAGTCGATTTCGGGGAAAATGATCTGCTCTTTCACACCGATGTTGTAGTTGCCACGACCGTCGAATGCACGGCCCGACACGCCACGGAAGTCGCGCACACGGGGGAGCGCAACGGTCACGAAACGGTCGAGGAATTCGTACATCGCTTGGCCGCGCAGCGTGACCATCGCGCCGATCGGGTAGCCCTGACGAATCTTGAAGCCTGCGATTGCCTTGCGCGCCTTCGTGATGACCGGCTTCTGGCCAGCGATCTTCGTCAGGTCGCCCACGGCGTTTTCGATGATCTTCTTGTCGGCGACGGCTTCGCCAAGACCCATGTTCAGGGTGATCTTGGTGATGCGCGGCACTTCCATGACAGACTTGTAGCCGAACTTTTCGACGAGTTGCGGCACAACCTTTTCTTTATAAATCTCTTGCAGACGAGCCATTTTTTAACTCCGCGTCAGGCGTTAAGCGTGGCGCCGGTCGACTTCAAGAAGCGAACCTTCTTTCCGTCTTCGACCTTGATGCCCACACGCGATGCCTTGCCATTCGCGTCGACCAATGCGACGTTCGAAATATGCAGCGGCATCGTTTTGGCTTCCACACCGCCCGTCGTACCCTTCATCGGGTTCGGCTTCACGTGCTTCTTGACGAGGTTGATGCCCTCGACCGTGACACGGTCTTCCGCAACGGCCAGCACGGTACCGCGCTTGCCCTTGTCCTTGCCGGTGATGACGATGACTTCGTCACCCTTGCGAATCTTGTTCATCGCGACTCCTTACAGCACTTCCGGCGCGAGCGAAACGATCTTCATGAATCGTTCGCTACGCAGTTCACGCGTAACCGGCCCGAAAATACGCGTGCCGATCGGCTCGAGCTTCGTATTCAACAGAACGGCGGCATTGCCGTCGAACTTGATGAGCGAGCCATCCTGGCGACGCACGCCCTTGGCCGTACGAACGACCACGGCGTTGTAAATTTCGCCCTTCTTCACGCGTCCGCGCGGCGTCGCTTCCTTGACGGTCACCTTGATGATGTCGCCAATGCTAGCGTAACGACGCTTCGAACCGCCGAGCACCTTGATGCACATGACTTCACGCGCACCCGTGTTGTCGGCCACTTCAAGCCGAGTTTCGGTCTGGATCATGGTTTATCTTTCCCAACTTAATCCGGTCGCACCACCATGGCACAGCCGGTCAGTCTTGGTCCCGTCAGCCAACTGGCTGCTTGGGTTAGAACAGGCAGCGAGGGCAGACGAAACCCGCCATCGCAATCCGGTGAATCTGTCGACTCAGGCTGGCGCCCGAACCGGCTTCCCCCACCAGTTTCGCCCGCGACGGGGCTCCCACAAAGAGGGAAGACCGAGATTATAACAAATAATCTCGGTCTTGCAAGCGAAACTTACTGCGACACGATTTGCTACTGCATCGTGGTACTGCTACTTCGGCTTTAGATTACGCGAGCCGCTTCAACAAGCTTCGACACAACCCAGGCCTTCGTCTTCGAAATCGGACGGGTTTCCTGGATTTCGACGAGATCGCCTTCGTTGTACGTGTTCGCGTCGTCATGCGCGTGGTACTTCTTGGAGCGCACGACGTACTTGCCGTAGATCGGATGCTTCACGCGGTGCTCGACCAGAACGGTGACCGTCTTGTCCATCTTGTTGCTGACGACCTTGCCGACCAGCGTCCGCTTGAGCGAGGTTTTTACGCTATCGTTCATTTCTGGTTCGCCTTCTCAGTCAGGACGGTGCGCACACGTGCGATGTCGCGACGGACCTTCTTCAGCTGGCTCGTGTTCGTGAGCTGCTGGGTCGCGAGTTGCATACGCAAGCCAAATTGCGCCTTCAGCAGGTCCGACAGCTCTTTGTTGAGCGCGGCCTGGTCTTTCTGGTGAAGTTCAGATGCCTTCATCATTTACTCCTTAGGCGCCGAGCTGACGAACGACGAAGTTCGTCTTGAGCGGCAGCTTGGCTGCAGCCAGACGGAACGCTTCGCGCGCCAGTTCTTCGGAGACACCGTCCATTTCGTACAGCATCTTGCCCGGTTGAATTTCAGCGACGTAGTACTCCGGGTTACCCTTACCGTTACCCATACGCACTTCGGCCGGCTTCTGCGAAATCGGCTTGTCCGGGAAAATACGGATCCAGATCCGGCCGCCACGCTTGATGTGACGCGTCATTGCACGACGCGCCGCTTCGATTTGACGCGCGGTCAAACGGCCGCGACCGATAGCCTTCAGACCGTATTCACCGAACGACACTGCGTTGCCGCGCGTCGCCTTGCCGGTGTTACGACCTTTCTGCTCTTTGCGATACTTTCTGCGTTTCGGTTGCAGCATCGTTATTCTCCAGTCTTCGCGTCACCGCCAGCGCGACGGGGTGCACCACGACGCGCACCAGCCGGAGCGCCTTCACCGTCACGGCGCGGACGGCGATCGCCACCCGGACGTGCGTTGCGGCGCGGACGCTTTTCTTCCGCCACTTCTTCCACCACCGGCGCTTCGTTACGGCCCAGCGTGTCGCCCTTGTAGACCCACACCTTCACGCCGATGATGCCGTACGTGGTCTTCGCTTCCGACGTCGCGTAGTCGATATCCGCACGCAGCGTATGGAGGGGCACGCGACCTTCGCGATACCACTCGGTACGAGCGATTTCGATACCGTTCAGGCGGCCCGCGCTCATGATCTTGATGCCCTGGGCGCCAAGACGCATCGCGTTCTGCATCGCGCGCTTCATCGCGCGGCGGAACATGATCCGGCGCTCGAGCTGTTGCGTGATGGAGTCAGCGATCAGCTGAGCATCGGTTTCCGGCTTGCGGATCTCTTCGATGTTGACGTGAACCGGAACGCCCATGCGCTTCTGCAGTTCAGCCTTCAGCGATTCGATGTCCTCGCCCTTCTTGCCGATGACAACGCCCGGACGCGAGCTGTAAATCGTGATGCGCGCGTTCTTCGCCGGACGCTCGATGACGACGCGACCGACCGAAGCGTTCTTCAGCTTCTTCTTCAGGTATTCACGAACACCGATGTCTTCCTGCAACATCGCCGCGAAATTGTTGTTGTTCGCATACCAGCGCGAAGCCCAATTACGGCTGACGGCCAAACGGAAGCCAGTCGGATGAATTTTCTGTCCCATCGTATGGCTCCTTAATTCCCGACCGTCACAGTGATGTGACAGGATTGCTTCTCGATGCGGTTACCGCGACCCTTTGCGCGTGCGGTGAAACGCTTCAGCGAAGCAGCCTTGTCGACGTAGATGCTCGTGATCTTGAGCTCGTCGATATCGGCGCCTTCGTTGTGTTCCGCATTCGCGATCGCAGACAGCACGACCTTCTTGACGATACCCGCCGCCTTCTTCGGCGAGAACGTCAGAACGTTCAGCGCCTTGTCGACCGGCAAACCACGAATCTGGTCAGCCACAAGGCGCGTTTTCTGCGCCGAGATGCGGGCACCGCGATGAATTGCTTTCACTTCCATCTTGATAGCCCCTTATTTCTTGGCCTTCTTGTCGGCCGCGTGACCCTTGAACGTACGGGTCAGTGCGAACTCGCCAAGCTTGTGGCCGACCATGTTTTCCGTGACGTACACCGGAACGTGTTGACGGCCGTTGTGAACAGCGATCGTCAGACCGATGAAGTCCGGCAGAATCGTCGAACGACGCGACCAGGTCTTGATCGGCTTCTTGTCGCGCGTCGATGCAGCCGCCTCAACCTTCTTCAGCAAATGAGCGTCGCAGAACGGACCTTTTTTAGCAGAACGTGTCATTGCCTACTCCTTAACGCTTGTGACGGCGCTGGACGATCATCGTCGTCGTGCGCTTGTTGCTGCGGGTGCGATAGCCCTTCGTCGGCGTGCCCCACGGGCTCACCGGATCGCGACCTGCTGCCGTGCGGCCTTCACCACCACCGTGCGGGTGATCGATCGGGTTCATTGCAACACCGCGCACCGTCGGACGGATACCGCGCCAGCGGTTTGCACCAGCCTTACCGATTTGACGGAGGCTGTGCTCTTCGTTACCCACTTCGCCGATCGTCGCGCGGCACTCGACGTGCACGCGGCGGATTTCGCCCGAACGCAGACGCACTTGAGCGTAGACGCCTTCGCGAGCCAGCAGCATCGCCGACGTACCGGCCGAACGCGCGATTTGCGCACCCTTGCCCGGAAGCATTTCGATGCAGTGGATCGTTGTACCGACCGGGATGTTGCGGATCGGCAGGGTGTTGCCTGCGCGGATCGGCGCTTCCGAACCGGACATCAGCTGCGCGCCAACGGCCACGCCCTTCGGCGCGATGATGTAGCGACGCTCGCCGTCTGCGTACAGAACCAGCGCGATGTTCGCGCTACGGTTCGGGTCGTACTCGAGACGCTCGACCTTCGCCGGAATGCCGTCCTTGTTGCGACGGAAATCGACGATACGATAGTGCTGCTTGTGACCACCACCCTGGTGACGCGTGGTGATACGGCCGTTGTTGTTACGGCCCGCCGACTTGGATTGCGAGTCGAGCAGCGCCGCGTGCGGCTTGCCCTTGTGCAGATCCTTGTTGACGATCTTGACCATCGCGCGGCGACCCGGCGAGGTCGGCTTAACTTTCACGATTGCCATGATTACTTGGCCTCCGCTTCAAAGTTGATTTCCTGGCCGGGCTTCAGGCAGACGTACGCCTTCTTCACGTCCTTGCGCTTGCCGTTGAAGCGGCCAAAGCGCTTTGCCTTGCCCTTCGTGACGAGCACGTTGACGGAATTGACTTCGACCTTGAACAGCAGCTCGACAGCAGCCTTTACTTCCTGCTTCGTGGCGTCCGGCGCGACTTCGAACACGACTTGTTCGTTCTTGTCGGCAACCAGCGTCGCCTTTTCGGAGATCACCGGCGCGAGCAGAACTTGCATCAAACGATGATCGTTTTTGCGAACTTCGCTCATGACAGCAACTCCTCGATCTGAGCGACCGCAGCCTTCGTGATCAGAATCTTCTTGAAGTAGATCAGCGAGAGCGGGTCGGCGTAACGCGGCTCGACAACCGCCACGTGGGCCAGGTTGCGCGACGCGAGGTACAGGTTCTCGTCGACCGTATCGGTAATCACCAACACGGATTCGAGACCCATCGCCTTGAATTTTTCGGCCAACAGCTTGGTCTTCGGGGCTTCGAGCGCGAGGTCTTCGACCACGGCGATGCGGCCTTCGCGAGCCAGTTGCGAGAAGATCGAGCAGAGGCCTGCACGATGCATCTTCTTGTTGACCTTGTGCGAGAAGTTTTCTTCCGGCGAGTTCGGGAAAATGCGACCACCGCCACGCCACAACGGGCTCGACGACATACCGGCACGAGCGCGGCCCGTACCCTTCTGACGCCACGGCTTCTTGGTGGTGTGCTTGACCTGCTCGCGGTCCTTCTGCGCGCGGTTACCGCTACGTGCGTTCGCCTGATAAGCGACGACGACCTGGTGAATCAGGGCTTCGTTGTAATCGCGACCGAACACGACGTCCGATGCGTTCACGCCAGCGCCTTCCTGACCATTGGCATTCAGGAGCTTAAGTTCCATTATTTCGCTCCTTTCACAGCACGCGTCTTGACGGCCGGGGTCACGAAGACCTTGCCGCCCTTCGCACCCGGAACAGCACCGCGGACGAGCAGAAGATTACGCTCAGCGTCGATGCGGGCGATTTCGAGATTTTGAACCGTGACGGTGACGTCACCGAGGTGACCCGTCATGCGCTTACCCGGAAACACGCGACCCGGATCCTGCGCCATACCGATCGAACCCGGGACGTTGTGCGAACGCGAGTTACCGTGCGTTGCGCGGCCCGAGGCGAAGTTGTAGCGCTTGATCGTGCCGGCATAACCCTTACCGATCGACGTGCCTTGCACGTCAACCTTCTGGCCGACTTCGAAGATGTCCGTACCGATAACGGCGCCGTTCGACAGTTCGCCTGCCTTGGCCGTTTCGATATGGAATTCCTTGAGGATTTCACCGGCTTGAACGCCGGCTTTGGCGAGATGACCCGCCAGAGGCTTCGTCACGCGAGACGCGCGGCGAGCACCGAATGCAACCTGAACGGCGGTATAACCATCCGTTTCAACGGTCTTGATCTGCGTCACGCGGTTGTCCGACACGTCCAGCACGGTGACGGGGATCGAATCCCCTTCAGGCGTGAAGATACGGGTCATGCCAACCTTGCGACCTACGAGTCCAAGGCTCATCGTTTTCTCCATTCCCAACTGCGATTGGTCGGGGCTGATTTACAAATGCCGGCTTCGTTACGAGAAACTGGGGCGGCTTTCTTGCGTCTTTTTCGTGCGCATAGGCGCGAAAAGCCTTGGAGTATAACAAGGCTTTTCGAATCCCGCAAGCAATCAAAGACTTAGCACCTTCCGACGCGCCAGGAAGCGCGCCGGACATGCTTTTGGGATTTACTGCAGCTTGATCTCGACGTCGACGCCAGCCGGCAGATCGAGCTTCATCAACGCGTCGACGGTCTTGTCCGTCGGATCGACGATGTCCATCAGGCGCTGGTGGGTACGGATTTCGAGCTGGTCGCGCGAGGTCTTGTTGACGTGCGGCGAACGCAGGATGTCAAAACGCTGAATACGCGTGGGCAGCGGCACCGGGCCGCGGACGATCGCGCCAGTCCGCTTCGCCGTATCGACGATTTCGGCTGCCGATTGGTCGATCAGACGATAGTCGAAAGCCTTCAGACGAATGCGGATTTTCTGGTTTTGCATGACGATTCCTTGAAAAGAGCGAGGCGGTGTTGCACCGCACATTAGGCAAAAGAGCGTGGAACCGGACACTCGCTGAGGGCGAGCACCCGGCTCCAATCTGTACTTCAGTACTGCAACTTCAAATCGAGCGAATCGGAGATTTTACTCGATAATCTTTGCAACGACACCGGCGCCGACGGTACGGCCACCTTCGCGGATGGCGAAGCGCAGACCTTCTTCCATGGCGATCGGGGCGATCAGCTTGACCGTGATCGACACGTTGTCGCCCGGCATCACCATTTCCTTGTCCTTCGGCAGCTCGATCGAGCCCGTCACGTCCGTCGTACGGAAGTAGAACTGCGGACGGTAGTTGTTGAAGAACGGCGTGTGACGGCCGCCTTCGTCCTTGCTCAGCACGTACACTTCAGCCGTGAAGTGCGTGTGCGGCGTGATCGAACCCGGCTTGGCCAGAACCTGACCACGCTCCACGTCTTCACGCTTCGTGCCGCGCAGCAGGATACCGACGTTGTCGCCCGCCTGACCTTGGTCGAGCAGCTTGCGGAACATTTCCACGCCCGTGCAGGTCGTCTTCACCGTCGGCTTGATACCGACGATTTCGATTTCCTCGCCGACCTTGACCACACCGCGCTCGACGCGGCCCGTCACCACCGTGCCGCGACCCGAGATCGAGAACACGTCTTCCACCGGCATCAGGAACGAACCGTCAACTGCGCGCTCCGGCGTCGGGATGTACGAATCCAGCGCGTCGGCCAGGTTCATGATCGCCACTTCGCCCAGCTCGCCCTTGTCGCCTTCCAGCGCCAGCTTGGCCGAACCCTTGATGATCGGGGTGTCGTCGCCCGGGAAGTCGTACTTCGACAGAAGCTCACGCACTTCCATTTCGACGAGTTCGAGCAGCTCGGCGTCGTCCACCATGTCGCACTTGTTCAGGAACACGATGATGTACGGCACGCCAACCTGACGGGCCAGCAGGATGTGCTCACGCGTTTGCGGCATCGGGCCGTCAGCGGCCGAGCACACCAGGATGGCGCCGTCCATCTGCGCCGCGCCCGTGATCATGTTCTTCACATAGTCAGCGTGGCCCGGGCAGTCGACGTGTGCGTAGTGGCGGTTAGCCGTTTCGTACTCGACGTGCGCGGTGTTGATCGTGATACCACGCGCCTTTTCTTCCGGCGCCGCGTCGATCTGGTCGTACGCCTTCGCCTCGCCGCCGAACTTCTGCGTGAGAACCGTCGTGATCGCTGCCGTCAGCGTGGTCTTGCCGTGGTCAACGTGACCGATCGTGCCCACGTTCACGTGCGGCTTGGTCCGCTCGAATTTACCTTTTGCCATGATTACCTTCTTTCAAAGTTTGGTTATCGGTTAAAGCTTGTGGCTTGCGCCGAATTACTTGCGGGTTTTACTTACCCTTGGCGTTGATGATCGCGTCGGCGACGTTACGCGGAGCTTCGGCGTAGTGCTTGAACTCCATCGTGTACGTGGCGCGGCCTTGTGTCAGCGAACGCAGCGACGTCGAGTAGCCGAACATTTCCGACAGCGGCACTTCAGCGCGGACGATCTTGCCGCCGCCGACCATGTCTTCCATGCCCTGCACGATACCGCGACGGCCCGACAGGTCGCCCATCACGTTACCCATGTAGTCTTCCGGCGTTTCGACTTCCACAGCCATCATCGGTTCGAGGATGACCGGGCTCGCCTTGCGCATTGCTTCCTTGAAGGCCATCGAGCCGGCCATGCGGAACGCGTTTTCGTTCGAGTCCACGTCGTGATACGAACCGAACGTCAGGTGAACCTTCACGTCGACCACCGGGAAGCCCGCCAGCACGCCCGACTTCAGCGTTTCCTGGATACCCTTGTCCACGGCCGGGATGTATTCGCGCGGAATCACGCCGCCCTTGATCTCGTCCAGGAACTCGTAGCCCTTGCCCTGCTCGTTCGGCTCGAGCGTGATGACCGCGTGACCGTACTGGCCGCGACCACCCGACTGCTTGACGAACTTGCCGTCAACATCTGCAGCCGTCGTGCGAATGGTTTCGCGGTACGCAACCTGCGGCTTGCCGACCGTTGCTTCCACGTTGAATTCGCGCTTCATGCGGTCGACGAGAATTTCGAGGTGGAGCTCGCCCATGCCCGAGATGATCGTCTGGCCCGATTCCTCGTCCGTTTGAACGCGGAAAGACGGGTCTTCCTGCGCGAGACGGTTCAGCGCCAGGCCCATCTTCTCCTGGTCAGCCTTGGTCTTCGGCTCCACAGCCTGCGAAATCACCGGCTCCGGGAAAATCATGCGTTCGAGCACGATCGGGTGCTGCGGATCGCACAGCGTGTCGCCGGTGGTCGCTTCCTTCAGGCCGACGGCCGCCGCGATGTCGCCCGCGCGCACTTCCTTGATTTCTTCGCGCTGGTTCGCGTGCATCTGCAGAATACGGCCCAGACGTTCCTTCTTGTCCTTGGTCGCGTTCAGCACGGTGTCACCGGAATTCACGACGCCAGAGTACACGCGGAAGAAGATCAGCTGACCGACAAACGGGTCCGTCATGATCTTGAACGCCAGCGCGGAGAACTTCTCGTCGTCGGCAGCACGGCGCTCGGCCTTCTCGCCGCTTTCGAGTTCGCCCGTAACCGGCGGAATGTCGACCGGCGACGGCAGGAAGTCGATCACAGCGTCGAGCATGCGCTGCACGCCCTTGTTCTTGAACGCAGTGCCGCAGAGCATCGGCTGGATTTCGCACGCGATGGTCCGGTCGCGGATCGCTTTGACGATTTCCGCTTCGGTCAGCTCTTCGCCGCCGAGATACTTTTCCATCAGCTCTTCGCTGGCTTCGGCAGCCGACTCGATCATCTTCTCGCGCCACTCGTTGCACGTATCGACGAGTTCAGCGGGAATCTCGACGTAGTCGAACTTCGTGCCCTGGGACGCTTCGTCCCAAATGATCGCCTTCATCTTCAGGAGATCAACCACGCCCTTGAAGTTTTCTTCCGAGCCGATCGGCACCACGACGGGAACCGGGTTCGCCTTCAGGCGGTTCTTCAACTGGTCGTAGACCTTGAAGAAGTTCGCGCCGGTACGGTCCATCTTGTTGACGAACGCGAGACGGGGAACCTTGTACTTATTAGCCTGACGCCACACGGTTTCCGACTGCGGCTGCACGCCGCCCACTGCACAGTAGACCATGCACGCGCCGTCGAGAACGCGCATCGAGCGCTCCACTTCGATCGTGAAGTCGACGTGCCCCGGGGTGTCGATGATGTTGATGCGGTGCTCGGGATAGTTGCCGCCCATGCCCTTCCAGAAGGCCGTGGTAGCAGCCGACGTGATGGTGATGCCGCGCTCCTGCTCCTGCTCCATCCAGTCCATCGTTGCTGCGCCGTCGTGAACTTCACCGATCTTGTGATTCACGCCCGTGTAGAACAGGATGCGCTCGGTCGTCGTCGTTTTGCCGGCGTCGATGTGAGCGCTGATACCGATATTGCGGTAGCGCTCGATAGGTGTCTTGCGAGCCACTTTCGATCCTTTTTCGGTCGACGCGCCTGCGAATGCGAGCGCGCCCTAACACAAACGGGCGAGGCGCCTGGAGTAGCGCACCCGCCCTGATTTTTCCGTTTGCTCTACGAGCGGGAGCTTAGAAACGGAAGTGCGAGAATGCCTTGTTGGCCTCTGCCATGCGGTGAACTTCATCGCGCTTCTTCATCGCGCCGCCACGGCCTTCAGCCGCTTCGGAGAGTTCACCTGCCAGGCGCAGGGCCATCGACTTTTCGCTGCGCTTCTTCGCGGCTTCACGCAACCAACGCATCGCCAATGCCATACGACGCGAGGGACGCACTTCGACCGGAACCTGATAGTTGGCACCACCAACGCGACGGCTCTTCACTTCGACCACCGGCTTCACGTTGTTGAGCGCAACCGTGAACACTTCCAGCGGGTCCTTGCCACCCTTGGTCTGGATCTGTTCAAAAGCGCCGTACACGATACGCTCGGCAACCGACTTCTTGCCGGAGAGCATCAGCACGTTCATGAACTTGGCTACATCTACGTTACCGAACTTCGGATCCGGCAACACTTCCCGCTTGGGGACTTCGCGACGACGCGGCATGATTCTTCCTTTACTTTTTCAGTTGGAGCTGATTCTCAACTCCGCGGCCACCAACAAACCCGATCCATCTATTCGACTAAACCAGCTTGGCCGGGTGACCACTTACTCGACAGCACCGGCACTTCCGGCACCACCGCCTTAACCGCCTTGCGGCGACCTGATTCCTGATTCTTACTTCCGACCGCGACTTACTTGCCGGCCTTCGCGCGCTTCGCACCGTACTTCGAGCGAGCTTGCTTACGATCCTTGACGCCCTGGGTATCCAGCGAGCCGCGAACCATGTGGTAACGCACACCCGGCAAGTCCTTCACACGGCCGCCGCGGATCAGCACAACCGAGTGCTCTTGCAGGTTGTGGCCTTCACCGCCGATGTACGAAATGACTTCGAAGCCGTTCGTCAGACGAACCTTGGCGACTTTACGGAGTGCCGAGTTCGGCTTCTTCGGCGTCGTGGTGTACACGCGAGTGCACACGCCACGACGCTGAGGGCAGTCCTGCAGGGCCGGCGACTTGCTTTTCGTCGTTTCCGACGCGCGGCCTTTGCGAACCAGTTGATTGATGGTTGGCATTGTTTAATCCTAAAAATGAACAAAATCCGCGAAACTCTTTCGGGCAAAGCGAAAAGAGCTACGCGTTTGACTATCTCGCCGATGAATTCCGCCATTCACACCCGGCGCTGAGCCAGGCCCAAAGTCGGACCGAGAACGAGAACCAAGCATGATATTCCGAAAATCGCAATCGGGTCAATAGGTTGCGATGATTTCGACGGCTTTTCGCAAGCCAGACATCAGTCGGAGCCGACAACGGCGAGCACTTCGTCGCCGAAGCGCTCCAACTTGCGCACGCCGATCCCGGGAATGTGGCGCAGATCGTCGATCGTGTCGGGATCGCTGCGGACGATCTCGGCGAGCGTGGCATCGTGGAAGATGACGTAGGCCGGCACGCCGTCGCTCTTCGCGGTCTCTGCGCGCCAGGCGCGCAGGCGCTCCCAACGCGCCTTTTCGCGTGCCGACATGCCGGCGGTCGGATCCGCGCGTTCACCAGTACGGCTGGAGGACTGGCGCGCCCGAGTCGGCTTCACATACTTGCGCAGCGTGACTTGCTCTTCGCCCTTCAGCACGGGCTTGCTGGCGTCGGTCAGCACGAGCGCGCCGAAACCGTCGTGATCGACAGCGAGATAGCCGAACGCGACGAGTTGCCGGAACACGGCGCGCCATTCGGGTTCGGAGAGCGCGGCGCCGACGCCGAAGGTCGATATCTTCTCGTGTCCGCGCTGCAGGACTTTCTCACTGCGGGTACCACGAAGGATGTCGATGAGATGGCCCGCGCCGAAATGGAAGCCGCTCGCTTTCTGCGCACGATACACGCACGACAGCGCCATTTGCGCTTCGCGGGTGGCATCGAATGACGCGGGCGGCTCGAGACATGTATCGCAGTTGCCGCACGGCTTGCTCGTCTCGCCAAAATACGCGAGGAGGCGCACGCGACGACAGGACGCCGCCTCACACAGACCCAGCAAGGCATCGAGCTTGCCGCTCTGCACGCGCTTGTGCGCGTCGTCAGCCTCGGATTCGTCGATCATCTTGCGCTGTTGCACGACGTCGCCCAGCCCGTACGCCATCCATGCGTTCGCCGGCAGACCGTCGCGGCCGGCGCGGCCCGTCTCCTGGTAATAGCCTTCGACGCTCTTGGGCAAATCCAGATGCGCGACGAAGCGGACATCCGGTTTATCGATGCCCATGCCGAACGCGATCGTCGCGCACATGACGATGCCTTCCTCGCGCTGAAACATCTCCTGATGCTTCTGGCGCGTCTCGAACTCCATGCCCGCGTGGTAAGGCAGCGCGCGGATGCCCTGGCCTTTCAGCCAGTCCGCGGTTTCCTCGACTTTCCGCCGCGACAGGCAATACACGACGCCCGCATCGGTCGTGCCGTCCTTGTTCGTATGCTCGGCGCGGATGAAATCGAGCAGTTGCGAACGCGCGTTGTCCTTCTCGACGATCCGATAGCGAATGTTCGGCCGGTCGAAGCTGGAAACGAATATGCGCGCATCGTCCAGCGCGAGCCGATGGACGATCTCATCGCGCGTGATCGCATCGGCAGTCGCGGTGAGCGCGATCCGCGGCACATCCGGAAACCGCTCGTGCAGCACGGAAAGCTGGATGTACTCAGGACGGAAATCGTGCCCCCATTGCGACACGCAATGCGCTTCGTCGATGGCGAAAAGTCCGACGCGCGCGCGCTCGAGCAGTTCGAGAAAGCGCGGCGTCATCAGGCGTTCGGGTGCGACGTAAAGGAGATCGATGTCGCCTTCGCGCAGCGCCCGCTCGGTGGCCGCGGCCTCCGCGCCCGACAAGGTCGAATTCAGATATGCGGCGCGCACGCCGACTTCCGTCAGAGCCGCGACCTGGTCCTGCATCAGCGCGATCAATGGCGACACCACGATACCCGCGCCGAGCCCGGCCTCGCTGCGCACGAGCGAGGGAATCTGGTAGCACAGCGACTTGCCGCCGCCCGTCGGCATCAGCACGAGCGAATCGCCGCCGTTCGCGACATGCTCGACGATCTCCGCCTGTTGTCCGCGAAATGCGGGATAGCCGAAGATTTCGTTGAGTATTTCGAGCGACCGAGCCATGGAAGAGGGATGTGCACTGCAACGTGAGAGATAACGAATTCTACCAACGCATCCGCGCGCGCCGAGGCGCAGGAATATGTTGTTAGCCGAATGGCAGAGGCAAAAAAAAACCGCTCAGCCGAAGCTGAGCGGTTCGTGGCTACTACGAGCGAAAGACGCTTACTCGTTGGTATGCGGCTGCTGCTCCGCTGCCGGGGTTTCCGGCGTACCAAAGTCGAATGCCTCTTCGGCCGCGATCTGATCGAAACGCTCGCGATCCGACGACTCCTTCGCCTTGCGTGCCTTGTGGAACGCGAGACCCGTACCAGCCGGAATCAGACGGCCGACGATCACGTTTTCCTTCAGGCCACGCAGATCATCGCGCTTGCCCATGATCGCCGCTTCGGTCAGCACGCGGGTCGTTTCCTGGAACGATGCCGCCGAGATGAACGAGTCGGTCGACAGCGATGCCTTCGTGATACCGAGCAGCACGTTGTCGTACGTCGCCGGACGCTTGTCTTCCGCGATCATCTTGTCGTTCTCGTCCAGCATGTCCGAACGTTCGACCTGCTCGCCCGGAATGAAGCGCGTATCGCCGTTGTCGACGATCTGCACACGACGCAGCATCTGACGCACGATCACTTCGATGTGCTTGTCGTTGATCTTCACGCCCTGCAGACGGTACACGTCCTGCACTTCGTCCACGATGTAGCGTGACAACGCCTCGATACCCTGCAGACGCAGGATGTCGTGCGGATCGGCAGGACCGTCGACGATCATTTCGCCCTTGTTGACGACCTGACCATCGTGCACCAGCACCTGCTTTTCCTTCGCGATCAGGAACTCGTGCTGATTGCCCTCGAGATCCGTGATGACGAGACGCTGCTTGCCCTTCGTGTCCTTACCGAACGACGTCGTGCCCGTGACTTCCGCGAGAATACCCGCGTCCTTCGGCGAGCGCGCTTCGAACAGTTCGGCCACGCGCGGCAGACCACCGGTAATGTCACGCGTCTTCTGCGCTTCAACCGGGATACGCGCCAGCACTTCACCGACCTGCACTTGCTGACCATCCTTCACGGTGATCAGTGCGCCGACCTGGAAGCCGATCTGCACCGAATGCTCGGTGTTCGGGATCTTCACTTCCTCGCCGTTCGCGTCGAGCAGTTTCACCTGCGGACGCACGCTCTTCGACGCCTGCGAGCCGCGACGCTTCACGTCGATTACGACCAGGGTCGAAAGACCAGTCACGTCGTCGATCTGCTTCGCAACGGTCACGCCTTCCTCGACGTTTTCGAACTTCACCGTACCGCCCCACTCGGTGATGATCGGACGCGTCAGCGGATCCCATTGAGCCAGTTGCGCACCGGCCTTGATCTGCGCGCCGTCGAGTTGCAGCAGCGTCGCGCCGTACGGAACCTTGTGACGCTCACGCTCGCGACCGAAGTCGTCCGCGATGATCGCCTCGCCCGAACGCGAGATGACGACCTGCTCGCCCTTCGCGTTGGTGACGTAACGCATCGTCGCCGTGAAGCGCACCGTACCGTTCGACTTCGCTTCGACCGTCGAAGCAACCGCCGCACGCGATGCCGCACCACCGATGTGGAACGTACGCATCGTCAGCTGCGTGCCCGGCTCACCGATCGACTGCGCAGCGATCACGCCCACTGCCTCACCGACGTTCACGCGCGAACCGCGGCCGAGGTCACGGCCGTAGCACGCGGCGCACAGGCCATAGCGCGTTTCGCAGGTCAGCGGCGTGCGCACGCGCACTTCGTCGATGCCGAGGCGTTCGATTTCCTCGACCGCGTCTTCGTCGAGCAGATCGCCCGACGCGTACAGCGTTTCCTGCGTTTCCGGATTGACGACGTCCGCCACCGCGACACGACCGAGAATACGGTCACGCAGCGCTTCGACGACTTCACCGCCTTCGACCAACGCCTTCATCGCCACGCCGTTCGAGGTGCCGCAATCGTCTTCGACGACGACCAAGTCCTGCGTCACATCGACGAGACGACGCGTCAGGTAGCCCGAGTTCGCAGTCTTCAGTGCCGTATCCGCCAGACCCTTTCGAGCGCCGTGCGTCGAGATGAAGTACTGCAACACGTTCAGACCTTCGCGGAAGTTCGCGGTGATCGGCGTCTCGATAATCGAGCCGTCCGGCTTCGCCATCAGGCCGCGCATACCCGCGAGCTGACGAATCTGCACCGCGGAACCACGAGCGCCCGAGTCGGCCATCATGTAGATGGAGTTGAACGACTCCTGCTTCGTTTCGTTGCCGTCACGGTCGGTGACGGGTTCCGTCGCGAGCTGCTCCATCATCGCCTTGCCGACGCTTTCCGACGTCGCCGACCAGATGTCGACCACGTTGTTATAGCGTTCCTGCGCGGTGACGAGACCCGACATGTACTGACGGTCGTACTCCTTCACCTTCTTCGCAGCGTCGCCGACGATCGTCTCTTTCTGCGGCGGCACGAGCATGTCGTCCACGCAGATCGAGATACCGGCGCGCGTTGCGAGGCGGAAGCCCATCTGCATCAGCTGGTCGGCGAAGATCACCGTCTCGCGCAGACCGCACTTGCGGAACGCCGTGTTGATCAGGCGCGAGATTTCCTTCTTCTTCAGCGGCTTGTTCAGCACCGAGAACGGCAGACCCGGCGGCAGAATCTCCGACAGGATCGAACGGCCGACCGTGGTCGCGTACAGCGAGATCTTCGGCACGAACGCCGGCGCGCCTTCGCTCGTGTCCTCGTTCGCCACCATTTCGGTGATACGCACGTTGACGCGCGAAGCCAGCTCGACTTCCTTGTTTTCGTACGCGCGGATCACCTCCGACACGCCCGTGAACGTCATGCCTTCGCCCTTGCCGTTGATCGCTTCACGCGACGCGTAGTAAAGGCCCAGCACGATATCCTGCGACGGCACGATCGACGGATCGCCGTTCGCCGGGAACAGGACGTTGTTCGACGCCAGCATCAGCGTGCGCGCTTCCATCTGCGCTTCGAGCGACAGCGGCACGTGAACGGCCATCTGGTCACCGTCGAAGTCGGCGTTGAACGCCGCGCAGACGAGCGGGTGCAGCTGAATCGCCTTGCCTTCGATCAGCACGGGCTCGAACGCCTGAATACCGAGACGGTGAAGCGTAGGCGCACGGTTCAGCATCACCGGATGCTCGCGGATCACCTCTTCGAGGATGTCCCACACCACCGGCGTCTGGTTCTCGACTTCCTTCTTCGCGGCCTTGATGGTCGTCGCGACGCCCATCACTTCCAGCTTGTTGAAGATGAAAGGCTTGAACAGTTCGAGCGCCATCAGCTTCGGCAGACCGCACTGATGCAGCTTGAGCGTCGGACCCACCACGATCACCGAACGGCCGGAGTAGTCGACGCGCTTACCGAGCAGGTTCTGACGGAAACGACCGCCCTTACCCTTGATCATGTCGGCGAGCGACTTCAGCGGACGCTTGTTCGCGCCGGTCATCGCCTTGCCGCGACGGCCGTTGTCGAGCAGCGAATCGACGGCTTCCTGCAGCATCCGCTTTTCGTTGCGGACGATGATTTCAGGCGCCTTCAGTTCGAGCAGACGCTTCAACCGGTTGTTACGGTTGATCACGCGGCGATACAGGTCGTTCAGATCCGACGTCGCGAAACGGCCGCCATCCAGCGGCACCAGCGGACGCAGTTCCGGCGGCAGCACCGGCAGCACTTCGAGCACCATCCAGTCAGGCTTGATGCCCGAGCGTTGGAAAGCCTCGAGCACCTTCAGGCGCTTCGCGTACTTCTTGATCTTCGCTTCCGAACCCGTGTTCTTGAGTTCGGTGCGCAGCATTTCGACCTGTTCGTCGATGTTGATCGCGCGCAGCAGCTCGCGAACGCCTTCCGCACCCATTTCGGCACGGAATTCGTCACCGTACTCTTCGACCTTGTTGTAGTAATCCTCTTCCGTCATGATCTGCCGCGCTTTCAGCGGCGTCATGCCCGGATCGATCACCACATAGGCTTCGAAGTACAGCACGCGCTCGATGTCGCGCAGCGTCATGTCGAGCACCATGCCCAGACGCGACGGCAACGACTTCAGGAACCAGATGTGCGCAACCGGCGAGGCCAGTTCGATGTGGCCCATCCGCTCACGACGCACCTTCGCCAGCGTCACTTCGACGCCGCACTTCTCGCAGATCACGCCGCGGTGCTTCAGGCGCTTGTACTTGCCGCAAAGGCATTCGTAGTCCTTGATCGGACCAAAAATCTTCGCGCAGAACAGACCATCCCGCTCCGGCTTGAACGTGCGGTAGTTGATGGTCTCAGGCTTCTTCACTTCGCCGAACGACCAAGAACGAATCTTGTCGGGCGACGCGAGGCCGATCTTGATCGCATCAAAAACTTCTTCTTGTTGGACTTGCTTGAATAGATCGAGCAGAGCTTTCATTGCTTTCTCTCCGTAGTCCGATTAATTGCGGTCCAGATCGATATCAATACCGAGCGAGCGGATTTCCTTCACCAGCACATTGAAGGATTCCGGCATGCCCGCGTCGATCACGTGATCGCCCTTGACGAGGTTCTCATAAACCTTCGTCCGGCCCGTCACGTCGTCCGACTTGACCGTCAGCATTTCCTGTAGCACGTACGACGCGCCATACGCCTCGAGCGCCCACACTTCCATCTCACCGAAGCGCTGACCACCGAACTGTGCCTTACCACCCAGCGGCTGCTGCGTGACGAGCGAGTACGGACCGGTCGAACGTGCGTGCATCTTGTCATCGACCAGGTGGTGCAGCTTCAGGTAGTGCATGTAGCCGACCGTGACCGTGCGCTCGAATGCCTCGCCGGTGCGGCCGTCGTACAGCGTGACCTGGTTCTTCGACGGCGTCATGCCGAGGTTCGTTGCGATCTCGTCCGGGTAGGCCAGATCCAGCGCGCGCGACATTTCGTCTTCCGTCGCACCGTCGAACACCGGCGTCGCGAACGGCACGCCCTCGCGCAGGTTCTTCGCCAGTTCGACGATCTCGTCGTCGGAGAAGCTTTCCAGCTCTTCCTTGCGGCCCGACTCGTTGTAGATCTGCGTTAGGAACTGACGCAGTTCTTCGACCTTCGCCTGACGCTGCATCATTTCGCCGATACGCCAGCCGAGACCCTTCGCGGCCCAGCCCAGATGCACTTCGAGAATCTGACCCACATTCATCCGCGACGGCACGCCGAGCGGATTCAGCACGACGTCGGCCGGACGGCCATCGGCCATGTACGGCATGTCTTCGATCGGCACGATCTTCGACACGACACCCTTGTTACCGTGACGACCCGCCATCTTGTCGCCAGGCTGCAGGCGACGCTTAACGGCGAGATACACCTTGACCATCTTCAGCACGCCCGGCGGCAGTTCGTCGCCTTGCGTGAGCTTCTTGCGCTTCTCTTCGAACGCGAGGTCGAACTGGTGACGCTTTTGCTCGATCGAGTCCTTGATCGCTTCCAGTTGTGCCGCTGCTTCTTCGTCCGCGAGACGGATGTCGAACCAGTGGTAGTGGTCGAGATCTTCGAGGTAAGCGAGGTCGATCTTCGTGCCCTTCGCGAGCTTCTTCGGACCGCCGTTCGCGACCTTGCCGTTCAGCATGCGCGCGAGACGCTGGAACGCGTCGCCTTCCACGATACGAAGCTGGTCGTTCAGGTCGAGGCGATAGCGCTTCAGTTCATCGTCGATGATCTGTTGCGCGCGCTTGTCCCGCGTGATGCCTTCGCGCGTGAACACCTGCACGTCGATGACCGTGCCGCTCATGCCCGACGGCACGCGCAGCGACGTGTCCTTCACGTCCGATGCCTTCTCACCGAAGATCGCGCGCAGCAGCTTTTCTTCCGGCGTCAGCTGGGTTTCGCCCTTCGGCGTGACCTTGCCGACCAGCACGTCGCCCGCTTCGACTTCCGCGCCGATATACACGATGCCCGACTCGTCGAGACGGCCAAGCTGCACTTCCGCGAGGTTCGAAATGTCGCGCGTGATTTCTTCCGGTCCGAGCTTCGTGTCGCGAGCAACGACGTTCAGTTCTTCGATGTGGATCGACGTGTAGCGATCGTCCGCAACGACCTTTTCCGAGATCAGGATCGAGTCTTCGAAGTTGTAGCCGTTCCACGGCATGAACGCGACCAGCATGTTCTGGCCGAGCGCGAGCTCGCCCAGATCCGTCGAGGCGCCGTCGGCCAGCACGTCGCCGCGCGAGACCTTGTCGCCCACCTTTGCGATCGGACGCTGGTTGATGTTCGTGTTCTGGTTCGAACGCGTGTACTTGATCAGGTTGTAGATGTCCACGCCGACGTCGCCGGCAACGGCTTCATCGTCGTTCACGCGAATCACGATACGGCCCGCGTCGACGTAATCCACCACGCCACCGCGCAGCGCCTGCACGGTCGTACCCGAGTCGACCGCCACCGTGCGTTCGATGCCCGTACCGACGACCGGCTTTTCCGGACGCAGACACGGCACGGCCTGACGCTGCATGTTCGAGCCCATCAACGCGCGGTTCGCGTCGTCGTGCTCGAGGAACGGAATCAGCGATGCAGCCACCGACACGATCTGCGACGGCGCCACGTCCATGTACTGGATGCGATCCGGCGTGACCATCAGCGTTTCGCCCGCTTCACGCGACGACACGAGTTCGTCGGTCAGCGTTCCGTCGTCGGCCACTGCCGCGTTCGCCTGAGCGATCACGTAACGGCCTTCTTCGATTGCCGACAGATAGTCGATCTGGTCGGTCACCTTGCTGTCCACGACCTTGCGGTACGGCGTTTCGAGGAAGCCGTATTCGTTCAGGTGCGCATACAGCGCGAGCGAGTTGATCAGACCGATGTTCGGACCTTCCGGCGTTTCGATCGGGCACACCCGGCCGTAGTGCGTCGGGTGCACGTCGCGGACTTCGAAGCCCGCGCGCTCGCGCGTCAGACCGCCCGGGCCCAGTGCGGATACACGACGCTTGTGCGTGATTTCCGACAGCGGGTTAGTTTGGTCCATGAACTGCGAGAGCTGCGACGAACCGAAAAACTCGCGGATCGCCGAGGAAATCGGCTTCGAGTTGATCAGATCGTGGGGCATCAGGTTTTCGCTCTCGGCCTGGCCGAGGCGTTCCTTCACGGCGCGCTCCACGCGCACGAGACCTGCACGGAACTGGTTCTCCGCGAGCTCGCCGACGCAACGCACACGACGATTGCCCAAGTGGTCGATGTCGTCCACTTCACCCTTGCCGTTACGCAACTCGACGAGGATCTTGATCGTCGCGAGGATGTCGTCGTCCTGCAGCGTCATCGGGCCAACGATTTCGTCACGGCCGACACGGCGGTTGAACTTCATACGGCCGACCTTCGACAGATCGTACGCATCTTCGCTGTAGAACAGACGGTTGAACAGCGCCTCGACCGCTTCTTCGGTCGGCGGCTCGCCCGGGCGCATCATGCGATAGATCGCGATGCGGGCGGCCATCTTGTCGGCGGTTTCGTCGATACGCAGCGTCGACGAGATATACGGCCCCTGGTCCAGGTCGTTCGTGTAGAGCGTCTGGATGTCCTTGACCTTCGCCTCGCGCAGCTTCTCGAGAACCGTTTCGGTGATTTCCTCGTTGGCGTTCGCGATCACTTCGCCCGTTTCCGGATCGATCACGTTCTTCGCCAGCACGCGGCCGAGCAGGTACTCTTCCGGCACCGAGATGAACTTCGTCTTGGCGTTTTCGAGGTCGCGAATATGCTTCGCGTTGATCCGCTTGTCCTTCGTGACAATGACGTTGCCGTCGCGGTCCTGGATGTCGAAACGCGCGACTTCACCGCGCAGGCGCTCGGGAACAAATTCCATTTGCGCGCCTTCGCTCATCAGGCCGAAGTTGTCGAACACGAAGAAGTTCGCGAGGATCTGCTCCGGCGTCATGCCGATCGCTTTCAGCAGAATCGTCACCGGCATCTTGCGACGACGGTCGACGCGGAAGTAAAGCACGTCCTTCGGGTCGAATTCGAAGTCGAGCCACGAACCGCGGTAAGGAATGATGCGCGCCGAGAACAACAGCTTGCCGGAGCTGTGCGTCTTGCCCTTGTCGTGCTCGAAAAACACGCCAGGCGAACGGTGGAGCTGCGACACGATCACGCGCTCCGTTCCGTTGATGACGAACGAACCCGTCGGCGTCATGAGCGGAATTTCGCCCATGTACACTTCCTGTTCCTTCACTTCCTTGACGACCGGCTTGCTCGGCGACTCCTTGTCGAGCAGAACCAGACGCACTTTCGCGCGCAGAGCCGAGCAGTACGTCAGGCCGCGCTGCTGGCATTCCTTGATGTTGAATGCGGGCGACGACAGCATGTAGCTGACGAACTCGAGCCGCGCGAAACCGTTGTGCGAGACAATCGGGAAAACAGAGGTGAACGCAGCCTGCAAGCCTTCCGACTTGCGCTGCGAGGACGACGTGTCTGCTTGCAGAAACGTCTGGAATGATTCAAGCTGGGTCGCCAGCAAAAAGGGAACTTGGTGAACGATGGGGCGCTTCGCGAAACTCTTGCGAATACGCTTCTTCTCGGTGAAGGAATATTGCATACGATCTCCGAATCACGGCGGGCGTTACCGAGGCGGGATACCTCGATGTCACAGCCCGGTGTTCACCGACTGAGACCCGCGCACGTGCCCGGGAGGACGCGCGAGCCTAGAAGCTTGGTGGTTGGCCGCTACCAACCGCTGGCTGACGGCAGCGGATGCCTGTGTTTCCCGCTACCCGACCAAACTTGCCTTCTGCAGTCGCTTCAGAAGACAAAGAGAACAATCGGAAAAATCTGCCGCTCCGAACGTTTTCTTTGGCTTCTGTGGAGACTTTCATGCTTGCCGACAAGCACAAAAACTGCGTCCCCACAAAGCACAAAAAGGCCGGCGGTGGAAAACCGCCAGCCTTCGCATAGCGCAATGAAACTTACTTGATTTCAGCCTTCGCGCCTGCGTCTTCCAGCTTCTTCTTGGCTTCTTCAGCAGCAGCCTTGGGCACCGCTTCCTTGATGGGCTTCGGTGCGCCGTCGACCAGATCCTTCGCTTCCTTCAGGCCGAGACCCGTCAGTTCACGAACTGCCTTGATCACGGAAACCTTGTTCGCGCCTGCTTCGAGCAGGTTGACCGTGAACTCGGTTTGCTCTTCGACTGCAGCAGCTGCGCCGCCACCTGCCGGGCCAGCAACTGCGACAGCAGCAGCCGACACGCCAAACTTCTCTTCGAACGCCTTGACCAGTTCGTTCAGTTCGAGAACCGACATCGAGCCAACGGCTTCCAGGATGTCTTCTTTTGCGATTGCCATTTGAAATACTCCTAAATTGAATTCGGATCGAGCTAGCGATCTAGCTAATACCTAACTGAGCAACTGGTGCCCAAGCGTGTGCGTTACGCAGCTTCGCCTTGCTTCTTCTCAGCGAGCGCGGCCAGGGCGCGCGCAAAGCCGGAAACAGGCGCTTGCATGACGAACAGCAGCTTGGAGAGCAGTTCTTCGCGGCTCGGAATGTTGGCCAGCGCTTGCACGCCTGCCTTGTCCATTACCTTGCCTTCGTAGGAACCAGCCTTGATGATCAACTTGTCATTGCCCTTACCGAAGTCGTTGACGACCTTGGCAGCGGCAATGGCATCTTCCGAGATGCCGTAGATCAGAGGACCGGTCATCTGCTCAGCCAGCGGAGCGAACGGCGTACCTTCCACGGCGCGACGCGCCAGCGTGTTTTTCAACACGCGCAGATACACCTGTTGCTCACGCGCTTTCGCGCGCAGCTTGGTCAGATCGCCAACCGTGATCCCACGATACTCAGCGAGCACCATCGTCTGAGCCTTCGCGACTTGCGCGGCGACTTCAGCGACGACTGCCTGCTTATCTTCTTTGTTCAGTGGCACGGTTAAACCTCCAGATTCGATGCACTCGGGCCACAACCCTCATGCACCACGTTCGACAACGGCGTCCGACTGTTAGGAGTATTTCGATCGATTGGTGATCATTCAGGATGATCGACAACCGACTTCAACCACTGCAAAACTGTTTCGGGTTCGCCATCTGCGTTGGCTTGAATTAAGGCAATGCCTGCCTGCTGCACCACCACCAACGGTCTTTGACAACCGGTTGCTCGACTCGATATTGCAGTCTCGCAACCGCCCAAAGCCCTTTTTGAAGCGCGATCAGCCGATCGCGCCCGAAATTGTTACTGTTGTGCCAGCGTTGCTTGATCCACGCGAACGCCAACGCCCATCGTGCTCGACACGGCGATCTTGCGCAGGTACACGCCTTTGCTCGTCGCCGGCTTTGCCTTTTGCAGCGCTTCGATCAGCGCCGACAGGTTCTGACGCAGCGATGCCGGCTCGAACGATGCGCGACCGATCGTGCCATGGATGATACCGGCCTTGTCGACGCGGAACTGCACCTGACCGGCCTTTGCGTTCTTGACCGCTTGAGCGACATCCGGCGTAACCGTGCCAACCTTCGGGTTCGGCATCAGGCCACGCGGACCGAGGATCTGACCCAGCGTGCCGACGACACGCATCGTGTCCGGCGAAGCGATCACGACGTCGAAGTTCAGATTGCCAGCCTTGACTTGCTCGGCGAGGTCTTCCATGCCGACCACGTCCGCGCCAGCTGCGCGAGCCTGTTCGGCCTTGTCGCCTTGAGCGAACACCGCCACGCGAACCGACTTGCCGGTACCAGCCGGAAGAACGACGGAGCCACGAACGACCTGGTCCGACTTCTTCGCGTCGATGCCGAGCTGAACGGCGACGTCGATCGATTCATCGAACTTCGCGCTCGCGCACTCTTTCACGAGAGCCAGTGCGTCGTCGATTGCGTACAGTTTCTGACGATCTACCTTGGTCGCGAATGCCTGAAGGCGCTTAGAAAGCTTAGCCATTTACACGCCCTCCACAGTGATGCCCATCGAACGCGCGCTGCCGGCGATCGTGCGCACGGCTGCATCCAGATCAGCTGCCGTAAGATCCGGCATCTTGGTCTTCGCGATTTCTTCCGCTTGAGCGCGGGTAATGTTGCCCACCTTGTCGGTGTGCGGCTTGCTCGAACCCTTTTGCACGGCGGCTGCCTTCTTGATCAGAACGGTTGCCGGCGGCGTCTTCATGATGAAGGTGAAGCTCTTGTCCGCGAATGCCGTGATGACGACCGGCACCGGCAGACCCGGCTCCATACCTTGAGTCTGCGCGTTGAACGCCTTGCAGAACTCCATGATGTTCAGGCCGCGCTGGCCCAGTGCCGGACCGACCGGCGGCGACGGGTTGGCTTTACCTGCAGGAATCTGCAGTTTAATAAAGCCGATAATTTTCTTTGCCATGTTGAAACCTCTGCTGAACGCGTGAGCGTTCGGTGAGTGATAGCGCGTGTTCGACGGTGCCGCCTACTGACGCTCCTCAACGGCCATACCGCGGACCGTAAGCGCGAATCGCGCGATGACCCGAAAGCCACGCGCGATGTATTCGATTAAAGCTTTTCGACCTGGCCAAACTCGAGTTCGACCGGTGTCGATCGCCCGAAAATCGTGACGGAAACACGGACTCGGGACTTTTCGTAGTTCACTTCTTCGACGTTGCCATTGAAGTCGGTGAATGGACCTTCCTTCACGCGGACCATCTCGCCTACCTCGAACAGCGTCTTCGGCCGCGGCTTCTCGACGCCTTCCTGCATCTGCGACATGATCTTTTCGACTTCACGTGGCGAGATAGGACTTGGGCGGTTGCGCGCACCGCCGACAAAACCAGTGACCTTGGCCGTGTTCTTTACCAGGTGCCACGTTTCGTCCGTCATTTCCATTTCAACCAGGACGTAGCCCGGGAAAAAACGACGCTCGGTGACCGACTTATGACCACCTTTTACCTCTACGACTTCTTCGGTCGGCACAAGAATCTGACCGAACTGATCTTGCATGCCTGCACGCTCAATGCGCTCTTGAAGCGCGCGTTGCACGCTCTTCTCCATGCCGGAGTAGGCGTGCACCACATACCAACGCTTTCCACTCGGGGATGCCGGAGTATCGCTCATATCATTTCCAACCCAGAATCGCCGAGAAAATCACCCACTCAATCGACTTATCACTAAGCCAAAGGAAAATGGCCATGATCAGAACAAACGCGAAGACCACTAGAGTTGTCTGGGTAGCCTCCTTGCGAGTCGGCCAGACAACCTTGCGGACTTCCTTGTACGAGTCTTTGGCGAACGCAATGAACCCTTTGCCCGGCGCAGAGAGAAGACCGACTGCGACACCCGCGATGACACCAACAGCAAGCGCTGCGCCGCGGACGTACCATTCTTGGCCTGAGAGCCAGAAGAACCCGACGAACCCGGCCAAGACCAACAATACGCCCGCCACCAACATCAACTTGTCGCCGGAAGTATTTACAGTTTCGACGGAAGGATTCGCCATAACACCTTAAGCAGCGCCACTTGGCGCAAGAATTTGGCAGGGGCAGAGGGAATCGAACCCCCAACCTTCGGTTTTGGAGACCGACGCTCTGCCAGTTGAGCTATACCCCTAAACCATTTGGGGCCGGCGGACTTCGCCGACCCCGAAACCGCTAATTACCGAGAAGATCTCTGGCTCTTACTCGATAATCTTTGCAACGACACCGGCGCCGACGGTACGGCCACCTTCGCGGATGGCGAAGCGCAGACCTTCTTCCATGGCGATCGGGGCGATCAGCTTGACCGTGATCGACACGTTGTCGCCCGGCATCACCATTTCCTTGTCCTTCGGCAGCTCGATCGAGCCCGTCACGTCCGTCGTACGGAAGTAGAACTGCGGACGGTAGTTGTTGAAGAACGGCGTGTGACGGCCGCCTTCGTCCTTGCTCAGCACGTACACTTCAGCCGTGAAGTGCGTGTGCGGCGTGATCGAACCCGGCTTGGCCAGAACCTGACCACGCTCCACGTCTTCACGCTTCGTGCCGCGCAGCAGGATACCGACGTTGTCGCCCGCCTGACCTTGGTCGAGCAGCTTGCGGAACATTTCCACGCCCGTGCAGGTCGTCTTCACCGTCGGCTTGATACCGACGATTTCGATTTCCTCGCCGACCTTGACCACACCGCGCTCGACGCGGCCCGTCACCACCGTGCCGCGACCCGAGATCGAGAACACGTCTTCCACCGGCATCAGGAACGAACCGTCAACTGCGCGCTCCGGCGTCGGGATGTACGAATCCAGCGCGTCGGCCAGGTTCATGATCGCCACTTCGCCCAGCTCGCCCTTGTCGCCTTCCAGCGCCAGCTTGGCCGAACCCTTGATGATCGGGGTGTCGTCGCCCGGGAAGTCGTACTTCGACAGAAGCTCACGCACTTCCATTTCGACGAGTTCGAGCAGCTCGGCGTCGTCCACCATGTCGCACTTGTTCAGGAACACGATGATGTACGGCACGCCAACCTGACGGGCCAGCAGGATGTGCTCACGCGTTTGCGGCATCGGGCCGTCAGCGGCCGAGCACACCAGGATGGCGCCGTCCATCTGCGCCGCGCCCGTGATCATGTTCTTCACATAGTCAGCGTGGCCCGGGCAGTCGACGTGTGCGTAGTGGCGGTTAGCCGTTTCGTACTCGACGTGCGCGGTGTTGATCGTGATACCACGCGCCTTTTCTTCCGGCGCCGCGTCGATCTGGTCGTACGCCTTCGCCTCGCCGCCGAACTTCTGCGTGAGAACCGTCGTGATCGCTGCCGTCAGCGTGGTCTTGCCGTGGTCAACGTGACCGATCGTGCCCACGTTCACGTGCGGCTTGGTCCGCTCGAATTTACCTTT
>NZ_JALQDI010000031.1:0-597 GCF_023631305.1 Caballeronia sp. INML3B
AGCGTGGTCTTGCCGTGGTCAACGTGACCGATCGTGCCCACGTTCACGTGCGGCTTGGTCCGCTCGAATTTACCTTTGGCCATTTTCGACTCCTAACAGGATTTTCGCACCTTGCGCCGCGCGCAACTTACTAGACTGATACAGCTGGTGCCCATGGGCAGGATCGAACTGCCGACCTCTCCCTTACCAAGGGAGTGCTCTACCACTGAGCCACATGGGCACTACAAAACCGACACTGGAGCGGGTGAAGGGAATCGAACCCTCGTCATAAGCTTGGAAGGCTTCTGCTCTACCATTGAGCTACACCCGCGAGGGTTTGGATTCCCTTACCGCTTGAATTCTGGTGGAGGAGGTTGGATTCGAACCAACGTAGGCGTAAGCCAACAGATTTACAGTCTGCCCCCTTTAGCCACTCGGGCACCCCTCCGCAGAGAACTATCGATTATGGGGTAACAACACGCCGTTGTCAAGCGTTTCTTACGCCCGAGACGATCGAAGCTCTCACCTATAGGTGAGACGGAAACGCAAAAACCCCACCTTTGCGGGGTGGGGTTTTTGTTTATCGCATGAGGAGCCTGACGATTACCTACTTTCACA
>NZ_JALQDI010000032.1:0-6286 GCF_023631305.1 Caballeronia sp. INML3B
ATTTACTCCATCCAAAGATGGAAAAACCTTCCTCTGATACTTCGTGTGAGACTCTTGATACTTTCGCTATATCCAGCTCCGAAGAACCAGACCGCACTCAACATCAAGCGCCCACACTTATCGGCTGTTAGTTTTTAAAGAGCACACCGCAAGACCCCTACCTCACCTTCCGTCTTGCGTCGCTGCGTCAGCAGCAGAGAAACGAGATTATGAAGAATCTTTTTCTCCGTGTCAACACTATTTTTTGGCTCTCGCTTCAAAATCTGCCGACTTCGGAGGCCGCGTGTTTCGCTCGGCGGCCCATCGTCTTGCGACGAGGGGCTGAATATTAGGTCAAGCAGGCTCGAATAACAAGGCGATCAACCAATTTTTTTGCGCCTGCTTCAATGCATCGCCTTCGCCGCGCCCGTGAGGAATTCCATCGGCACTGCGGCGGCCATTGCCGCGTAGCCCGCATCGCTTGGGTGGATGTGATCGCCGCTGTCGTACCGGCGCTGGAGCACGCTCGGGCGCGCGGGATCGCGCAGCGCCTGATCGAAGTCGATCACGCCGTCGAACGCCCTGCTCGATCGAATCGATTCGTTGACCGCGGTACGGATCGCTTCCCGCTCGGGCGGCAGCGAGGCCGGCGTCAGCGTCGCGCCGTAGATCTTGATGCCGCGCTGGTGCGCCTGCGCGATCAGCCGTTGATACCCGCGCACGAGCGCATCGGCGTTGACTTCGGTGTGCGGCGCGTCGCAATCGAGGCCGGCGTGCGCGGGCATCGCCATGAAATTGATGTCGTTGATGCCGATCAGCACAATGACCGCGCGCACGCCCGGCTGGCGCAGCGCGTCGCGCTCGAAGCGGCTCACCACCGCCTCGCCGTAGCATGGCGAGTTGCTCAACAGACGGTTGCCGCTGATTCCCGCGTTCACGACGACCGTCCGCCCGCCGCCCTCACGCGCCGCCTGTTTCGCGAGTGCATCGGGCCACCGCCGATTGGCATTGACCGACGAGCGCATGCCATCGGTGATCGAATCGCCGATCGCGACGATCGCCTGCGCGGATGGGCTTTCCACCGCCACGTTGGTCAGCCACGCGAACTGGGTAAAGCGCGTGCGAAAGGCGCCCGCCGATGCATCCTCGGTACGATCGCCCGGCGTCGAGATGTAATTCACCTGACTCGCCACACGATGCCACGCAACGAGCTTTTGATCCTTCCCCATGAACATGCTGACGGCTACGGGCTGGAAGGCGTCGACATCGAAATTAATCGTATCGCTCGTAACCTGGGCACCCGGCGCGACGGTTACGCTCTTGTGTCCGCCGAACAGCACGGGGCGAGCGCTTCCAGCGCGGATCGCGGCACTGTTGCCTGCGGCGGCCCGTGCAACGGTCATCGATTCGACGACGAGCGGTTCGGTGCCATACAGGTTGCTGATTCGCAGGCGCATCCGTTTTCCATCCAGTTGCGGATAAATCAGCTGGCGGACAGTACGACCCGCGACATCCGGCGCGCGATAGAGCGGCGGCAGGTTCGCGAGTTGCGGAATCGACTGCAGCGCGGTGCCCCACGCGCTGACCCAATGTTCGTTGGCAGGCGCGTCGGCGGTGTCGGCAGCGAATGCGTGCGGGACGAAATTGAATTGCGCGGCAAGCGCGGCCGCGCAGATCGCGGCGAGAACTCGGAGCTTCATTCGGCGATGGCGTGCGGAAAAGGCTCGATTGTGCCTGAAGTGTCACAAAGCTCGCGCCGCAGATTGCTTCCAACATGAACAAGCTGCGGCGACGCGCTCCAATTGGCCTCACAATGCAGCCAGTCCATTTTTCGCCAGCGCGACGACATCCGCATCAGGCATCTATATATAGATATGCAATCGAAAACCTCAGCACCGCAACACCTCACCTGGGATGAAGACGGCGAAAGCCGCTCGGCCCGCTGGAGATCGGAGAGCGGTAATCCGCCAGCGAAGCGCGTCGTGATCGGACATGACCAGATGACGGCCGATCACGCGTACCGGCTCGCCTGCGAAGGCACGGCAATTCTCTGGCGCGGCGACTTCCAGAATGCGCGGCAGTTGCTCCAGGCGATGGCACGCCGTATCGACAACAAGCCGCGCAAGGCGAAGAAACCGGCGGCGGAGATTTCACCGATCGATGCCTTCAACCTCCACCGCCTCGCGCAATCGCAGCGCGCGCGCACCCTTGCGATGCTGGTGCTCCCGCTCGACGAGCACTACGCCATCCCGTTGCGCCGCGCGCCCGACGTGCGCCAGGCGTGCGAGGAGGCATATGGACCGCCGTCGGATGAGCCGTCGGTCGTGTCCTTGCGTGAAGTGCTGGGGCTGATCGGCGCGCATGAGTGGCGCAAGAAAGGCGTCGAGATCGGCGCGGCCGGTGGGAGGATCCATCCCTATTACGGCGTGTTCTCGCCGGTTCGGGGCGAATACATCGATCTCGTCGCGAATCAGCCGCTTCCATCGAAAGAACTTGCGTTCGATATCGGCACCGGGACAGGCGTGCTCTCGGCGGTGCTGGCGCGGCGCGGCGTCGGGCGAATCGTCGCGACCGATGTCGATGCCCGCGCGCTCGCCTGCGCGCGCGAGAACATTGGACGGCTCGGGCTCGATCGTCAGGTCGAGATCGTCGAGGCCGACATGTTTCCCGAGGGCCGCGCGCCGCTGATCGTCTGCAATCCGCCCTGGCTGCCCGCGCGGCCGAGCGCGACGATCGAGCACGCCATCTACGATCCAGACAGCCGCATGCTGCGCGCGTTTCTCGACGGCCTCGCCGCGCATCTGACGCCGGGCGGCGAAGGCTGGCTCATTCTGTCGGACTTTGCCGAGCATCTCGGACTGCGTACCCGCGCCCAGTTGCAGGAATGGATCGACAAGGCCGGCCTGAAGGTCGATGGGCGCATCGACATCAAGCCGCATCATCCGCGTGCGAGCGACAAGGCCGATCCGCTGCACGCCGCACGCTCGGCGGAAGTGACGTCGCTGTGGCGGCTCGTCGCCGCATGAGTCGCTACGCCCGCTCGGCGAGCCACGCGAGCGCGCCTTCCCCCGCGACGAGTCCGCTCGCGAAACAAGCGGTCAACAGATAGCCGCCGGTCGGCGCTTCCCAGTCGAGCATTTCGCCCGCGCAGAACACGCCGGGCAGCGCGCTGATCATCGAGCGCGAGTTAAGCGCCTCGAATTCGACGCCGCCTGCGCTGCTGATGACTTCTTCGATGGGACGTGGCCGCAGCACGCGCAGCGGCAGCGCCTTGATTCGCACGGCGAGCGTGTCGAGATCCGCGAATTCGCCTTTGCTCACGCATTCGCGCAGCAAACCCGCTTTCACGCCCGTCAGATGCAGGCGGCTTTGGAGGTGACTCGAAATCGATCGCGCGCCGCGCGGATGCAGCACCTCGTCGCGCACGCGCCCGGCGGAAAGTTGCGGCGCGAGGTCCAGCAGGATCGTCGTGCCATCGCCGCCGCTTTGGGCGATCCGATCGCGGATCGGCGCCGACAATGCATAGATCAAACTGCCTTCGATGCCCTGATCGGTGATCAGACATTCGCCGGCGCGCCAGTCGGGCGTGCCGTCCGGACGCGGCAGGCCGATCGCCACGGACTTGAGCGGCTCGCCAGCGAATCGGCTGCTGAAATGCTCGCTCCAGGCGACGTCGAAACCGCAATTCGACGGCACGAAAGGCCGCACCGGCACGCCGCGCGCCGCGAGCACCGGGAGCGCGCGGCCGTCCGAGCCGAGCTGCGGCCAGCTTGCGCCGCCGAGCGCGAGCACGAGCGCCTGGTGCCGGACGCGCTTTTCGCCGGTTGGCGTCGCGAAACGCGATAGCGACGTGCCTTCATCGGCAAAGCCGAGCCAGCGATGCCGCATGTGAAACGTCACGCCGGTCGCGCGCAGCCGATGCAGCCACGCACGCAGCATCGGCGCGGCTTTCATGTCGGTGGGAAACACGCGGCCCGAACTGCCGACGAACGTCTCGACGCCCAGCTCATGCACCCAGTTTCGCAGCGCGCCTGCATCGAAACGCGCCAGCAGCGGCGCGATGTGCGGGCTTCGCGCGCCGTAGCGTGCGAGAAACGCGTCGGCAGGCTCGGAATGCGTCAGATTCATGCCGCCCTTGCCTGCCATCAGGAATTTCCGCCCGACGGACGGCATCGCGTCGAACACATCGACACGCGCGCCGCCCGCCGCGAGCGCCTCCGCGGCCATGAGCCCGGCCGGCCCTCCGCCGATCACCGCGACACTCACCGATTCGATGTTTTCAACTGACGACATGCCTGATTGGTAATGACATAACGGAGCGACATTGTCGCATCGCACGTCGCCGGACCGGCTTTGCGCCGACCGCCACGCCGGTGAAAAGCATCGCAGACCCGTCGTAAGTCATTAAATAACAAAAAAGAATTTGGCCGGCCGCAGTTCGGCCAGTACGATCCGTCGATTCGTTGCATCGACAACTTTTTACGAAATCGCCTGATCATGTCCGTTTCCCTCGCGCCCGAACGTGCTGCCGCCGGTGCCGTCACCGACGATCCGCGCCCCGTCATCAAAAGCGCCGCCGATGTCTCCCGTCTCGTCAACAGCGGCGCGGCGATCGGCAGTGATGCGCGCGTCGTCGTCGCCATTGCGCTCGGCGGGATTTTCCTCGATGCCTACGATCTCGGCGCGCTCGCGTTCGGGATGAAGGACATCGCCCGCGAGTTCTCGCTGACGCCGACCGGCTCTGGTTTCGTCGCCGCCGCGATCACGTTCGGCGCGATCATCGGCGCGTTCCTCGGTGGCTATCTCACCGACAAGGTCGGGCGCTATCGCGTCTTCATGGCCGACATGTTTTTCTTCGTCGTCGCTGCGATCGCCTGCGCGCTCGCGCCCAACGCCTGGGTGCTCGGCGGGGCGCGCTTCGTGATGGGGTTGGGCGTCGGGATCGATCTGCCCGTCGCGATGGCGTTTCTCGCCGAGTTCTCGCGCCTGCAGGGCCGCGGCAACAAAGCGGCGCGCGTCGCGATGTGGTGTCCGGTCTGGTACGCGGCGATCAGCGTCTCGTATCTGCTGGTGCTCGGCTTGTACGCGGTCTTGCCTGAGCACAACGCGGGCTGGCTCTGGCGTCTGATTCTGGGATTCGGCGCCGTGCCGGCGATCGCGATCATCGCGATTCGCAGCCGTTATATGAGCGAATCGCCCGTCTGGGCCGCGAATCAGGGCGATCTCAAGAGCGCGGCCGCGATTCTGAAGCGTTCCTACGGCATCGATGCCCGCGTCGACGAAACGACTGTCGCGCCGATCAAGGCGCGTCGCACGACGTGGAGCAACTACGGCGCGCTGCTGCGCGGCGTCTATCTGCGCCGGACGGTGCTGGCGACCGTCATCGCAATTGCATCGTCGTTTGCCTATAACGCCGTCGCGTTCGGATTGCCGGTCATCATCTCGAGCTTCCTCGCGCAATCGATGCTCACCACGATTCTCGCGTCACTCGCGCTGAATCTGTGTTTCGCGTTCGCGGGCGGGCTGTTCTCCGTGCGCACCGTGCCGAAATACGGCGCGTGGAAGCTGTCGGTCGTCGGCTACGCGTTTCAGCTCGGGGCGCTCGTCGGGCTTGCGATCGTCGGCAAACCGTCGACGGGCGCCGAGGTCGTGATCGCCATCGCGTTTCTCGCCGCGTTCCTGCTCGGCCAAGGCGTCGGGCCGGGTTCGCACAGCATGACGTTTGCGTCGCTGAGCTATCCGACTTCGCTGCGCGGCGTCGGTGTCGGCTTCAATCAGACGCTGATGCGCGCCAGCTCGACGGTCTCGCTGTTCCTGTTCCCGGTTTTGTCGGCAGCGCTCGGCACGAAGGTCTTCTGGATCATCGCCGCCGCGCCGCTCGCGGGACTCGTCGCGCTGCTCGCGGTGCGCTGGGAGCCGTCGGGCTATGACGTCGACGCGGAAGACTTCGCCGCGCAACAGACGCGATAAGCGTCCACTTTTCCTCCGATTCCCCTTTGCAAAAGCGGCGGCGACGCATCGCCGCCGCTTTTCGTTTCTTTCGCCGTCCGGCACCCCCTCGGCTGCACTAGATTAATAGCGCGTGAACTCTCGCGCCCCATCCGTGCGGAATTACCCGAGTACGCTTCAAATACCCATTTACCGACCGTCCGGTCGGTTTATAATCGCTGGACAGCGACTAATCAGGAACGAGTGCCGCCATGTACACCCAATCCCTCGACCTCCCGAGCCCCACGCACACAAGCGAAGCGGCCCCTGGCGCCGCCGCACCCGAACAGGCCCGCTTTGACGCGGTGATGCAAGCCGA
>NZ_JALQDI010000033.1:0-85450 GCF_023631305.1 Caballeronia sp. INML3B
GTGCTCGAAGGCGAAGTGAAGATGGAAAAGAACTACACGCTCGAACAACATGAAATCGATGACGGCTTCGTGCTGACTTGCCAATGTCATCCGGTGAGCGAGCGGGTGGTCGTGAGTTTCGACGAGCGCTAGATCCAGCCGGACGCCATTCGATTCGCGTAAACTAGGACCGTTCACCCAAGCGGTCCCTTCGTCCTTCCGGCATCCCGACACCGATGAACATGATTCACGTCACGAATGGCGATTGCGCGGCCCAAGCCCTCACGGAAGCCTTGCGGCGCGCCGAACGCGCGGAGCGCGTCATCGCGCTGCGCGACGATCTCGCCGTCGGTCCGATCAGGGACATCGACGAATCGCCGCTCATGCGCGCGACGTTCTGGCGTCAGGTTCTGAACAGCGGCATCGACTTCGAGGGCGAACTCCGAGCACAGCAGGCACTATTCGGCCGCCTTGCGCGCGGCGATGAACAGGTCGTCGTGTGGCATGGCCAGAGCGCGGCCGATCAGCTCACCTTGCGACGGGTCGCCTATCACCTGCGCAACGCGCCGCAACGTCTGAACGAAGCAAAGCTCACTCACGATGATCTGACGATTGCGACCGACGCGAGCGATCCCGAACGCGTAGGCCGCGCCGACCGCGCGACGGCCGTCGGGATGTTTTCGCCGAAGCAACTGCTCGCGAAGCTGCCGAGCGCCGCGCCGATTTCCGTGCTGCGCATCAGCCGGCTCGCGCTCGAATGGCAGGAAGCGAAACATGCCAACGCCGACACGCGCCGCCTGCGCGACAACATGCTGATTTCGGGAACGTGGATCGACATCGACGAAGCCTTGCTCGACCTCGCCGGTCCCGAATGGAAACCGGCGCGCGAGATCGCCGGCGCGGCGATGGGACAGCGCTTCGATTTCATGCTCTCCGATTCCGTCGCATTCTGGCGCTGCCGCGAACTCGTTACGGCGGGACGGCTTAAAATCCGCGGCACGCCGTCCGAGATGAGTCAGGCCGAACTGCGCCGCTGAACCTATACCTAAAAGAACGCACTTTTCGAACACATGGCCCGTACCAAAGCGCCCGATCACGAGACGCAACGCGAACAGATCCTCGAACTCGCCGCCGCGAAATTTGCCCAGACGAGCTATCCCAGCACCTCGATGGCCGATCTCGCCGCCGCGAGCGGCACGTCGAAGGCCCGCCTCTATCACTATTACGTGAGCAAGGAAGCGATCCTCTTCGATCTGCTCGACCGCTACACCAAGCGCCTGATGCTGATCATCGCGGAAGTGGAAGGCGCCAGTCAGCGGCGCGGACTGAGTGAGCGCGAGGCTTTCGCCGATCTCGTACGCGCGTTTCTCGCCGAATACGAGACGTCGCACAGCCGGCACGTCGCGCTTCTGAACGATGTGAAGTACCTGGAACAGGCGCAGCGCGAAATCGTCCTCGACCGGCAGCGCGACATCGTGGCGGCCTTCGCGCGACAGCTTGCGCGAGCTTATCCGAAACGCGCGACGAAGGACGACCAGACCGCGCTGACCATGATGGTGTTCGGCATGATCAACTGGACGTTCACGTGGCTCAAACCCGGCGGCAAGCTCGGCTACCGCGAGTTCGCGGAACAGGTGGTCGATATGATCGAAAACGGACTCAACGGCGACTAATCTGATGTTGCAACACAGCAAACCCTCCGGACGGCGAATTGTCGCTTCTGCGCAATGTATTTAAGTGACTGATTTTTCATGATTTAAGTTCTTTTCAGTACGTGTTTAGAAGGTGTGGTCTAGGAAGTTTTAAGGGTTTTCCCGTATGCGTTTCTCCGGAATCGGCTAAAATTCGTTTTGCTTTGCAGCATGCTGCATCACGAATGACGGAGAAACGACCATGGAACTGACCATCAACCGCACTGCCGAGCAAATCGTCGCGCACGATCAGCCGCTCAAAGACGCGCGCATGCCGGTTCTCGTCCGCGAGTTGTCCTCGGCAGATCGCGAGCGTCTCCTCACTCACTTTCTCGCTCTCGATGAAGACGACCGTCTCCTGCGCTTCGGCCAGCTCGTGCCGGATCACGTCATCGAGAACTATGTCCGCAATATCAACTTCACGAACGACACGGTGTTCGGCGTGTTCGGTGGCGCGCTCGAATTGATCGGCGTTGGCCATCTGGCGTACCTGCCCGCCGAGGGCGACAAGCGTACAGCCGAGTTCGGCGTGTCGGTGCTCGAAAGCGCACGCGGCCGTGGCATCGGTTCGAAGCTTTTCGAGCGTGCCGCCATGCGCAGCCGCAACACGCACGTGTCGGTGCTCTATATGCACTGCCTGTCGCGTAATTCGACCATGATGCACATCGCGAAAAAGTCGGGCATGAAGATCGAATACGCTTACGGCGAAGCGGATGCTTATCTCTCGCTCGCGCCGGCGGACCAAACCAGCATCGTGGCCGAAATGCTTCAGGAGCAGGCCGCCGTGTTCGACTACGCGATCAAGCGCCAGGCGCATCGCGCGTCGCAGGTTTTCCAGGCGTTCATTCCGGCAAAAGACGCCGCGTAATCAGCTTCGAGAACAGCGCGGGGATGCGCTGCGCGCGGGACCAACAAGGGCGGCACTGACCGCCCTTCGTCTTTTAACGCAGCGGCAGAACCGTCGTTTCCTTGATGCGCTCCAGCGAGAAGCTCGAGCGCACATCGATGACGGACGGATGGTGCAGCAACTCATCCTGCACGAAGCGCGAAAAGTCATCCATGTCGCGCACTTGCACGCGCAATAGAAAGTCCATCTCGCCGGTCATCGCGTCGCAGGCGACGACCTCCGGCCATGAACGCACCGCTTCGCGAAAGAGATCGCCGTGCGTCGGCGCTTTCGGCGTGCCTGCGGCGGCCTGCGTGCCGCCGCGCTTTTCCAGGCGCACGTTGATGTACGCGAGCAGGCCAAGCCCGAGTTTCTTCGCGTCGAGCAAGGCGACATAACCGCGGATCACGCCGATTTCCTCCAGCCGCCGAATGCGCCGCAAACACGGGCTCGGCGACAAATTCACGCGATCCGCGATTTCCTGATTCGACAGCCGTCCATTTTCCTGAAGAATGGCCAGAATTCGGCGGTCAATCGTGTCCAATTCAAGCTCAGCCATTTCGTAGCTCCTCGCCGCTGTAAATTGGCAGCATCGTGCGCAATCTTATGAATCGCCGGTTTGTTTCGCAAGTTTTTGCCAGTGCCGCCTGACTAAACTGTCTCCACGTCGCGCACATCGCGCCGCATCTAAGATCAGGAGACATGCATGACCGCAACGACCTGGGAGAATCCCGTCGGCACCGACGGCTTCGAGTTCATCGAATACACCGCACCGGACCCGGTCGCGCTCGGCAAGCTGTTCGAGCAGATGGGCTTCACTGCGATCGCGAAGCATCGTCACAAGGACGTGACGCTCTATCGCCAGGGTGAAATCAACTTCATCGTCAACGCCGAGCCGGATTCGTTCGCGCAGCGCTTCGCGCGCCTGCACGGTCCGTCGATCTGCGCGATCGCGTTCCGCGTCGCCGATGCCGCCAAGGCGTACAAGCGCGCGCTCGACCTCGGCGCATGGGGCTTCGACAATAAAACCGGCCCGATGGAGCTGAACATTCCGGCGATCAAAGGCATCGGCGATTCGCTGATCTACTTCGTCGACCGCTGGCGCGGCAAGAACGGCGCGCAGCCGGGCAGCATCGGCGATATCAGCATTTACGACGTCGATTTCGAGCCGATTTCGGGCGCGGAGCAGAATCCGGTGGGCCACGGACTGACCTATATCGATCACCTGACGCACAACGTGCACCGCGGCCGCATGGTCGAGTGGGCGGAGTTCTACGAGCGGCTCTTCAACTTCCGCGAAGTCCGCTATTTCGATATCGAAGGCAAGGTGACGGCGGTGAAATCGAAGGCGATGACGTCACCGTGCGGCAAGATCCGCATTCCGATCAATGAGGAAGGCTCGGAGAACGCGGGACAAATTCAGGAATATCTCGACGCGTATCGCGGTGAAGGCATTCAGCACATCGCGCTCGGCACCGGTGACATCTACAGCACCGTCGACGGCCTGCGCGGCGCGAACATCGCGCTGCTCGACACTATCGATACATATTACGAGCTCGTCGATCGCCGGGTGCCGGGTCACGTCGAATCGGTCGCGGAGTTGAAGAAGCGCAAGATTCTGATCGACGGCACCAAGGACGAAATCCTGCTGCAGATTTTCACGGAAAACCAGATCGGGCCGATCTTTTTCGAGATCATCCAGCGCAAGGGCAATCAGGGCTTCGGCGAAGGCAACTTCAAGGCGCTCTTTGAATCGATCGAACTGGATCAGATGCGCCGCGGCGTGCTGAAGGACACGACCGCAGGTTGAACGCACCGCAACGCGGGCATTAAAAAGGGACATGGACCGCGAAGGTCCATGTCCCTTTGTTCATTCAGGCGGCCCGCCCCAGTCAACACGGACCGCGAAGAGCGGGTCAGCCCGCCGTCTCGTCGTCGCTGCTTTCCGATTCACGGCGCTTTTGAGCACCGGCCTGAACCGACTGAACGCGCATTTGCGCGACCTGTGCAACCGACGACGCCCCGAACGGCGAGGCACTATTCGCGCGTGCGCCGCCAATCGGCGCGCTGATGGCGAAAAAGGCCGCCGAAACCATCAAGACATTCTGGATGTGGCGTTGTTTCATCGTTATCTCCTTCTAACTGCATGTGTACGGCTCGCTTTCGGATGCCAAAATGTGCACAGAAAAATTGCACGGGAACTCCGGAAGCGACCTTTTAGACAGCGATGCGCGACAGGGTTCCGCCGCTCGGTCGAATTTACACGCTGTAACAAAACGCTCCCGATGGCGGTCAAATCGTCAAGGATCTGACGCAAAGCCTCGGTAAGTGAGGAATTTTTAACGGGTTTGTACCAGTGCCTGAAAGATCACCGCACCGGCAAACTTGAAGTCCCGGCCTACGCATTCACAAGATGAAACGGCCCGAAACATGCTTTGGTGATCCCAAACCTCGGGTGGAGGAAGACACATAATGAACGCCCCGCTAGATGCAGAACAAAGAGCTTCGCTAGAAGCCGCATTGAAGTCCGTCACGCTAGACGACAAATACACGCTCGAACGCGGCCGCGCCTACATGAGCGGCATCCAGGCCCTGGTGCGCCTGCCGATGCTGCAACAAGAGCGCGACAAGGCCGCCGGTCTCAACACCGCCGGATTCATCTCCGGTTACCGCGGTTCTCCCCTCGGCGGTCTCGACCAGTCGCTCTGGAAGGCGAAGAAGCATCTCGCCGGCCATCAAATCGTGTTTCAGCCGGGCGTGAACGAAGATCTCGCCGCCACCGCCGTGTGGGGCTCGCAGCAAGTGAACCTGTACCCGAGCGCCAAATACGACGGCGTCTTCTCGATGTGGTACGGCAAAGGCCCGGGCGTCGACCGTTCCGGCGATGTCTTCAAGCACGGAAATTCCGCCGGATCGGCGAAGTACGGCGGCGTTCTCGTGCTCGCCGGCGACGATCACGCCGCGAAATCATCGACGCTCGCGCATCAGTCGGAGCACATTTTCAAGGCGTGCGGCCTGCCGGTGCTGTTTCCGTCCAACGTGCAGGAATATCTCGACTTCGGTCTGCACGGCTGGGCGATGTCCCGCTACTCCGGCCTCTGGGTCGCGATGAAATGCGTGACGGATGTCGTGGAGTCGTCGGCATCGGTGGATATCGATCCGCATCGCACGAAGATCGTGCTCCCGACCGATTTCGCGATGCCCGATGGCGGCCTGAACATCCGCTGGCCGGATCCGCCGCTCGTGCAGGAAGCGCGTCTGCTCGACTACAAGTGGTACGCCGCGCTCGCCTACGTGCGCGCGAACAAGCTGGACCGCGTGGAAATCGATTCGCCGCATGCGCGCTTTGGCATCATGACCGGCGGCAAAGCCTATCTCGATGTCCGTCAGGCGCTGACCGATCTCGGCCTCGATGACGCGACGTGCGCGCAAATCGGCATCCGTCTCTACAAGGTCGGCTGCGTATGGCCGCTCGAAGCGCAAGGCGCGCAGGAATTCGCGCGTGGGCTGGAAGAGATTCTGGTCGTCGAGGAAAAGCGCCAGATTCTCGAATACGCGATCAAGGAAGAACTCTATAACTGGCCGGATGCGCAACGTCCGCGCGTGTACGGCAAGTTCGATGAAAAAGACGGCGCAGGCGGCGAATGGTCCGTGCCGATGGGCAACTGGCTCTTGCCCGCGCACTACGAGCTGTCGCCCGCGATCATTGCGAAGGCCATCGCGACGCGCCTCGAAAAATTCGATTTGCCCGCCGACGTGCGCGCGCGCATTGCGACGCGTATCGCCGTGATCGAAGCGAAGGAGAGGTCGCTCGCGCGGCCGCGCGTCGAGGCGGAACGCAAACCGTGGTTCTGCTCGGGCTGCCCGCACAATACCTCGACGAACGTGCCGGAAGGCTCGCGCGCGATGGCGGGCATCGGCTGCCACTACATGACGGTCTGGATGGACCGCAACACGAGCACCTTCAGCCAGATGGGCGGCGAAGGCGTCGCGTGGGTCGGCCAGTCGCCGTTCTCGAACGACAAGCACGTTTTCGCCAATCTCGGCGACGGCACGTATTTCCATTCGGGCCTGCTCGCGATCCGCGCGGCGATCGCAGCGAAGGTGAACATCACCTACAAGATTCTCTATAACGATGCCGTCGCGATGACCGGCGGCCAGCCCGTCGACGGCGTGCTGACCGTTCCGCAGATCACGCATCAGCTCGCGGCGGAAGGCGCGGCGAAGATCGTCATCGTCACGGATGAGCCGGAAAAGTACACGGCGAGCGTCGGGCTGGCGCCGGGCATCGACGTGCATCATCGCGACAAGCTGGACGATATTCAGCGGCAACTGCGCGAGGTGGCGGGCACGTCGATCCTGATCTACGACCAGACCTGCGCGACCGAGAAGCGCCGCCGCCGCAAGCGCGGCGCGTTCCCCGATCCGGCGAAGCGCGTCGTCATCAACGAAGCGGTGTGCGAAGGCTGCGGCGATTGCTCGGTGAAGTCGAACTGCCTGTCGGTCGAGCCGCTCGATACCGAGTACGGCACGAAGCGCCAGATCAATCAGTCGACGTGCAACAAGGACTACTCGTGTCTGAACGGCTTCTGCCCGAGTTTCGTGACGGTGGAAGGCGGCCAGTTGAAAAAGCCGAAGGCGACGAGCATCGCGAGCGATGCGATGTCGCCCGTGCCGACGCCCGAGCTTCCGGAGATCGCGCGGCCGTATGGCGTGCTGGTCACGGGCGTCGGCGGGACGGGCGTCGTGACGATCGGCGCGCTGCTCGGCATGGCGGCGCATCTGGAGCAGAAGGGCGTCACCGTGCTCGACGTCACCGGCCTCGCGCAGAAAGGCGGCGCCGTGATGAGCCATGTGCAGATCGCCAACCGTCCGACCGATATCCACGCGACGCGTATCGCGATGGGCGAGGCGGATCTCGTCATCGGTTGCGATGCGATCGTCACCGCGAGCAACGAATGCGGCTCGCGGATGCAGCCCGATCACACGCGTGTCGTCGTGAACAGCGCGCAGACGCCAACCGCCGAGTTCATCAAGAACCCGAACTGGAGTTTTCCGGGCGCGAGCGCGGAGGCGGATATTCGCGCGGCGGCGGGCCAGCATGTCGCGCTCGTCGATGCGAACCGCTTCGCCGTCGCGCTGATGGGCGATGCGATCTATACGAATCCGTTCGTGCTCGGGTTCGCCTGGCAGAAGGGTTGGGTGCCGTTGCGGCATGAGTCGCTGGCGCGCGCCATCGAGCTGAATGCGGTGCAGATCGAGAAGAATCTCGCGGCATTCGAATGGGGCCGTCGCGCGGCGCACGATCTCGAAGCCGTGCGCCGTCTGGCCGATGCGCAGCACGGCGTACAGGAAGCGCCGGGCAAGGTCATCGCGCTGCATACGCCGAAGGCGCTCGACGCGCTCATCGACAAGCGTCTCGACTATCTCGCGAAGTATCAGAACACGGCTTACGCAGCGCGGTACGGACGGCTGGTTGCCGAAGTGCGCGCGAAGGAAGCGGCGCTGGGTTCGGGCGACGGGCAGTATCCGCTGACCGAGGCCGTCGCGAAGAACCTGCACAAGCTGATGGCGTACAAGGACGAATACGAAGTCGCGCGTCTTTATGCCGATCCGGTGTTCCTCGACAAGGTGAAGAACAGCTTCGAAGGCGACTGGAAGATCAAGATGCATCTCGCGCCGCCGAGTTTTTCGAAGAAGGACGCGCACGGGCATCTGGTGAAGAAGCAGTACGGTCCGTGGATGATGTCGGCGATGCGCGTGCTCGCCAAGCTGAAGTTCCTGCGCGGTACGGCGCTCGATCCGTTCGGACGCACGGAAGAACGGAAGATGGAACGGGCGTTGATCGGCGAGTACGAGGCTCTGGTGCGCGAGTTGATCGGCGGACTGACGGCGCAGAACCTGCAACTCGCCGTCGAACTCGCGAATCTTCCCGATTCCATGCGCGGTTATGGGCACATCAAGGACAACAACGTGAAGGCCGCGAAGATCAAATGGAATGCGTTGCTTGCGCGCTGGCGGAATAACGAAGGCGGGGAAAAGCGGCAGGTGGCCTGATTCTGGTTGGGTCACGCTCGAAGGCGGTTCGCGAGGTCGACCATCGAGCGAACCGCGTCAATAAAAAAACGGCGATCCGGTCACCCGGATCGCCGTTCCTCTTCCCAACGCGATGTCGCGTTACTTCGCTACGCGCGCATTCGCGCTCGCCACCGCCGTCATATTGATGATCCGGCGCACGGTCGCCGCCGGCGTCAGGATATGCACCGGCTTCGAAGCGCCGAGCAGGAACGGCCCGACGGTCACGCCCTCGCCGCTCACCATCTTGAGCAGGTTGTAGGTGATGTTCGCCGCTTCGACGTTCGGCATGATCAGCAGATTCGCCTCGCCATGCAGTGTGGTCCCCGGGAACGAAGCCTTGCGCACAGCTTCGGAAAGCGCCGCATCGCCGTGCATTTCGCCGTCGATTTCGAGTTCCGGCGCACGCTCGGCGATCAGCTTGCGCGCGTCCGCCATCCGCTTGCTCGACGCGCTCTGCACGCTGCCGAAGTTCGAATTCGACACCAGCGCGACCTTCGGCTGAATCCCGAACCGTTCGATTTCGCGCGCCGCCAGAATCGTCATGTCGGCGAGCTGCTCGGGCGTCGGCATTTCGTTGACGTACGTGTCGCTGATGAACAGATTGCGCCCTTGCAGCATCAGCAGATTCATCGCCGCGAAGTTGTTCGCGCCTTCCGCCTTGCCGAGCACCTGATCGATGAACTTCAGGTGATCCTGATACGTGTCGATGAGACCGCAGATCATCCCGTCCGCGTCGCCGGTGTGAACCAGGATCGCGCCGATCAGCGTGTTGAACTTGCGCAGCGCGGCCTTCGCGCTTTCGGGCGTCACGCCCTGACGCGCGGCGATCTCGTGATACGCCTGCCAGCTCTTCTGATAACGCGGATCGTCTTCCGGATTCACGATCTCGAAATCGACGCCCGGCTTCAGCTTCGAGCCCATCTTCTGCAGACGCATTTCGACGACAGCCGGCCGCCCGATGATGATCGGCTTCGCAATCTTCTCGAGCAGCACGAACTGCGCGGCGCGCAGCACCCGCTCGTCCTCGCCTTCCGCGAACGCGATGCGCGCCGGCGCAGCCTTCGCCGCCGCGAATACCGGACGCATCACCATGCCCGTGCGATACACCGTCGCGCCGAGCGTCTCGCGATACGCGTCCATGTCGTTGATCGGGCGAGTCGCGACGCCGGAATCCATCGCGGCTTGCGCCACGGCCGGCGCGATCTTGATGATCAGGCGCGGATCGAAGGGCTTCGGAATCAGATATTCCGGGCCGAATTCCAGCGAATGGCCTTCGTAGGCCTTCGCGACTTCATCGCCCTGATCGGTTTCTTCCGCGAGTTCGGCGATCGCGCGCACGCACGCGAGCTTCATCTCTTCGGTGATCGTCGTCGCGCCGACGTCCAGCGCGCCGCGGAAGATGAACGGGAAGCACAGCACGTTGTTGACCTGATTCGGATAGTCCGAACGGCCTGTCGCGACGATACAGTCCGGACGCACCCGCTTCGCTTCTTCCGGACGAATTTCCGGCTCGGGATTCGCCAGCGCGAGAATCAGCGGCTTGCCGGCCATCGTCTCGACCATTTCCGCCTTCAGCACGCCCGCGCTCGAGCAGCCTAGGAAGACGTCGCAACCGTGCATCGCATCGGCGAGCGTGCGCGCGTCGGTCGTAGCCTGATAGCGCTCCTTCGATGCATCCAGATTGCCGCGGCCTTCGTAAATCACGCCCTTCGAATCGACCACGAGCGTGTTCGACTTCTTCAGGCCGAGGTGGACGAGCAGGTCAAGACACGCGATCGCCGCCGCGCCCGCGCCCGAGCACACGAGCTTCACTTCGTCCAGCTTCTTGCCGACCACTTTCAGGCCGTTGAGAATCGCCGCCGATGCGATGATCGCCGTACCGTGCTGATCGTCATGGAAAACGGGAATCTTCATGCGCTCGCGCAGCTTCTTCTCGATGTAGAAGCATTCGGGCGCCTTGATGTCCTCGAGATTGATGCCGCCCAGCGTGGGCTCGAGCATCGCGATCGCATCGACGAGCTTGTCCGGATCGGTTTCCGCCAACTCGATATCGAATACGTCGATGCCCGCGAACTTCTTGAAGAGACACCCCTTGCCTTCCATCACCGGCTTGGCCGCGAGCGGGCCGATGTTGCCGAGACCCAAAACGGCCGTGCCGTTCGTCACGACGCCGACGAGGTTCGCACGCGACGTGTACTTCTGCGCGTCGAGCGGCTCATCGTAGATCGCCATGCACGCGGCCGCGACGCCCGGCGAATACGCGAGCGACAGGTCGAGCTGGTTGGAAAGCGGCTTGGTCGGTGTAACCGAAATCTTGCCGGGGCGAGGATTCTGGTGATACGCGAGGGCACTTTGCTTCAGTTGTTCGTCCATGATTTGACCTGAGACGTTTGAGAATTATTTGAACAGGGTTCACACCGCCGTCGACCGTGTTGCAATGAATGCGGGAATGTGAATCGATGGACCAAGATTCATGTGCTCGGGGCGTCGGATAGACGCAACGTGCCGCTCGTCGGGATCGAACGAGCAGACGGAGCCTTTGGTTTTTTTTGGGACATTCAGTGTACACCGCGCACTTGAAATGACGCGATGCAACGTTTCAGCGCAGTTTCATCCGGCGACGATGCGCTCAGTCGAGGGCCGCGCCGCGTTTTTCGGGAATGAGAAAGAGCGTCGCAACGACGTCGAGCAGATAGATCGACGCGAGGAATGCGAGCGCCACCGCGAACGAATAACGCGCGGCCAGCGCGCCGACCGCGACCGGACCGAGTCCACCCACCGCGCGCCCGATATTGAACAGCACGTTCTGCGCGGTCGCGCGCGCATCGGTCGGATAGATCTCGGAGATCAGCGCGCCGTAGCCGCCGAGCATGCCGTTGACGAACACGCCCATCACCGCGCCGCCGATCAGGAGCGCCGCCGGGCTCGTCAAACTGGAATAGACGAACACCATCGCGACCGCGCCAAACTGGTAGACGAGAAACGCCGGTTTGCGCCCGAAGCGGTCCGCCGCCAGACCGAACAGCCAGATGCCGAACGCCATGCCGAGCACGGTGGACGCGGTCCAGAGGCCGGATTTCGTCAACGAGTAGCCGAACGTCTTCGACAGATAGCTCGGCAGCCAGATCATCAGCCCGTAATAACCGAAGTTCTGCACCGAGCACAGGACGATCACGCCGAGGCTCGCGCGCGCCGTACGGGCGTCGTCGAAAAGACGCCTGAGCGGCAACTTGCGGGCGGCGGCGGTTTTCGCAGCCGCGCGGCGTTCGGTGAACAACGCGGGTTCGTCCACGCGTCGCCGCACGAAAAACGAGACGACCGCCGGCAGCAGCCCGACCGCGAACATGCCGCGCCAGCCGATCACGGGCAGCAGCATCGGCGTGATGAGCGCGGCGGCGAGCACGCCCAGTTGCCAGCCGATCCCCACATACGACGACACGCGGGCGCGCAGCCGCGCGGGCCACGCCTCGGCAACGAGCGCCATGCCGATCCCGAACTCGCCGCCCAGGCCGATCCCGGCGATGGTGCGATAGATCAGCAAGTCGCCGTAACCCTGCGCGAGCGCGCACATGCCGGTGAAGACGGCGAACACGAGAATCGTCCAGGTCAGCATGCGCACGCGGCCAAAGTAGTCGGACAGCATGCCGAACACGACGCCGCCCGCGACGGCCCCGGCGAGCGTCCAGGTGACGAGCGCGCCGGATTGTGCGGGCGTGAGATGCAGGTCGGCGGCGATCGCGGGCAGCATGAAGCCTAGGATCAGCAGATCGAAGCCGTCCATCGCATAGCCGAGCATGGACGCGACGAGCGCCTGCAGCGCGTGGCGGGTTGGCGCGGCGGCGGAATCGTTCGTGGAGGAAACAGATGTCATCGAGGTAAAGAAGGGTATGCGCAGCGCCGCGAGTTTACGCGTGAGCACCGCGCTTTCACAACCTGCAAACAATTCGCCCAGGCACGCCGGCTCAGGTAAAATGCCGGGCTAGCTGTGCCTGGGGCGGCACCAGGCGCTGAAGCGCCGAGTCCCGCCGACACGCGCGCAGGGCATGCGAAGAAGCCCTCCGGAAGGAATGCTCGCTTCGCACCGAACCCATGCGCCAAGGCCCTCGCGGCCGCCTCCCGCTTCTTCAAGCGCCACACAAGTCCAAGGATTCGCCCATGACAGGCTTCGATCGCCAGACGATCTCCGACACCACCGCCAAGATGCTGCTCGAAGTGCAGGCGGTGCACTTCAACGCGGAAAAACCGTACATCTTCACGTCCGGCTGGGCGAGCCCGGTGTATATCGACTGCCGCAAGCTGATCTCCTATCCGCGCGTGCGCCGCGGCCTGATGGAGATGGCCGAAGCGACCATTCTTCGCGATGTCGGCTACGAGCAGATCGACGCCGTCGCCGGCGGCGAGACCGCGGGTATCCCGTTCGCCGCGTGGATCGCCGACCGCCTGATGGTGCCGATGCAATACGTCCGCAAGAAGCCGAAGGGTTTCGGGCGCAACGCGCAGATCGAAGGTTTGCTGACTGAGGGCCAGCGCGTGCTGCTGGTCGAAGACCTGACCACCGACAGCCGCAGCAAGATCAACTTCATCAACGCGCTGCGCACGGCGGGCGCGACGGTGAACCACTGCTTCGTGCTCTTCCACTACAACATCTTCAAGGAGAGCGTGTCGGTGCTGAAAGACATCGACGTCGATCTGCACGCGCTCGCCACCTGGTGGGACGTGTTGCGCGTCGCGAAGGAGCAAGGCTACTTCGAGTCGAAGACGCTCGATGAAGTCGAAAAATTCCTGCACGCACCGGCGGAATGGTCGGCTGCGCACGGCGGCGCGACCGCTGCCCCGCAATAAGCATTGACCCGCACGAAGCAATTAAAATAAAAAAGCCGCTGACGGAAGTCGGCGGCTTTTTTTATTCGGCATTCAAAAATCGCTTACAGCGAATTGGGATTGGGAAGCGATGAATCGTCGAGCGAACCGTCGCCGGAATAGGCGGAGAGATTCATTAAGCCGTTGCTTTGCGCATACTGAAACAATTCGGAATCGCGCTCGATGCCGAGTTTTCGCATTGCGGTGTTCTTTTGCGTGCTGATTGTCTTGATACTGCGCCGCAATTGTCCGGCAATTTCCGTAATCGTCATGCCCGAAACGAACAGGCGCACCACTTCCAGCTCGCGCTTGGACAGGATCACGCTACGCTGCTGTCCGTTCGCGCCGAGCCCCATGCTGTCGAGCGCCGCCTTGACGGACGGGCCGAGGTACTCCTGCCCGCGCATGACGTGCTGGATCGCCCAGCCGATGTGGTTCATGTCGTCGGCCTTGTTGATGATCGACATCACGCCCACTTCGCGCAAACGTTTGAGCAAGGCCGGATTTTCGAGCATGGTCAGCACGACGAGTTTCACGCGTGGAAACTGCCGGCCGATATAGCCGAGCAAAGGCATGCCGTCGCCATAAGAGCCGCCGGGCATGGCGAGATCGGTGACGAGGACATCGCATGGCTCCTTTTGGAGCAACTGGACGAGTTCGGTCGACTGACGGGCCTGACCGATGACGTCCACCTCCGGAAACTTGTTGAGGGCCTGTGTCGTGCCAAACAGAATGACCGGATGATCGTCTGCGATGATGACTTTTATTCGCTGGCTCATTTAACTTCTCCTGTATTTCAGTCGATTAGTTGCCGCGCGAATCTGCGTCGAATTACTCATGTCTGCGTTCATTAGAGTTTGAAATCATCGCCGTCAAGGCGCTGCGCACTACGTCGAAACCGGTGGCGCTCCGTGCGCCATCGGTTAAGTCCCAAGGATTTAAGACTTTTATGCTTTGTTGCAATGTTAAACTGCAAGCTAGTACGAAGCGCATCACTGAGACAAAAAACATCGTTGCAGCCAGCGAAACGCTGCTATAACGCGCGACGATACTGACAGGAGTTCAGCCCATGCGCCTCACCGGCCGACGCGTGAGTTCGACTGGCCATGTCGCATCAGTACTCTTCATCGCCTTCGCGGCGGCGGTTTTCGCCCATTCGCACGAGGCCGCGGCCGACCCCGCGTTCACCGTCTCCAGCACAGACCTCGCGCCCGGCAAGACCATCGGGCCGACACTCCTTTTCGATCAGTCCGAATGCAAGGGCGGCAACCGCTCGCCGCAGATTTCCTGGCACGGCGCACCCGCCAACACGCGCAGCTTCGCCGTGACGGTCTTCGATCCCGACGCGCCGGGGCGCGGCTGGTGGCACTGGGCGGTCGCGGGCATTCCGGTTGGCACGGATCACCTGGCGGGCAACGCGAGCGCGTCGGGCGCGCTACGCAAGATGGGGGCCGTCGAGGCGCGCAACGACTGGGACACGGAAGGCTACGGCGGCCCGTGCCCGCCGCCCGGCAAGCCGCATCGTTATATCGTGACTGTCTACGCGCTAGGCAGCGCCGACCTGCGCCTGCGCCAAGGCACGCCCGCCCTCATGTTCGAGCACGAAATCCGCACGATGACGATCGCCAGCGCACAGCTCACCTTTACATACGGCCGTTAGCCTGAAGTAGAGAACCGCGCGCTTACGCCGCTCGGTTAAAAATTGTCTTTGCTAGACTGGCCTGGACCGTCCGCAAGGCACGCGTCCGTACAGGCGGCGGCGCAGGAAGTGACTCGGGGAAACCATGCCGAACATCATCATCGTTTATCACAGCGGCTACGGCCACACGAAGAAAGTCGCGGAAGCGGTGCTCAGCGGCGCAGCCGACGCCGGCGCGAACGTGAAACTGATCGCCGTCGGTGACCTCGACGACGCTGCATGGGCCGAACTCGACGCCGCCGACGCCATCGTCTTCGGCGCGCCGACATACATGGGCGGGCCGTCCGCCGATTTCAAAAAGTTCGCCGACGCGAGTTCGAAGCCCTGGTTCTCGCAGAAATGGAAGGACAAGATCGCGGCCGGATTCACCAACTCGGCGCACATGAACGGCGACAAATTCCTGACCATCTCCTATTTCGTTACGCTAGCGATGCAGCACGGGATGATCTGGATCGGCACGGGCATGATGCCGTCGAACACCAAGGCGGCCACGCGTAACGATCTGAATTTCGTCGGCGGGTTCACGGGCCTCCTCACGCAATCGCCCGCGGATGCCTCGCCGGATGAAGCCCCGCCGCCCGGCGATCTCGAAACCGCGAAAGTCTACGGGGCACGCATCGCCGCGGTGACGGCGCGCTGGGTCGGCAACCGGGCCGGCGACGAAAACCGCGGACATCAACCCGCCGCGGAATCGCACTAAAATGTCGGTTTTGCGGCGAGCGTCCGCACGAACCAGCGAGATCGAGATGACCACGAAAGTATTTGTCGACGGACAGGAAGGCACCACCGGCCTGAAGATTTTCGAATATCTGTCGCAGCGCCGTGACATCGAGGTGTTGCGTATCGAGGAAGCGAAGCGCAAGGACATCGAGGAGCGCCGCTGGCTCATCAACGCGTCGGACGTAACGTTCCTGTGCCTGCCGGATGTTGCGTCGCGCGAATCGGTTTCGCTCGTCGACAAGGACAACACGCGCACCGTGATGATCGACGCCAGCACGGCCTTCCGCACGCAGGACGACTGGGCGTACGGCCTGCCCGAGCTCGCGCGTGCGCAGCGCGAGCGTCTGCGCACGTCGAAGCGCATCGCGGTGCCGGGCTGCCACGCGTCGGCGTTCGTGCTGTCGGTGCAGCCCCTCGTGGCGGGCGGTCTCGTCCCCGCCGATTTCGACGCGCATGCCTATTCGATCACCGGCTACAGCGGCGGCGGCAAGAAAATGATCGCGGAGTACGAAGCGGGCGGCAACGAGCGACTCATGAGCCCGCGCCCTTACGCACTGAGCCTGACGCACAAGCATCTGCCGGAAATGTCCGTGCGCACGGGTCTCGCGCGCGCGCCCGTCTTCACGCCGATCGTCGGCGCATTCCTGAAGGGTCTCGCGGTGACGACGTATTTCTCGCCGGACCAGCTCTCGCGCCCCGCCAAGCCGCAGGACGTGCGCGACATGCTGGCCGAGTACTACAACAACGAGCCGTTCGTGCGCGTCATGCCGTTCGACGCCGAAAGCAATCTCGACGCCGGCTTCTTCGACGTGCAAGCCTGCAACGACACCAACCGCGTCGACATTTTCGTGTTCGGCAACGACGAGCGCTTCGTGACGGTCGCGCGGCTGGATAATCTCGGAAAGGGTGCGTCGGGCGCGGCGATCCAGTGCATGAATCTGGCGATCGGCGCAAACGAGGAGACCGGTCTCGCCCGCTGATCCCGCTGTCGCAGCAAAACCCGAAGGCCGATTCGCTCCAATGCGCATCGGCCTTTTTTTCGCCCGCCGACGCGACGCAGCATCGAAACGTACAGACGAAAAAAAGCCCGCCAAGCTGGCGGGCTGAATCCATATCAGTGGAGACATGGAGGAGACAGGAGTAAATATACCAAGAATATTGGTGCGTCGCAACATTGCGTGTTGCGGCACACCGACGCGCGAACGCACAGCGAATCAGGGCTGCATCATCGACAGGATGAACTGGAGTTGATCGCCGGAAATCGGTTTGACGAGATGCACATCGAACCCGGCGTCGTTCGTCATTTCCCTATGCTGCGGCTGTCCCCAGCCTGTCAGCGCGACCAGCATGATTGCGTGGCCGTTCGGCAATCGGCGCAAGGCGCGCGCCGCCGCGAGTCCGTCGACGAGCGGCATGCCGAGATCGAGAATCACGACTTCGGGATCGAACTGCACCGCGACCTCGACGGCTTGCGCGCCGTTTGCCGCGAGCGCCACTTCGTGGCCCATGCCGGTCAGCAGGTTCGCGAGGCCGGAAAGCGCATCGTCGTCGTCGTCGGCTATGAGAATGCGCTTGCTCACGATGGCCTCACCGGAAACCGTTGATTTCGAGTTTCAATCTGTTCGAACCCGCCTGCGCCGCCGTGATCTCGGTGCGCGCGGTGCGTGCGCCCAGGTAGAAATGCTGGCGCGCGGGCGCGTTCTGGTCGTGCGTCGCGTCGGGCAGACACGATGCGATGTCCGCCGCCACACTTTGCAACGCGTCGGCGCTTGAACCGCCATGCAAGGTCCACGTGCATCGATAGTTCGTCGGCGATGCGGCGCATGTCGCGTCGTCGCCATAGGGCAGCGCTACCGCGCGGCCATCGTTCGCCGAAAGAGATGAAAAATTCGGCGCAGCAGCCACGATGCGTTTGAGCGCATCGCAAGGGCTCGGGGTGTCGTCGGCGCGCGCGGATGTCGTTGCTAATACACCGAAACACAGCAAGGCGGCGGCCCAGGCGGAGCGTCGGCCAATCAGATGCACGGGGCGCCTCCTTTCGATCTGTTTTTCCCGACGAGCGCGACTATGCACCCGCCGGCCGCGTATGTATGTTCGAAAGCGAATCAAGTACTACAAGCTCAAGCAAGCCGTGCACCCGTTCATGCAGACGTTTGGCGCGTCAGTGGCGCACGAGCGCCATCATCGCGCCGAAGCCGACGAACACACCGCCCGTCAGGCGGTTGAACGCCCGCGCGACGCTCGCGCTCTTCAGCTTTTCGCCGATGCGCGCGCCCAGGCCCGCATACACCGTGTACCAACTCACCTCGATCACGGCGAACGTCGATACGAGAACCGCGAATTGCGGCAAGACCGGCAGATTCGCGTCGATGAACTGCGGCAGCAACGCCGCCGCGAAGAGAATCGCCTTCGGATTGCTGCTCGCGACGAGAAAGCCGTTGCGAAAGAGCGTGAAGCGTCGGGAGGAATGCGCGGCGCCGCTGTCATCGCGCACGTCGACCGCGCTCGTTTTCGCGCGCCAGCTCTTCACGCCGAGCCAGACGAGATACGCCGCGCCGACGAGGCGCAGCGTATCGAACAGACGCGGCCACGCTTCGAGAAGCACGCCCAGCCCTGCCGCCGATACCGACAGCATGATGACGAGCGCCGTGAGACAGCCGGCCATGGTCGCCGTCGAGCGTTTGAGGCCATGACGCGCGCCGTGCGTCATGACGAGCAGCATGTTGGGTCCGGGAATCGCGGAAACGACGAAGACCGTGGCGACGAACAGCCACCAGAGATGCAGGCTCATTGCGGCGTGGCGGAGAAAGGAACGGGACTCGCATTATGCCGTCCGCCCCGCTGATTCCGGCACGAGGCCGCCTGCCACACCGCGAAAATGGAATCAGCGGCCGGCGCGCCGGGCCGCCACCTGACCGAGCACGGCGAAGTCCTTATCGCCGTCGCCGTGCGCGAGTGCGTCGACGAGGTTGTCGCGCACGACGCTCGCCACGGGCAGCGGCACGTTCACGGCATCGCCGGCGGCGATCGCGAGACGCACGTCCTTCAGCCCGAGCCGCGCCTTGAAGAGCGCAGGCTCGTAGCGGCGCTCTGCGATCATCTTGCCGTAGCCCTGATACACCGGCCCCGGGAACAGCGAGTTCGTGATGACGTCGAGCAGCGTCTGCGCTTCGATGCCGTGGCCGCTCACGAGCGCCGCCGCCTCGCCGAAGCTTTCGATCGCCGATGCCAGCATGAAATTCGCCGCGAGCTTGAGCACGTTCGCGTGCTGCGGCTCGCTGCCGACGCGCCAGGTTTTCTGGCCGAGCGCATCGAGCACGGGCTGCACGCGGTCGATGGCATCGCTTGCGCCCGCCGCGAGAATGTTGAGCTTGCCCGCCGCCGCGACGTCCGGCCGCCCGAGCACTGGTGCGGCGACATACGCGACGCCGTGCTGCGCATGCAGCTCGGCCAGTTCGACGGCCAGCGCCGCCGAGATCGTCGCCATATTGACGTGCACGAGGCCCTTCGGCGCGTGCTTGAGCAGACCGCCGTCGACGAGCACCGAGCGCAGCGCGTTGTCGTCGGCGAGCATGGAGAACGCGGCATCGCCGGCGAACGCCTGCTCGGGCGTATCGACCACCGACGCGCCCTGGTCCGCGAGCGCGCGCGTCTTGTCGCGCGAGCGGTTCCAGACGCGCACCGTATGTCCCGCCTTGAGCGCGTTGCTCGCCATCGCGCCGCCCATTTCGCCCAGTCCAATGAATCCGATGTCCATACTCGCGTGCTCCTTGACCTTGTTTGCTCGCCGCGCGCTGGAAGCCGCGCGGCCCGAGCGCCAGTAAAGCATATCGACGCAAAGCGCGCAGAAGCGCGCAATGCGATACTCACTGCATGGTCAAGGCGCGCTTTCACTTCCATCGCGAACTGAACGATTTCCTCGCTCGACCCTTGCGCGGGCACGTGTTCGTGTGCGCGTGCGCGAAGTCTTCATCGACCAAGCACATGATCGAGGCGCTCGGCGTGCCGCACACGGAAGTCGATCTGATCGTGAGGAACGGCCGCCCGGTCGGGTTCGACGCGCAGATCGAAGCCGACGACGTCATCGAGGTCTATCCCGCGCATCATGCGCCCGGAGGCATGGCGAACGGCGCTGCGCTGCTGCGGCCATCGTTGCGCGCGGCGGACCTGCGCTTCATCGCCGATGCGCATCTCGGCGGGCTCGCGCAACTGCTGCGGCTCGCGGGCTTCGATACCCGCTACGACAACAACTTCCCCGACGATGAAATCGAGCAGCTCGCGCAGGACGAATCGCGCATCGTGCTCACGCGCGATCGCGAACTGCTCAAGCGCCGCACCGTCTTGCGCGGCTGCTATGTCCGCGCGCTTCAACCCGACGAACAGTTCCGCGAAGTCTCGGAGCGCCTCGACCTCGCGCAGCATGTGCGGGCGTTTCGACTCTGCCTGATGTGCAACGCGCCATTGCGTCCGGCCGTGCCCGGCGAAATCGACGGCCGCGTGCCCGAAGGCGTGCGCGAGCGGCATACGCGCTTCGTCACCTGCGACGTGTGTCGTCGCGTGTTCTGGGAAGGCTCGCACTGGCGGCGCATGCGCGCGCGGATCGACGCGCTGGCGGAAGCGGGCCGCTGAGACGGTCGTCGCGTTCCGTACAATACGGCCCCTGACCTCAATCTTCGCCCTGGAGCATCGCGTGAACAAATTTCAACTGGAACAGACCAAAGCATTCAAACTGGCCAACGACCTGAAGCAAGGCGGCCGCGCACGCGTGGGCAGCGCGGATGCGCAAAAGACCGATCGCCGCGAGCAGCGCAAGCTCGATCAGGCGAAGGGTCTCGTGCCATTCGCGTGCAAGCTCGATGAAAAGCTCGTGACGCAACTGAAGTCGCGCGCCGAAGCGCATGATGGCGGGATGACGGAAGTGCTGGCCGAATTGCTGGTGAAGGCCGGTCTGGAGCGTTAAGTTCCTTGTCCGCTCCGTGCGCTTCGCGGCTCCTGAAGCGCACGATCGCCACGCGTGTCCCTCACACGCTCCCTTCCTTCTCGATCACCAGAATGCGCGCCTCGCCGACGGGTTCGGCGAAATGCTCATCGCCGGCCTGGGCATGAAAGATGTCGCCGGCGCGCAGCGTCAGAACGCGCTCGCCTTCGCCGCCACGCACATGCATCCGCACTTCGCCCTGCATGACGGCGAACACTTCCTCACCGTCGTTCACGTGCCATTTGTATGGCGTGTCCGTCCAGTGCAGGCGGCACGACGTGCCGTTCATCACGCAGATATCGAGCGCGCCCCATGCGCGGTCGGCCGTGAACTTGCCACTTTCGATTACTTTCATTTGATTGCCGCCTAGCGGATGAAATCGCGCGCTTCATCGACATCCGCGTGACGCGTCGCCGGAATGCACGCCACCGCGATCAACGAGAGCACGAGCCCGCCCATCACATAGAAGGTGGGCGCGAGTTGCGAACCGGTGACGCGGATGAGCCACGTCACGATGAACTGGCCGAAGCCGCCGAAGATCATGACCGCGATGTTGTACGCGAGAGAAAGCCCCGTGGAGCGCACGTGCGCAGGAAACAGCTCGGCGATGAGCGCGCCGAACGGCCCATAGTAGCCCGAGAGCGAGATCGACAGCAGCGCCTGCACGATGACGAGCCGCATCAGGCTCGGCTCTGCCGCGAGCCACGCGAAAAGCGGATAGATCACGACGAGCGTGATCGCGAGCGACCACAGCGAAAGACCCTTGCGGCCGATGCGGTCGGACCACGCGCCCGCGACCGGCGACAGCACCGTCAACAGCAGATTGCCGACGATCAACGCCGTGAACGACTGCCCGAACGGCAGTTTCAGTTGCTTGACGGCGAAAGTCGGCAGATAGGCGATCAGCACATACACGCTGACCGTCAGCGCGATCACCGAGCCGAGCCCGCACAGCACTTCGCGGCTATGCGTGCTGAACACTTCCCCGAGCGTGGCGCGGCGCGCGGTCTTCTTCGCGTGCAGGAACGCTTCGGTGTCGGCCATGTTGCGGCGGATATACAAGCCGACCGGCCCGATCACGAGGCCGAGGATGAACGGCACGCGCCATCCCCATGAATCCAGCGCCTCGGGTGAAAGGCCGCGCGAAATCGCCGAGCCGACGATCGCGCCGAGCAGCAGCGAAGCGGCCTGGCTCGCCATCTGGAAGCTGCCGTAGAAGCCGCGCTTCGAGAACGGCGCCGCTTCGATCAGAAGTGCCGTCGAGCTGCCGAACTCGCCGCCTGCGGAAAATCCCTGCAACAGCCGCGCGAACACGATGACGAGCGGCGCGCCGATGCCGATCGCCGAGTACGGCGGCGCGATCGCGAGCAGGAAGATGCCGAGCGTCATGAGCCCGATGACGAGCGTCAGCGCCGCCTTGCGCCCCGCGCGATCTGCATAGAGACCGAGGACGATGCCGCCGACCGGCCGCATCACGAACGCCACGCCGAAGGTCGCGGTGGTCAGAAGAATCGACGAGTAATCGCTGTCGCTCGGAAAGAACAGGCGGGCGATGACGACCGTCATGAAACCGAACACGGTGAAGTCGTACCACTCAAGCGCGTTGCCGATGACCGCGGCCGCCACGGCGCGCGCGTTCAATGGTCTTCCTGGCATGCGATCCCCTAAGGTCATTGGGTGTCGTGCTGGGCGGACGCCGTCACGCGCGCTGCCCGCCGGACTCGTTGACCGCGCTTTGTTCGAAATATGCACACGCGCGGCTCTTTTTGCCTTGGCGAGTGTAAAGACGGTTTTTCTCCCGATCAAGCTAATTGCGAACGAAAGAAAGCGCGCCGGGCCTTCCGGCCGGGCGCGCTTTTCGTGTGACGTCGATCGCACTTATGCCTTCTTCACATACGCGCTGCACCAGCCCTTGGATGCGACCTGCTTGTTGCTGAACATCGGGCACGGCGCATAGGCGTCCGTCGGCTTGCCCTGATAGAACTGACAGTTGCCGCAGTCCTGGCCGGCGGCGTATTTCGGGTACTTGGCCTTGTCGACCTTGCTCGCGTCTTCCTTGTAGCCGAGTGCCTGCGCGGTGGGATCGCTTTCGGCGACTTTCGGCGCATCGGCGGCGAAGGTGGCTCGGGAGCCGAGCGCGAACGTCGAGGCGACGCCCGCGCTGGTGATGAGAAACGCGCGACGTGATGTCTTCATGGTGACTCGCTCCATGTTGTATTGGGGGATAGCGCCGTTCTTGGCGACGGCGATATCCGAGCATAACAATCTGGAAGCGAGTCGACGACGCCAAATGTTAGAGATAAGGGACGGCGGAAAGTCGCATGTCGCTCTAGCGCGCCATATCCGCCACGCGCTGGGCGATCGCAAGCGAGGCCGTCAATCCCGGCGATTCGATGCCGAACAGGTTCACGAGTCCCGGTACGCCGTGCGCCGACTTGCCCTGAATCACGAAATCCGCCGCGGCCTGACCCGGGCCGGACAGTTTCGGCCGGATGCCCGCGTAGGCGGGCTGCAAGGCGTCGTCGGGCAAACCCGGCCAGTACGCGCGAATCGCGGCGTAGAAGGAATCGGCGCGGCGCGGATCGACATCATAGTTGAGCGCCTGCACCCACTCGACGTCCGGGCCGAACTTCGCCTGCCCGCCGAGATCGATCGTCAGATGCACGCCCAGCCCCGCTTCGTTGGGCATCGGGTAGATCAGCCGCTCGAACGGCGCGCGTCCGCTCACGCTGAAGTAATTGCCCTTGGCGAAGTAGAGCGGCGGCACGTGGCGGTCGTCGAGGCCGCGAATGCTCTGCGCGATCGCGTTCGCATGCAGTCCCGCGCTGTTGATCAGATACGACGCCCGGAACCGCGCAGGCGACTCGCCGCCCGTCTGGACGATGAAACAGCCCTCGCGTGCATCGATGGAAGCGACCGGCGTATGAAACACGATGTTCGCGCCGTGGTTCTCCGCCTGCCCCTGCAGCGCGAGCATGTACTGATGACTGTCGACGATACCCGTCAGCGGCGACCACACCGCCTCGACGCATTGCAGTTGCGGCTCCATCTCCGCCGCCTGCGCGCCGCTGATGCGCTCGAGTTCCTTGACGCGGTTCTCGATGCCCTTCTGCTGCAGCGCCGCCAGTTGCGGCACCTGATTGCGCGCGGTGGCGACGAGCAGCTTGCCGCATTGCCGATGCGGCACGCCATGCGCACGGCAGAACTCGTAGAGCATGTCGCGCCCGCGCACGCACAACTCGGCCTTCAGCGACCCGCGCGGATAGTAAATGCCGGCGTGAATCACCTCGCTGTTGCGCGAACTCGTGCCGATGCCGATGCCCTCGCCCGATTCCAGCACGATGACCTCGCGTCCGCGCATCGCCAGGGCGCGAGCGATCGCCAGTCCGACGACGCCCGCTCCGATTACCACGCATTCGATCCGATCCATGTCTTCTTTCCGTCGCAGATTTATCCCAACTATTTTACGTTCGGGACTATTGCGCGATACACAACAAACGCACATGGACTGCATCGTTTTCCGGTGCAATTCAGAAAAAGGCAAGAATCTGGCCGCCACATGTCAAAAATGACAGGTTTTGGCGGCCTTTTTGGCAATTCCATAAATGAAGGCCTTTCAGAAACCGATCGCTTTCTTGCGCGAATTGCGGTCGAGCTGGATGTCACGCGCCTCGACGTGATGCCTTTGATCGATGCGCGCGTTGCCGAACGCGTTGAGCATCGCGCGCCGCATGCCGCGCGGCGACGCCTGCGTGAGCGCTTCGAGCGGCGCGTCGCCGAGGGTTTCCGGGAAGCGCGCGCCCCACGCGTGGGCATTGCGGATTTCGGCGTAAATCGACTGCGCGATGCGTCGCGCGCCGTCGCGATCCGGCGGCGCAATCTCGTAGACGTTCATGCGGTTCAAAAGCGGCTCGGGAATCGAGCGCGCGTCGTTGGCCGTGGCGATCCACACGACATTGCCCGCGTTGATCGGCACTTCCGCGAATTCGTCGATGAACGTCTGCGCCGTGTCGTGCTCGAGCAGCGCGTAGAGCGAGCCGAGCGGATCGTATTGCGCGTCGCCGGTGGCCTTGTCGATTTCATCGACGGTGATCACGGGGTTCGCGTAGCTGCCGTTGACGAGCGCGTCGAAAACCTTGCCGGGCTTCGCGTTGCGCCACTGCGACGACGCGCCCGACAGAATCCAGCCCGCCGTGAGCGAGCTCATCGCCACGTAATGAGAGGACGTGCCGAGCAGCCGCGCGAGTTGCTTCGCGAAATGCGTCTTGCCGATGCCCGGCTCGCCGAGCAGCAGCATGGGCATGAGTTCGAGGCGATCGTCGGTTTCGAGGCACAGCGCGATCTGCTTGCGGATATCGGCGAGCGGCTCCTCGAAGTTCGGCAGATCGGCGGCGAGATCGTCGACCGACGGCATGCGGTTCGGCTTCACGCAGAAGCGCAGATTGCCCACCTTCAGCATTTTTTCGTAGATGGCGCGCAACGCGTCGCTCGCGCCTTCGGACAGGTCGTTGAGCGCGGATTCCACGTCGTCGAGACTGTAGACCTTGCTGAACGATGCCACCGCCAGTTCCTGTTTGACCACGGCTGTCGTCATGTCACACCCCGTCATTTTTTATGGTCGACGAGTCCAGTGTATCGGCGCCAAAACCCCGCGCAAGCGAGCAGTCGCACACGTGTGCTGCTAATCAGGACGCCCGTTTTGCTCGATAAAGCCGCGATCGGCGCGCGCTAGTATCATCGTCGGGATCGAACTGCCGGGCGGGTTCGAAATCTGCTCTGCCCTCCATCGTGCATTCGTGTATTTCAGCGGGCAGGCTGAACCCGGCCCGCGCCGCCATGTCACAAGGAAGTCGCCGAGGATCGCCGATCCAGCGGCCGCTCGCCAAAGCGCGCCGCCATCCGAACCGTCCACGCGCAGGAGTCGCTTTCAATGCATAAAACGCTACGCACCGCCTTTCTGAAGACCGCGCTCGTGACGGGCGCCTGTCTCGCCGCGCTCGGCGCGCACGCGCAAACCACGGCGACGCAGCCGGTGACGTGGGAATTGCAGGTCGTGCGCGACGGTCAACAGATCGATTCGTTTTCTGGCACGACGAACGTCGGCCAGGCGCGCACGGATACGCATCACAACAAGGTGCGAAACAACGTAGGCTGCGCGGATCAGCCTGCGGGCGATATCGACCTGCAACGCACGATCACCGTCTCACCGACCCACGCGAGCGCCGACGACGTCACGCTCGCTATCGATGCGCAGGAAACCTTGCAGGACGACAGCACGCGCGTGTCGCCGTCCGGCTGCAAGCTGCCGCCGGTGCCGCGCCAGGTGAGCGGGTCGCATCCGGGCCTCGTGCTCAAGCCGGGCGAATGGGGGCAATGGCAGCTCATCGACAGCAACCCGTCGCTCGCTTATCGGGTGCGCGCGAGCCTGGGTTCATCGACGGCGGCGCAATGACAATCTCGGTGACATAGACTCCAGAAAGCCGCCGCTCAAGATCAAAGAACGCATGCGAAACCCAGAACATCTTCCGCCAGGTCCGTCCGCTCATTCGGCCACGCCGGATTTCACGGCGGTGAGCTGGAATCTGCACAAGGGCCGTTCGCCCCTCGGCTTGCGCGCCTGGACAGCGATGCAGCGGTGGGTTCAGACCACCAACGCCGACGTCTATTTTCTCCAGGAAGCGATGGCGCGGCGCATGCCGCAGCCCGTGCTCGCCAGCGGCTTCGGCAATCCGCTCAATGCGCCGCTCGACGATGTCTGGCATTGCCAGGCGACCGAGATCGCGACTGCGCTCGAGTTGCAGATCGCGCTCGGGCCGAACGTGTTCAAGCCATCGTGGCGGCACGGCAACGCGATTCTTTCGCCGCATCCGCTCGATCTCTCCGGGCGCTGGGACATCTCCGCGCATCGTTTCGAAAAGCGTGGGCTACTGGTCGCGCGCGCGACGTTCGCCGGTCAGGCGATCACGCTGCTGTGCGCGCATCTCGCGCTGACGCGTCAGGCGCGGCTGCGTCAGATGAACTGGATCGCCCACTGGATCGCGAAGGAAGCGCCCGAAGGTCCGCTCATGCTCGCGGGCGATTTCAACGACTGGCGCAACGACTCCGTGCCGCTTTTCGGTGAACTCGGCATGCACGAAGTGGCGACGATGCTCGGCGAATCCGGCCGCACGTTCCCGGCGTTTTCGCCTGCGCTCGCGCTCGACAAAATGTTCGTGCGCGGACTGAAACCGGTCGAATGGCTTGTGCCGACGCAGGACACGGCGTGGCTCTCGGATCACCTGCCGTACATGGCGCGGCTGCGCGTGGAATAAGGGACTTACGCTCGCGGTCCGGCGAGCAGCGCTTCCAGCGCGTCGATGGCGACGGGCTTCGTCAGATGATGATCGAAGCCCGCGTCGAGCGCGCTCTGACGGTCGGCCTCGCTGCCCCAGCCCGTCAGCGCGAGCAGCAACACACTTTTGGTCGCGTCGCGCTTTCTCATTTCGCGCGCGACGTCGAATCCGCTCATGCCCGGCAAGCCGATATCGAGCACGACCACATCGGGTTTGAAATCATCGATCGATGCGAGCGCGCGCGGGCCGTCATGCTCCGTACGCACTTCGTGGCCGAGCGCTTCGAGCAGCATCGACATGGCAAGCGCCGCATCGTCGCTGTCGTCGACGAGCAGAACGCGGCGGCCTTGCGCCGCGCCGCCGCTTGCTTCGGCGGTGGTGTTCATGCATTTCCCCGTGAGTCGTCGCCGCGCGAAACCGGTATTTCCGACCCGCGCCCGACTTTATTGAGATGATTCGGGAAATGTAGCACAGCGTGTCCGCGTTCAAGATAATGAACCCGCAATACGGCGCGCGAAGGCTCTGCTATCGTGAATACTTCATCCGCCGCCGTTCCCGCACCGCCGCCATGTTCGATCTTTTCGACGACATTCCCAAGCCCGACATCGTGTGGCATCCGGATTGGATCGACGCCGACGAAGCCTCCGATCTGATGGGCGCGCTCATCGCGGAAGTCGGCTGGCAGCAGGACACGATGACGACGCCCGGCGGCCGAGTGCCGCTGCCGCGTCTGACCGCGTGGCAAGGCGAGCCGGACGCGGTGTATGTCTATTCGGGCATCCGCAACCTGCCGCAGCCGTGGACGCCCGCGGTCGCGAACCTGCGCGAGCGCGCCGAAACCGCGTGCGGTGCGCGCTTCAACAGCGTGCTGCTGAATCGCTATCGCGGCGGGCTCGACAGCATGGGCTGGCATGCCGACAAGGAACGCGAACTCGGCCCCGAGCCGGTGATCGCATCGGTGAGTCTGGGCGCGACGCGCACGTTCGAGTTCCGTCACGCGCGCACGCACACCACGCACACGCTCGCGCTCACGCACGGCAGCCTGCTCGTGATGCGCGGACGCACGCAGCAGGAATGGGTGCATCGCGTGCCGAAGGAGCCGGGCGCGCGCGGCGAGCGCATCAATCTCACCTTCCGCTGGGTCGATGCGTCGAAGCGCAAATGAAATCGCCTACGGACGTTTGGCGACGAAATCGATCTCGACGAGCGCATCGCGCGCAAGGCCCGTCACGCCGATGCACGTGCGCGCCGGCAGCGGCTTCGGCAGGAAGTACGACCGATACACGGCGTTCATCGCGTCGTAGTCGCGCTTGAACTCGGTCAGGAAGATCCGCACGCTGACCACGTTGTCGAGCGTCAGCCCCACGCCGTTCAGCACGAGAATCAGGTTATCCATCACGCGGCGCGTCTGCGCGGCGACGCCTTCGGGCAGCGGCGCGCCGTCGTCGCTCGGATCGGTCGGCATCTGACCGGTGAGGAACACCCAGCCGTCAGCTTCCGCCGCGTGCGAGAAAGGGCCGACGGGCGTCGGCGCGGCATCGACCATCGTGAATTTGGGCAACTGGCTCACATCCTCTCCTCGTTTTGATTTCGTATCGTCCGAAACCGGCACGTTAGCGCGCCAAAATTGCGCGCGTGTTTCGGCCCGTGCGAAGATGATGCGGCTTACGGTTACCTTCTCACACCCGATGCTTCCCTACCCCGTTCTCGCCGACGCTGTCTTGCGCATGCTGGCCGCGATGCTGATCGGCTGCATCATCGGCATCGACCGCGATCTGCACGGCAAACCGACCGGCATGAAGACGCTCGGGCTCGTGTCGCTCGGCGCGTGCATCGCGACAATGTGCGCGCAAGGTTTCTCGATGACGCCCTCCGACGATGCCGGCGTCTCCCGCGCCGTGCAGGGCATCGTGACCGGCGTCGGCTTTCTCGGCGCGGGCGTGATCCTGCAGAATCCGCGCGAGAACCGCGTGCGCGGGCTGACCACGGCGGCGTCGATCTGGGTGACGGCGGCCGTCGGCATCGTCTGCGGGCTGGGCGTGTGGAGCGTCGCGTTCATCGCGATGATTCTGATGATCGCGCTCATGACGATCGGGCGCGTCGTCGAGAAGCGGCTTCTGCGGCGCTGGATGAACAAGCCGGAAGACGAGCGCGAAAAGTACGGCGAAGTCGAAGAAATTTAAACGAGCGCCCCGGCGACGGGCGCCTTCACGCGATTGCGGCCCGCCATCTTCGCGGCATAGAGCAGGCCGTCGGCGCGCGCCATCATCGACGCGAGCGGCTCGCGGCCGTCCCACATCGCGATGCCCGCGCTGAAGGTGTAATGCAGCACGCCGCCTGGCACCTCGCACGGCGTCGCTTCGACCGTTCTGCGCAGACGCTCGACGAGCGCGGTGACATCCTCGATATGCTCGGCCGTGCAAAAAAGACAAAACTCCTCGCCGCCGATGCGCCCGAATGAATCGCCATTGCGCATGCGCGCCCGCACGATCGACGAAAAATGACGCAGCACTTCGTCACCCGCCGCGTGACCGTAGCGGTCGTTGACGCTCTTGAAGTGATCGATGTCGACGACCGCGACGTACTCGCAACAGCCGTCATGTCCGCCCTGCCCGGCACGCGCGAGACTCTCTGCCGCCGAGGCCAGGAAGGCTTTTCTCGACAGCGCGCCGGTGAGGTCGTCGATGCGCGCGAGGCGTTCGAGCCGTTGCGCGAGCCGGTCGTGCGCCATCATCACGAGGCCGATGCACAGCGACGGCAGCACGAGAATGCCGAGCGCGAGGAACGTGATCTGCATCGGCCCGGGCTGCAGCAGCGCGGTCTGCGCGGGCGGCTTCACGGCGTAGATCGCGCCGCGCACCGTATGGCCGAGCGCGCCGAGCGCGGCGGCGCCCGCGACGAACAGATAGTTGTAGCGCGGCCGCTCTTTCGGACGCTCCAGCAGCACGCGGCCGGCAATCGCGAGATCGCAGGCGGCATGAAACGCCGACACGATCACCACGCGCACGTGCACATCGGGCACGACATAGGTGAAGTACGCGATGCCCGCCATCACGCCGAGCCACATGATCCAGCCCGTCCAGCGCTGCGCGGGACGCATGCGCACATCGAAGAAATCGTTGCAGCCTTCGTAGATGAGCAGGATCGTCGCGGCGAGCAACTGGTTCGCCGCGACGATGCCGAGCCACGCAGGCGCGACGTTCTGCATGGCGAAGAGCACGAGCGAGACGATTGCGATGACGTTCGCCAGAAGCCAGCGCCGCACGCCCGCGATCGCATGCGAGAGCAGCGAAATCAGCACCAGTATCGAGAGAATGCTCGATAGCGCGGTGACGACGAGAATGCTGACGGGACTGAACATCGCTGAAAAAGTGGGCGGGGATATCGCTCGTGCTGAAGGAAGGCGGTGTTTTCGGTGAGAGGATGCGCGGCGAAAAGAAGCACGAGTATCCGACATTGCCCACGCGTTTACGGCACGAACGGGCGCACCTTGAAGGCCGGACGTGCGGCGCGCCGTCGCACCTAGAAAGCAAAAACGCGGCGCAGCCTTGCGGCCCGCCGCGTTCGATCACGCGATTCCCCGCGCCTTACCAACCATGACGCTCGCGCCAGCGCTCCTCGCGACGCATCTCGTGATGCCAGCGGCGCTCGCGCCATTCGTGACGGCGCCATTCGCGCTCGCGCCAGTCATCGCGACGGTAGCCGTCTCCATAGCCGTATCCGTAGTAGCCGACCGGCACCGCGGGCTGCGCGTACACCGGCACGCCCACGCCCACCGCCACATCGACGTGCGCATTCGCCGATGCCGACATTGCAAGGGCCACGATCCCCGCCAGCCCGATAGCCGTTCCGAGAAGTTTCTTCTTCATGTCGCTTTCTCCTTGCACCGAGTGCTCTGTGAGTGAGTGCAGTCTAGGAAGCGATGCCGGATACAGGTGCAACGGGTTTGCCAGAAAGGTAACGTCAGGTAACGGTCAGCAATTGCGAATGTGGTCTAGCGCACGCGCTTGCCGGAAGCGTCGATGACGACTTCGCCGTCCTCCTTCGTGAACGGCCCCTTCTGCGCCTCGGGCAGGATGTCGAGCACCAGTTCCGACGGACGGCACAAGCGCGCACCCTTCGGCGTTTCGACGAATGGCCGGTTGATGAGGATCGGATGCGCGAGCATCGCGTCGAGGAGTTGATCGTCGGTGAGGCTAGGATCGTCGAGGCCGAGCTCGGCATACGGCGTGCCTTTTTCGCGCAGGGCGTCGCGCACCGAAAGACCCGCGCGCGCGATCAGCGCGACGAGCGCGTCGCGGCTCGGCGGATGCGTCAGGTACTCGATCACAGTCGGCTCGATGCCCGCGTTGCGGATCAGTGCAAGCGTGTTGCGGGAGGTTCCGCACTTCGGGTTGTGATAGATGGTGACGGTCATTGTCGCGATGTCCCTGCGTTCGTGAGTGAGCGTGATGGCACGCCTCGCATTCTAAAACCGAAGCCGCGATGACGCGACGGACAGCCTCGCGTCACGCGTGCGCCTGTATCCGGGATGCACACTCGATTGTGCTGTTCATTCAGACATCTGCGGCCTATAACGAAAGGTGCAGCGCGGCATGCGTCTTCTGCGGACCCGCGGGTCCCATTCGCCGGCAAGCGCACCGGCGCTCCGTCTGCATCGCATCGGCGAGATGCCATGCGTGGATCGCACACCAACAAGTTCGGGAAACCGGCCACGGCACAACGCAGCCACGCCGGGAACCGGCGCCGATGTCCGTCCGGCCGGCGCGCCACGCTTTGCACCAGCAGCTCACGTGGCACGCTCCGTGCGGGGCAACGATCCCAATCAGCGAACAGCGTTGCGCGGCTTGCCGCGAGCGCGCCTTCCGATCAAGGAGTCAACATGAAATCACGTGTCGCCATGGCGGTGCTCGCCGCCTCGTTACTCGCCACTGCGGGCCTCGCCTCGGCCCAGCAGACCTACTATCGCACCGCGCAAGTGCCTGGACAGGCCACCGCCGATACCTGGACCGATCCGGGCGCGCCTCAGCAAAGCGCGATGCAGGATCAGCCGGCCGACACGTCCTACGGCGGCTCGCCGATGACGCGCGGCGCGGCGGGCGCCACCACGATGGGCACGATGGACAGCGCCGCATCGAAGCCCTGCACGCGCGGGCCGCAATGCAACATCTTCTTCGGCAACTGAGCGGGCAACGAAGCCGTTTCAACTGCGTTAGCATCCGTGCATGACCCACGCGCGTCCGTTCGAAACGAGCGGGCGCGCCATCCCTTTTTTCACGGAACGGCATCATGCACCGCGACGAATTTCTCGCACTTCTTTCCAGCGAAGGTTTCGACGAAGTCGTCACGGTGACGCGCGAGCCGAACGGCTCACTCGATGTCCACGCACATCCGTTCGAAGCCAAGGCGCTGATTCTCGAAGGCGACGTCACGATCCGCACCGGCGACGTCGCGAACACCTATCGCCCGGGCGATATCTTCCATCTCGCGACGAACATCGAGCACGCGGAGCAGTACGGGCCCGAGGGCGTAACGTATCTCGTCGGGCGCAAGTAACGATGGCCGTCTCCAAAGGCAAGAGCGCACGTATCCGCATCGGCGTCGGCGGATGGACATACGAGCCGTGGCGCGGCACGTTTTATCCCGAAGACCTGGCGCAGAAGCGCGAGCTCGAATACGCGAGCCGCGCGCTCACGAGCATCGAAGTGAACGGCACGTTCTACGGTTCGCAGAAGCCCGCGACGTTCATCAAATGGCGCGACGAAACACCCGATGATTTCGTGTTTTCGCTCAAGGCGCCGCGCTACGCGACGAATCGCCGTGTGCTCGCCGAAGCCGGCGACACGATCGAGCGCTTTTTCGGCAGCGGCGTGCTCGAACTGAAGGACAGGCTCGGTCCGATCAACTGGCAATTCGCGCCGACCAAGAAGTTCGACCCCGAGGATTTCGAGCGCTTTCTCGAACTGCTGCCCGCGAAAGTCGAAGGACGCGCGATTCGGCACGCGATCGAAGTCCGCCACGAGAGCTTCTGCGATCCGGCATTCGTCGCGCTCGCGCGCAAGTATGGCGTCGCGGTGGTGATCGCGGGGGACTCGAAGTATCCGCAGATCGCGGATGTGACCGCACCGTTCGTCTATGCGCGCATCATGGGCACGACGGACAAGCAGGCACAGGGCTATGCGAAAGCGGCGCTCGATCAATGGACCGAGCGCGCGAAAACGTGGGCCGCGGGCGGCTCGCCGGACGACTTGCAGACGTTCGGCAAGGCGGCGGCGCCGAAAGCGGCGTCGCGCGACGTGTTTCTCTACGTCATCAGCGGGTTCAAGGAGCGCAATCCCGCCGCAGCGATCGCGCTCATCGACCGTTTGAAGGAATAGAAGCGCCTCAGCGCACGAGGCAAGGCTTCTTGTTGTCGAACTTCCAGTTCGGGATCAGATACTGCATCGCGACGCCGTCATCGCGCGCGCCGAGGCCGTGCTGTTGATACAGCGCGTGCGCCTTCTCCACTTCGTCCATGTCCAGCTCGACGCCGAGGCCCGGCACTTCGGGCACCTTCACCTTGCCGCCGACGATCTGCAGCGGATCGCGCGTGAGACGCTGGCCGTCCTGCCAGATCCAGTGCGTGTCGATGGCCGTGATCTTGCCCGGCGCGGCAGCGGCGACGTGCGTGAACATCGCCAGCGACACGTCGAAGTGATTGTTCGAGTGCGAGCCCCACGTAAGGCCCCAGTCGTTGCACATCTGCGCGACGCGCACCGAGCCCTGCATCGTCCAGAAGTGCGGGTCGGCGAGCGGAATGTCGACGGATTGCAACTGGATCGCGTGACCCATCTGGCGCCAGTCTGTCGCGATCATGTTGGTCGCGGTAGGCAGGCCGGTCGCGCGGCGGAATTCGGCCATCACTTCGCGGCCCGAATAACCGTTCTCCGCGCCGCACGGATCTTCCGCGTAAGCCAGCACGTCGTGCTTGTCGCGGCACAGGCGGATCGCTTCGGCGAGCGACCATGCGCCGTTCGGATCGAGCGTCACGCGCGCTTCGGGGAAACGCTCCGCGAGCGCGGTGGCCGCTTCCATTTCCGCGTCGCCGGCGAGCACGCCGCCTTTCAGCTTGAAGTCGTTGAATCCGTAACGTGCCTTCGCCGCTTCCGCGAGGCGCACGACCGCTTCGGGCGTCAGCGCAACTTCAGTGCGCAGGCGCTCCCAGTCGTCCTTGCCGTCCGCGCCGGATGCGTACGCCAGATCCGTCTTGTTGCGGTCGCCGATGTAGAACAGATAGCCGAGCATTTCGACTTCATCGCGTTGCTGGCCTTCGCCGAGCAGCGCCGCGACGGGCACGCCGAGATGCTGGCCGAGCAAGTCGAGCAGCGCGGCTTCGAGCGCCGTGACGGCGTGGATGGTCGTGCGCAGGTCGAAGGTTTGCAATCCGCGCCCGCCCGCGTCGCGATCGGCGAACGCCGTGCGCACCCGGTTCAGCACGGCCTGCATGTTGCCGATGGATTGCCCGACGACATACGCGCGCGCGTCGTCGATCGTCTTGCGGATGGCCTCGCCGCCCGGCACTTCGCCCACGCCCGTGTTACCCGCGCTGTCCTTCAGGATCACGATATTGCGCGTGAAGAACGGGCCGTGCGCGCCGGAGAGATTCATGAGCATGCTGTCGCGGCCGGCAACCGGCACGACGCGCAATTCGGTGACTGTCGGAGTGGAACTGGCTTTCGTGGACATGAGCGTAATCCTGTGAATTGAGCGAATGGTTCAGTGCGCGCCGCGATGCACCGCGTGCCCGCCCTGCAGGTGATCCGAGCGGCGATTGCGCGTGAGGAAGGCTGCGGCGGCCGCGACCAGCGACGCGACGCCGAGGCCGTACAGGCCGCCCGAGACCGAACCCGTATGTTGTTGAAGATAGCCGAAGGTCGCGGGAGCGAAGAAACCGCCGAGATTGCCGACCGAGTTGATGAGCGCGATCACGCCGGCCGCGACGCGCGCATCGAGGTAGCCCTGCGGAATCGGCCAGAACAGCGATGCCGCCGCCTTGAAGCCGATCGCCGAGAAGCAGATCGCGACGAACGAGAGCACCGCGTTGCCGGTCGTCGATGCGAACAGGCCGCACGCCGCGATCACGAGCGCCACGGCGAGCCACGCCTGCTGGAAGCGCCAGCGCGCGGAGAGCAGCGCGAAGCAGTACATCGCGACCATCGCGATCATCCACGGCACCGCGTTGAACAGGCCCACCTGAAAATCGGTGAGGCCGCCCATCTTGCGGATGATCGTCGGCAGCCAGAAGGTGGCCGCGTAGATCGTGAGCTGGATCGCGAAGTACAGGAAGCAGAACAGCACGATCTGCGGGTCCTTCAGCAGTTTGATCGCGGACACGTGCGCGCTGCCGCTCGCGGCCTCGCGCTCGGCTTGTTCCGTCGTGATCGCCTGTTGCAGCGCGCGTTGTTCGCCGGCGCTCAGCCAGTGCGCATCGCCGATGCGCGATTTCAGCAGCATCCAGCTTGCGCCGCACAGCAGCACGGAGAAGCCGCCTTCGATCAGGAACATCCACTGCCAGCCGTGCAGGCCGAAACCGCGGATCGACAGCAGACTGCCGGTAATCGGACCCGACAGCACCGATGCGAACGCCGAGCCGCCGAGGAAGATCGCGACCGCCTTGCCGCGCTCCTTCTGCGGCAGCCATTGCGTGAAGTAGTAGACGACGCCCGGAAAGAAGCCGGCTTCCGCGATGCCCAGCAGAAAGCGCAGCACGTAGAACGACGTGTCGTTCCAGACGAACGCCATCGCCGCCGCGACGATGCCCCACGTCCCCATGATCCGCGTGAGCCACGTGCGCGCGCCGTACTTCTGCATCAGCACATTCGACGGCACTTCGAAAAGCGCGTAACCGACGAAGAACAAGCCGCTGCCGAGACCGTACGCGGCCGCGCCGATGCCGAGATCGGCCTGCATGTGGGCGTTCACGAACCCGACGTTCACCCGGTCGATGTAGTTCGCGATGAACATGATGAGAAACAAGGGCAGCACGTGGCGCTTGACCTTGGAACTGGCCGATTCGAGCAAGTCGGCGGAGGCTGTGTTCAAGGGTGTCTCCTTTACTGATCGCGTGGTACGTTGTCTGATGACATTGTACGGCGACGGTGGTATTGCGCCAATCGCGTGTTTACCCTTCTCCCGCGCCGCTTTGTCTGACATGCGTTTTGCGCAACGTATCACTTGCGACCTCCGGTCTGCCCCAGTTCGAGTTAAGAGGTCCGATGACTATTGGCGACGGTCATCGGACCGCCGCGCGCGGCGACACCGGACAAGTCACGGCGAGCTTTGCCGCGCATGGAAAGCGTCGTGCTTAAGGGAGATGGTGTCGTTGCGCTGGCATTGCGCGAGATCGCGCTCGGCGTCATGCGGCGCGGTTTTGTGCATGGCATCGCGGTTCAGCGAATCGCGGAATTGTTCGCGGCGAGCGGCGTGCATTTCATCGACCAGACGCACGCGATCGCCGCGCTCGTGCGCGTGGTATCGGTGGCGATCGGCGTGGGATTTGTGCTTCGGGGACGGGGTGTTCCGGCCGCTGTGGACGCCGGATCCGCACGCGGACATCGATCTCGCGTGGCGTGAGGAGCAGACGAACCCCGCGGCGGAGAACGTGCGGCGCTTCGCGATCGAGCATTTCGCGCGAATCGAGAAGCGCGCAGAAGAGGCGCTGAAAACATGCTGCCGGCACGCGGCCGGCCGTGTCGGATTACTTCGCTTTCTGACCGATCTCGTGATTGGCCATGATTTCGAGCGCGCGCACCATGCCCGAGTGATCCCACGCCTTGCCGCCGTGCGCGGCGCACGCGTTGAAGAGCTGCATGCACGTCGACGTGTTCGGCAGTGCGACGCCGAGCGCTTGCGCCGTCGCGAGCGCGAGATTCAAATCCTTCTGATGCAGCTCGATGCGAAAGCCCGGATTGAAGGTGCGCTTGGTCATGCGCTCGCCGTGCACTTCGAGAATGCGCGACGACGCGAAGCCGCCCATCAGCGCGGTGCGGACCTTCTCCGCATCGACGCCCGCCTTCGACGCGAGCAGCAATGCCTCGCCGACCGCCTCGATGGTCGCCGCGACGATCACCTGATTCGCGACCTTGCACACTTGCCCCGCGCCGACTTCGCCGATCAGCGAGATGTTCTTGCCCATCATGTCGAAGAGCGGCTTGACCTTGTCGAACGTGGCCTGCGCGCCGCCGACCATGATCGTGAGCGAAGCGGCCTTCGCGCCGACTTCGCCGCCGGACACGGGCGCGTCGAGATAATCGGCGCCCTTCTCGCGCACTTTCGCCGCGAACTCGCGCGTGGCGATCGGCGAAATCGAGCTCATGTCGACGACGACCTGACCGCTCTTCAGCTTGCTGGCGACGCCGTTCTCGCCGAACAGCACGCGTTCGACGTCCGGCGTATCCGGCACCATGATGAAGATCACGTCCGCCTTCTCGGCGACGGCGGCGGGCGAATCGCATGCCGTGGCGCCCGCGCCGGTCAGGTCCGCGGGCACGCCGCTACGCGTGAATGCCGCGAGCTGAACGCCGTTCTTGAGAAGATTGGCCGCCATGGGATTGCCCATGATGCCCAGTCCGATGAAGCCTGCCTTTTGCATGTATCGCTCCTTGATGTCGATTTCGGTGGCTGCCCGGTCGAGGATAGCGCGTGTCGCGCTTACGCCGGGATGAAGTGTTTTTTGACGGCCTGCGCGGCGTTCCTGAGCAGGCCGAGATCTGCGCACACGGCAACGAGCGTGCAGCCCAGCGCGATATAGCGCTCCGCGTCTTCCTGCACGGGCGCGAGAATGCCGCTCGGCTTGCCTGCCGCGTGCGCGCGCTCGAACACATGTGCGATGACCGCCTGCACGTCCGGGTGGTTTGCGTCGCCGATGTGACCGTACGACGCCGCGAGATCCGACGGGCCGACGAACAGCGCGTCGACGCCTTCCACTGCGATGATTTCGTCGATTGCTTCGACCGCCGCGCGGCTTTCGATCTGCACCGCGACGCTGATGTTGTCGTTCGCCACCTGGAAGTAGTTCGGAACCGTGCCATAGCGATTGCCGCGATGCCCGACCGACACGCCGCGGATGCCCTGAGGAGGATAACGCGTCGCGGCGACGGCACGCTCGGCCTCGGCGGCGTTGTCGACGAACGGGACCAGGAAATTCACGAAGCCCGCATCGAGCAGCTTCTTGATCGCGACGGGATCGTTCGCCTGCGGGCGCACGACGGGCGCGCTCGCGCTGTCTTTCAGCGCCATCAATTGCGGGATGAGCGTGAGCGCGTCATTCGGCGCGTGCTCCGCGTCGAGCAGCATCCAGTCGAAACCGACCACGCCGACGAGCTCCGTGACGACCGGACTGGCAAGCGACATCCAGCAGCCGATCAGCTTCTTGCGTTCACGCAGCGACGTTCGGAAAGAATTGGGCAGCGGTTGATACGGTGACGAAGACGGCATGATGCCTCCCTGTGGCGACGGCGATCGGATTGGAAAGCGGCACGTCCGGGAACGCTTAGTCATCGGACGTCTTAACACAGGGTACAATCATTTTGCGGTTAAGCGACAGCGGCGTTAACCCTGATCGCCTTGTATTACAGGCTTCTTCTCACGTTTTCGCCTGCGATATCTTATACGATGTCTTATTTCTAGCCGAGTCAATCGTCATCAACGGCCAAATTGACGAGAGCGCTCGGCGGCGGGAAGATGCGTTGTCGGACATCCACCCGCACGCCCCGCGCGGCGCTTCGTGCACTCCGCTTCCAAGCGACGCGAAGACGTCCGACAACGAGACACCATCGCCCTTAGAAAATTACAATCAATCAGCAACGAATACCATGGCCAGCCTCACCGAAAAAGTCGTCGCAAGCCTGTTCGAGGATATCGAACGCGGCGTCCTCCGTCCCGGCGACAAAATCCCGACCGAAGTCGCGCTGATGAAACAGCTGTCGGTGAGCCGATCGGTCGTGCGTGAAGCGGTATCGCGCTTGCAGGCGGCGAATGTGGTCGAAACGCGTCATGGCGTAGGCACGTTCATTCGGGCGCCCGAGGAACGCGAAGCGGTTCGTCTGGCCGATGCGGATTTGTCCAGCCTCCTCGACATCATGGCGATCATCGAATTTCGCATCGATCTGGAAGGCGCGGCCGCCGCGCTCGCCGCCGGCCGTCGCACGGAGGCGCATCTCAAGTTGATTGCCGCCGCGCTCAAACGCTTCGAGGAAGAACTGGCGAGCGGAAGTACGGATGTGCTGCAACACGACGTCGAGTTTCATTTGCAGATCGCGCGGGCGAGCGGCAACCGCTATTTCCATGACGTGCTGAGCCAGTTGGGACGCGCCGTCAGTCCGCGTACGAGACTCGGCAAAGCGGAGATCGCGGAGCTGGATCAGATCGAGCGTCTGCGCAACGTGCTCAGCGAGCACAAAGCGATCTATCAGGCGATCCTGCGTCAGGATCCCGACGATGCGCGCGCCGCGATGCGCATGCATTTGAGCAATAGCCGGGAGCGGTTGCGACAGGTGCATGGCGCGAGCTGAAGCTTCGTATCGCGTGCCGTGAACGCTCATGTTTTAAGCGATGCATCCTGGCTGCTTAAGTAAACAGAAGAGTTCGTATGTATACGTGGTAGTAGTTAACAAGCACCGCGCAATTCAGTGGATAACGTCTGGTGTGCGTTGTGCATCAGGCACTTACCGCGTAAACAACTTCGGGATATCGCGTCCGGTTTTCGCTTGAACCTGGAACAACTTTCGGGCCGTTGCGAGACGCATCGAGTTCTTCAGAAATCGCCAACAGTTAACTCGGTCAACTGCCAACAAGGTTGTCCACAGGTGGAGAAGGGCACGCTCGACCGCAGCCGGTCGCTTTTTCGCGAGATTGCAGGACGGTGCGCCTCTTGTGGCCTTCAGAGGCGGCCATTGAGCGATACACACGATCGCCCGTCGCGCGCAAAAAAAGGGGCGCTGGAAAAACTCCAGCGCCCCTTTGACATCGATAGCGCTTGCGCACTCGCAGATGGTTAGGCTCAGCGGCAGACAAGAGCCTTGTAGCCCAAATCGACGACTAAACCCCCATCACTCCACCGTAACAGACTTAGCCAGATTTCTCGGCTTATCGACATCCGTCCCACGCGCACACGCCGTGTGATACGCGAGCAGCTGCAAGGGCACGACGTGCAGAATCGGCGACAGCGCCCCATAGTGCTCCGGCATGCGGATCACATGGATACCGTCCTCGCTGACGATGCGCGTATCCGCATCCGCGAACACATAGAGCTCACCGCCACGCGCACGTACTTCCTGCATGTTCGACTTCAGCTTTTCGAGCAGCGCGTCGTTCGGTGCGACCGTCACCACCGGCATCGCTTCGGTCACGAGCGCGAGCGGCCCGTGCTTGAGTTCACCCGCCGGATACGCTTCCGCGTGGATGTACGAGATTTCCTTGAGCTTCAACGCGCCTTCGAGCGCGATCGGATAGTGCAGCCCGCGACCGAGGAACAGCGCGTTCTCCTTGCGCGCGAACTCTTCCGACCACGCGATGATCTGCGGTTCCAGCGCGAGCACGCTGTTCAACGCCGCCGGCAAATGCCGCAGTTGCGTGAAATACGCGGCTTCCTGCTTCGCATTCACGTGACCGCGCATCTTCGCGAGCGTCACCGCCAGCACGAACAAGCCGACGAGCTGCGTCGTGAAGGCCTTCGTCGATGCCACGCCGATTTCCGTGCCCGCGTGCGTCAGGAACGCGAACTCGGTCTGGCGCACCATCGCGCTCGTCGCGACGTTGCACACCGCGAGCGTGTGCTTGTGGCCGAGCGCCTGCGCATGCTTGAGCGCGGCGAGCGTATCGGCGGTTTCGCCCGATTGCGAGATCGTGACAACCAGCGCCTTCGGATTCGGCACCGACTCGCGATAGCGATATTCGCTCGCGATCTCGACCTGCGTCGGAATCTTCGCGATCGATTCGAGCCAGTACTTCGCCGTCAGCCCCGAGTAGTAGCTCGTCCCGCACGCGAGAATCAGCAGGCTGTCGACGCCCGCGAACGCGTCGCGCGCGCCTTCGCCGAACAGGCCCGGGTCGAACTGATCGGCTTGAGGGATCGTGTCGGTTATCGCGCGCGGCTGCTCGAAGATTTCCTTCTGCATGAAATGGCGATACGGCCCGAGCTCCACCGCGCCGCCGTATGCCGTGACCACACGCACTTCGCGCTCGGCGGGCAGCCCTTCGCGATCGACGATCTTCACGCCGTCGAGGCCGATTTCCACGACATCGCCTTCTTCCAGGAACGCGAAGCGGTCGGTGCTGCCGGCGAGCGCGAGCGCGTCCGACGCGAGGAAGTTCTCGCCCTCGCCCACGCCGACGACGAGCGGCGAACCCTGGCGCGCGCCCACGACCGTATGCGGCTGATTCCTGTGCATCACGGCGATCGCATACGCGCCGTGCAGTTGCTTCACCGCCTCGCGCACGGTCTGGAACAGGTCGCCGCGATACATGCTGTGGATCAGATGCGCGATGACTTCGGTATCGGTCTGCGAGACGAACTCGTAGCCCTTGCCCTTCAGCATCTCGCGCAGCGACTCGTAGTTCTCGATGATGCCGTTGTGCACGAGCGCGACGGTATCGCGCGAGAAGATCGGGTGCGCGTTGTCGGTGACGGGTGCGCCGTGCGTCGCCCAGCGCGTGTGGGCGATGCCGGTCATGCCGCCGAGATTCGAATCGCGCACTTGCGCATCGAGATCGGACACGCGCGCGACGCTGCGCGCGCGGCGCGGCTCGCCGTTGCTCAGAACGGCCACGCCGCACGAGTCGTAGCCGCGATACTCGAGCCGGCGCAGACCTTCGACCAGCACCGAGACAATGTTACGTTGCGCTACCGCGCCGACAATTCCGCACATGGACGTTCATCCTTTGAAACTTGCATTCGAAAGCGCGGTGCACGAAGCGCCGCGCGCGTTGGGCTGAGTCTTCGACAGCCTTACGACTTCTTCTTCACCGGGCGCTTGTAGCCCGTCTTGCTGACCTGCGTCTTCTCGTTGAGCACCAGCTCATCGACGCCGACATCCTTCCACACCGTCGTGCCCGCCGCGATAGTCACGCCGCGGCCCACGCGCACCGGCGCGACGAGTTGCGTATCCGAGCCGACGAACACGTCGTCCTCGATCACCGTGCGATGCTTGTTCGCACCGTCGTAGTTGCACGTGATCGTGCCCGCGCCGATATTCACGCGCGCCCCGATGTCCGAATCGCCGATATAGCTGAGATGGTTCGCCTTCGAGCCGTGGCCGAGCACCGCGTTCTTCACCTCGACGAAGTTGCCGACATGCGCTTCATCGGCGAGCTTCGCGCCCGGACGCAGCCGCGCATACGGCCCGAGCACGACGTTCGCGCCGGTCGTGCCGCCTTCGATATGCGTGTACGCATCGACGCGCGTACCCGCGCCGATCACGGCATCGCGGATCACGCAGTTCGGGCCGATCGTCACGTTGTCGGCGAGCGTCACGCGCCCTTCGAACACGCAATTCACGTCGATCGACACATCCGCGCCGCATTCGAGCGTGCCGCGCACGTCGATGCGCGCCGGGTCCATCAGCGTCACGCCCGCGTCGAGCAGCGCATGCGCCACGTTGCGCTGATGGATGCGCTCCAGTTCCGCGAGCTGAATCTTGCTGTTCACGCCGAGCGTTTCCCATTCGGCGTCCGGCTGCGCGGTGACGACTTCCACGCCCGCGTCGATGGCGCGCTCGACCACGTCCGTCAGATAGAACTCGCCCTGCGCATTGTTATTTTTCAGCGACGCGAGCCACGTTTCGAGCGTGCGCGTCGGCGTGATCACGATGCCCGTGTTAATTTCCGCGATGCGCCGCTCTTCCTCGCTCGCATCCTTCTGTTCGACGATCTTTTTCACTTTTCCGGCCGCGTCGCGCACGATGCGCCCGTAGCCGGCCGGATCGCTCACGCTCACCGTCAGGACGCCGTAGCGCTCGGCGCCCGCCGCATCGATCAGGCGCTTGAGCGTGCTTGCGCGCGTGAGGGGCACGTCGCCGTACAGCACGAGCGTCGGCACCGATGGATCGAGCAGCGGCAGCGCCTGCTGCACCGCGTGTCCCGTGCCGAGTTGCCGGTCCTGCAGCGCAAACTGGACGTCCGGCGCGCCGACGGCTTCGCGAACCTTGTCGGCGCCGTGCCCGACGACGACGACGAGACGTGTCGGCGACAACGTCCGGGCCGTATCGATGACGTGCGCGAGCAAAGGCTTGCCCGCCAATGAATGGAGTACTTTCGGCAGGGCGGAGCGCATGCGCTTGCCCATGCCGGCAGCCAGAATCACGATGTTCATCGCAGGAAGCCTTGCTGGGTATGACGAGCCGCCAATATATCACTCGGCTCTATGGGGCAATGCGGCGAATCCCACGCTGCGCCTTATCGGATAAAGGGTTACAGGTCGTCGAACTGCACAATTGAAACCGTGCCGGACGATCCTGACGGTTCGCTTGCACACGGTTCCTCGTCGAACGCGATATCGCCTTGGGGATCGGCCTCGCCCGTCGCGCGCAGTCCCGCGAACGGAAACAATTTGCTGTCCATCAGATGCGAAGGCACCACGTTCGACAGCGCGTTGAACATATTGTCCACGCGGCCCGGGAAGCGCTTGTCCCATTCGCGCACCAGCGCCTTCATTTCCGCGCGCTTCAGGTTCGGCTGGCTGCCGCACAGGTTGCACGGGATGATCGGGAATTCGCGCAGTTCGGCGTACTTCTCGAGGTCCACTTCCTTCACGTAGGCGAGCGGACGGATCACGACGTTCTTGCCGTCGTCGGATTGCAGCTTGGGCGGCATGCCTTTCAGCTTGCCGCCGTAGAACATGTTGAGCAGCAGCGTCTGCAGGATGTCGTCGCGATGATGACCGAGCGCGATCTTGGTCGCGCCGAGCTCGCCCGCCACGCGATACAGAATGCCGCGACGCAGGCGTGAGCAGAGCGAGCACGTGGTCTTGCCTTCCGGCACGAGACGCTTGACGATGCTGTACGTGTCCTGATTTTCGATGTGAAACGGAATTTCGAGCTTGCTCAGATATTCCGGCAGCACGTGCTCAGGAAAGCCCGGCTGCTTCTGATCGAGATTGACGGCGACGATCTCGAAGTTGATCGGCGCGCGCTCGCGCAGGCGCATCAGGACGTCGAGCATCGCGTAACTGTCCTTGCCTCCGGACAGGCACACCATCACCTTGTCGCCTTCCTCGATCATGTTGAAGTCGCCGATCGCCTCACCGACCTGACGCGCGATGCGCTTGAACAATTTGTTGTTCTCGTACGCTTCCTTCTGCTGGCGCTTGGTCAGCGCCTCGCGCGTGGGCTTTTGCGCCTCTGCGGCTTCGATCGTGTCACGCGCGTTCATGCTCGTTCCTCTTTGATGCGAAAGACTTCGACGCCCACCGCGTCGCAGTCGGGATAGACGTCGGGCTTTTCCGTCGATACGGCCACTGCGCGCACGTGCGGATGCGCGAGCAAGGCGGCGGCGACATCGTCGCACAGTGTTTCCTGCAAGTGGATGTGGCCCTGCTTCACGCGCGCGGCGATGGTCGAGCGCATGAAGTCGTAATCGACGACTTCGGACAATTTGTCCGCGACGGGCGTCGACAGCGTAAGCGGCACGTACAGCTCGACGTTGATCACGACACGTTGCTCGCCGCGCTTCTCGAAGTCATGCACACCGATGTTGATGCGCACTTCGTAGTTGCGCAGAAAAAGCCGCCGGCAATCGGTCAGCCGGGGATGCGAAAGTGCGGCAAGCATGTGAGTTCCAATATTCAATAAGCGCGTTTCAAGGCGTGCGCGGGCCGATCATGTACATCACGTCGCGCGGGCTCGGCACGAGATGCTGGCCGCCATCGACGACGAGCGTCGTGCCGGTCACGCCGTGCGCGTTCGCGAGATAGCACGCGGCCTGCGCCACGTCTTCGACCGTCGATGCGCGGTTCAGCGGCGTCACGCGATGCGCCGTCTCGAACGACGCGGGCGTCTGCCCGGTGGAAATCAGCGTCAGGCCCGGCGCGAGGCCGACGACGCGCAGCTTCGGCCCGAGCGCCTGTGCGAGCGCGACGGTGGCGTTTTCGAGCGCCGCCTTCGTCAGCGTGTACGACAGGTAATCCGGATTCATGTTGTACAGCTTCTGGTCCAGCACGTTGATGACGACGCCGCGCCTTGCATCGTCATCCGCGGCTTCGGCTGGCGTTATTTCGTGCAGCATGCGCGCGAGCGTCAGCGGCGCGGCGACATTGATGGCGGTCATCGCGAGCAATTTCGCGTAGCCGAAATCGATGGCCGTATCTTCGTCGAAGCGCGACGCGCAGTTCACGACGCAATTCAGCCCGCCGAACGCCTCGACGCACGCGGGCACGAGTTGCGCGACCTCGGCCTCGACGCCGAGATCCGCCTTCAGCGCGACCGCGCGCCGCCCAAGCGCCTCGATATCCGCGACGGTTTCCCGCGCTTCATGCTCCGAACTGCCGTAATGCACGGCCACATTCCAGCCTTGCCGCGCGAATTCCAGCGCGACACCGCGCCCGATGCGTTTTGCCGCGCCGGTTACGAGCACGACGCGGCAACGTGAAACCGGACCGGAAGACGGTGAGTTAGCGGAAGAAAAAGGCGTGGAAGCGCTCATTTACAATACTGGGATGAATCCGAATGCCAGACAAACCGATAGTTTACCTGCTCCGGGCGCCGACGCGCTCGCGCAGTCCGAAGCACTGACAGATCTGCTGCGCGAACGCATCGCCGCGGCGGGCGGCTGGCTGCCTTTCGACCGATACATGGACCTCGCGCTGTACGCGCCCGGTCTCGGCTATTACAGCGGCGGGGCGATGAAATTCGGCCGCCGCGCGGAAGACGGCAGCGATTTCGTCACGGCGCCGGAACTGTCCCCGCTTTTTGCGACGACGCTCGCGCGGCCGGTCGCGCAGGCGTTGCAGCAGACCGGCACGCGGCAATTGATGGAATTCGGCGCGGGCACCGGCAAGCTCGCGGCGGGTTTGCTGAGCGCGCTCGCCGATCTCGACGTGTCGTTCGACAGTTACGCGATCGTCGATCTGTCGGGCGAGTTGCGCGAGCGCCAGCGCGAGACCGTCGAAAAGCAGGCGCCTGCGCTCGCCGCGAAGGTGAAATGGCTCGACGCGCTGCCCGACCGGTTCGAAGGCGTCGTGATCGGCAATGAGGTGCTCGACGCGATGCCGGTGCGCCTCGTGGTGCGCAAGCTCGGTGCGTGGCACGAGCGCGGCGTCGTCGTGCTGAACGATCGCCTGGCCTTCGACGACAGGCCGATCACGCCGGATGCGCAGGTCGAGCTGATCGATGCCGCGATCGACGATGCCAACGACGAGCCTTTCACCGAGTACGTCACCGAAACGCACGAAGCCGCGCTAGCGTTCACGAAGACCGTCTGCACGATGCTCACGCGCGGCGCGGCGTTCTTCATCGACTATGGATTTCCGCGGCGCGAGTTCTACCACGCGCAGCGCGCGACGGGCACGCTGATGTGCCATTACCGGCATCGGGCGCACGCGGACCCGTTTCTGTATCCCGGTTTGCAGGACATCACCGCGCACGTCGAATTTACGGGCATTGCGGAGGCCGGCGTCGAGACGGGCGCCGATCTGCTCGGCTTCACGTCGCAGGCGCGTTTCCTGATGAACGCCGGCATCACCGATGTGCTCGCGGATCTCGATCCCGCCGATGCGAAGCGCTTTCTCCCCGCTGCGAATGCGGTGCAAAAGCTGCTGTCGGAAGCGGAAATGGGCGAGCTTTTCAAGGTGATCGCGTTTTCGCGCGGGATTCCCGGCACGCTCGACGCCTTCGCGACGGGCGATCGTTCTCACACGCTATGAGTGCGCGATCATGATCCGCTGGCTGCTCACGACTTTCATCGCGCTTGCGATTCTCTCGGGCTCGCTGCCGTGGCTGAAGAAGATCGGCATCGGGAGGTTGCCGGGAGATTTCACGTTGCGGATTTTCGGACGCGAGTATTCGTTTCCGTTTATGTCGACTTTGTTGTTGTCGATTTTGTTGTCGTTGATTGCGCGGGCGATTTGAGGTTTTTGCCGGATCCCGATCCGGCAAAAACAAATGCTACCCGCCCAAAACCCCCTTCACGGCCGCGACCCGCGCATCATGCACGGCATCCTTGATCCTGGAAGGCTCAGCAGCGTACTGCTCGGCCACTGCGCCAGCATCGACCGCCCGCGCCGCGACCAGCGCCTCCCGCAGCCGCTCCGCCTGCGGATAAGCCTGCTGCTCCAGCCCGAGCCTGCCACGCGCATCGGCAAGACACGCCTGTAACGCTTCAGCAAACCGCGCCGGCTTGCGCAACGCATCCGAGCGTTCGAACAGCCTGACGAGCGCCGCCGCGCCCATCTCCATCACGCGATGGATATTGCCGTGCTCACGCGCGACGAGCACCGCCAGATCGCGGCATTCGTTCGGCACGCGCAAGCGCTCGCAAAGCGGCCGCAGCAGATCGACGCTGCGTCCTTCATGGCCGATGTGACGCGGCAAGATGTGCTCCGGCGTCGTCGCCTTGCCGAGATCATGCGTGAGCGCGGCGAAGCGCACCGGCAATGCGAATCCCTGCGACGCGGCGTAGTCGAGCACCATCATCACGTGCACGCCCGTGTCCACTTCCGGGTGATAATCCGCGCGCTGCGGCACGCCCCACAAGGCATCGACTTCGGGAAGAATCCGCGCGAGCGCGCCGCAACCGCGCAGCACCTCGAACATGCGCGACGGCTTCTTTTCCATCAGCCCGCGCGACACTTCCTGCCACACGCGTTCGGGCACGAGCGCGTCCACTTCGCCCGCCGCGACCATTTTCTTCATCAGTTCGGCCGTTTCGGGCGCAACGTCGAAATCCGCGAAACGCGCCGCGAAGCGCGCAAGCCGCAGAATGCGCACCGGATCTTCGATGAACGCGTCGCCCACATGCCTGAACAGCTTGCTCCGCAGATCGGCCGCGCCGCCGAACGGATCGATGACCGGCCCGGTCAGCTCGCCCGCCGGCGTCACCTCGCGCGCCATCGCGTTGATCGTGAGATCGCGCCGCGCGAGGTCTTCCTCGAGCGTCACATCGGGCGAATAGTAAAACTGGAAGCCGTGATAGCCCGCCGCCGTTTTGCGCTCGGTGCGCGCGAGCGCGTATTCCTCGTGCGTCTCGGGATGCAGAAACACCGGAAAGTCCTTCCCGACCGGCCGATACCCTTGCGCCACCATCTGCTCAGGCGTCGCACCCACGACGACATAATCGCGATCCACCACCGGCACGCCCAGCAGTTCGTCGCGGATCGCGCCGCCCACTGCGTAGATGTTCATCGCGCTTCCTCGCGCGCGCCTTCGATCCACGCCGCGACCGCCGGCAGCGCGGTAATGCGCTTCGCATAGTCGAGCGATGTCGCGTTCAGTTCAGGCGCGTAGGTGTTGAAGCGCATGACGACCGGCGCGAACATCGCGTCCGCGATGCCGAACTCGCCGAACAGAAACGGCCCGCCCGACCTGGCGAGACACTCCGCCCAGATCGCCTCGATGCGCGCGATGTTCGCGAGCGCGCCCGGCGTCGCGCCCGTGCCCGGTGCGCGCGTCGTGATTTCCATCGGCATGTTCTGGCGCAGGTCCGCGAAACCCGCGTGCATCTCCGCGCTGATGCTGCGCGCGCGGGCGCGAGCGGCGGCGTCGCGCGGCCACATTGCGTGCTCGGGGTGCATCTCGGCAATCGTTTCGACGATTGCGAGCGATTCCCACACAGGATCGCCCGCATCGGTGACGAGGCACGGCACCTTGCCGGACGGCGAGACCTCGAGAATCTTCGCCTTCGTGTCGGGCCGGCCGAGACGGATCAGCGTTTCGTCGAACGGGATGCCGAAATGTTTGAGCAGCACCCACGGCCGCATCGACCAGGATGAGTTGAACTTGTCACCGATAACGAGTTTCATGCGATCACAAAAAAAGAGTTTTAACGATGCGCGGTCGCGCGGAAAGCGTTGAAGCGCGAGCGCGACGAGTTGCCGGTCAGATACAGCGGCGCGATGGTCTCGATGCTCGCCGGCTCGTCGATGCCCAGTTCCGGCGCGAGTGGCCCGCTCGCGATGTTCGGCGTCTTCATGGAATCGAGATTGTCACGCGAGATGATGGGCTGGCCGGGCGCCAGTTCCATGGTCATCGCCTGCAGCCGGCCGAGGCTCTCCGGCAGCTTGATGATGCGCGAATGCTTGCCGATGGTCGCCCCCGCGAAGCGCACGAGTTCCGCCAGCGTGTAGACGGCCGGACCCGCGAGTTCGTAGACGTGGCCGTTGGCGGCGTCGAGATCGAGCACGTTGACCATCGCCTTCGCCACGTCGCCGACGAATACCGGCTGGAACTGCGCATCGGCGCATGCGAGCGGGATCACCGGGAACATGCGCTCCAGGAAGGCGAACTGATTGAGCAGATTGTCTTCGGGGCCGAACACGACGGAACTGCGGAAAATGGTCCAGTCGAGTCCCGATTCACGAATGATCTTTTCGCCATCGCCCTTCGAGCGCAGGTACATGCTCGGGCCTTGGGAGTCGGCGCCAAGCGCGCTCATGTGCAGCAGACGCCGCACGCCCTTCGCCTCGCACGCGGCGGCGATCTTGCGCGGCAGTTCGACGTGCGCCTTCGCGAACTCGGGCCCATACGGGTCGTCGCGATGCCCCTGGAGAATGCCGACGAGATTGATCACCGCATCGCTCTGATCGACGAACGCGGCGAGTTGCACGGGATCGTGCACGTCGGTTTCGATGACGTCGACGGGCAACAGCGTGAGATGCGCGGCGTGGACGCGCCGCCGCGTCGCGATGCGCACGGTCTTGCCGAGATCGACGAGCGCATTGACGAGATGACTGCCGATGAAACCTGAACCGCCGATCAGCGCTACATGTTGGTGTCGCATGGTTCACCTCTTGGATCGCGGCCTGACGAATGCGGCTTCAGTTCAGAACGGCGGGCCGAAAATGAAAACGCCCGCGCGTCCTGTGTTCGACGCGCGGGCGTGAGATTTCGCTTCGGGACGGTCAGGGTGCGATGTAGCCCAGACGCGCCTTCAACGACTGCGGACGGCCTTCGAACAGTGCCGCATAGTAGACGGTGTTCGACAGCACGTTCTTCACGTAATCGCGAGTCTCGGTGAACGGGATCGTTTCAGCAAAAACCGCGCCCTCCACGGGGGCGCGCAAGCCTTGACGCCACTGGCTCGGGCGGCCCGGCCCGGCGTTGTAGCCCGCCGTGGCGAGTACGGCCGAGTTATCGAATTGATTGTAGATCATCGACAGGTAATTCGTGCCGAGCAGGATGTTCGTGTTGATGTCGTTCATCTGCGCGCGCGATACCGGACCGAGACCGATCTTCTTCGCAACGAGTTGCGCCGTGCCGGGCATCAACTGCATGAGGCCGCCCGCGCCGACTTCCGAGCGCGCGTTGATGATGAAGCGCGACTCCTGGCGGATGAGACCATACGCCCATTCGATGTCGAGGCCGGTGTTCTGCGCGTCGCGTTCGACGATGTCGCGGAACGGCGATAGATAGCGCAGCGTGAAATCGTGTTCGGCTTTCGTTTTGTCCGCAGTGTTGACGGTCCGGTCGAACAGCTCGATGCGCTTCGCGTACTGCGCGGCCGCGATCAGTTGCCGGTCCGTCATGGTGCGCAGCGGCCAATTCCATTCGCGGTTGCCTTCGAGACGCATGTTCAGCGCGTAGAAACGCTGCGACAGCGCGAAGCCCGGCACCGATTGCATCTGCGCAATCTCAGCGTCCGAAACCGTGGTCCGCGGCGGCACGTTGATCTTCTGACCGAGTTCTTCGAGCGCGAGCTGGCCGTAGAAGTTGTACTGATCCGCGATGGTCTGGAATTCCTGATTCGCCGTGGCCGTGTCGCCGGCCTGCTTCACGGCGCGTGCGTGCCAGTAGACCCACGCGGGCTGCGCGCGCAAGGTCGGCGGCATCTGCTCGATAGACCAGCGCACCATGTTCCAGTCGCCCGCGAGCAGCGCACTGCGCGTGCGCCATTCGTACGCCGGATTCGACAATTGCGCGTTCGCCGACAGCCGATACCAGTCGGCCGCCGCAGGCATGCGCTTGAGTGCCGCCTGATAGCCGATGGTGCCCCAGCCGACCGCGCGTTCAGCGGGCGTGAGACTCGGCGCGACGGAGGTGAAGGTAGCCGCGGCCATGGCCGGATCGTTGCGGGCCATGCGCGTGATCGCGAGCAGCGTCAGCTGATGCGCCGGCGAATTGGGCATCACGCCGCGCGCGAGATAGAGCGGTGGCTTGTTGACGGCGTCGTCGAGCAGCGAATCCTTCGGCTTCTGCTGGCCGAGCGCCTCGACGATGCTCGAGCCGGTGGACGTGTAGTTCTGTTCGTAGGCGACACGGATCTGCTGCCAGATGTCGTCGCTCGTGAACTGGCCCGACTCCGCGAGCGCACCGATCAGATCGACGCAGCCGTCGCCGTACCATTTCGGCTCGACGAGCAGCGCGCGCGCCGCATCCGCGACGTTTTCGCCGCGCGACTGGCGCGCTTCGAGCGCGTAGCACTTGACCTGCGTGTCGTCATTGAGAACGAAACGGGAATACTGCTGCTCGAAGTTTTTCCAGTCGTGACGGCTGCCGAGCACGACGAGATAGTCGTTGCGCATGCGGTCGGCGATCGCCTGACCGTCGTAGCGCTGCAGGAACGAGAGCACCGGCGCGTCGGGCGCATCGATGCGCGCGTGGCCTTGCGAATCGAAGAGCTGCGGCTTGATCGTGAAGTATTCGATATAGCTCGGCGCCGGATAGTCCGGAATCTGCGCGGCGAGCGTGGCGGCCTTGGCGGCATCGTTCGCGCGCGCGGCATCGCGCAACTGCAGGAAGATGCGATCGTCCGACGTGGGCGAAAGATCGGCATCGGGACGGACGGCGCGAGCCGAACCGCAGGCGACGAGCGTCGCTGCGGCAAGGGCTGCGCCGGCCGCGAGATATACTCGGTTGAGGCGTTTTGACATCTTTATTTCTGGAGCGCGAATGGTCTTGAACCGGGTCCTGAGATCGGAGGAAAGCATAGCACGCAACGTTTGCGATCAACCCAAGAGCGAGCCTAAAACCGCATTGCGCGCAACCCTTCTCGCGACCCGCGAGGCGCAAAGCGAGCAGCCCGTCCAGGCCGCGAAGAACGAGGCGCTCGCGAGCCGCGTCGAAGACGTGCTCGCGCGGCACGCGGCGCGATGCGTCGGCTTCTATTGGCCGGTCGCGGGGGAGTTCGACGCACGCGCTACGCTCACGCGCTGGCTCGCCGCAGACGAGACGCGCAGCGCCGCGCTGCCGGTGGTCGTCAAGCCGCACGCCCCGATGGTCTTCCACGCGTGGCGCGCGCATGCGCCGATGAAGGAAGGCCGCTACCGGATTCCGGTGCCCGCTGAAGAAAAGGTCGTGGTTCCGGAGCTGCTGCTGATTCCATGCGTCGGTTTCGATAAGGATCGATACCGGCTGGGTTATGGCGGCGGCTATTACGACCGCACGCTCGCCGCGTGGCCGAATGGAGAGCGGCCGGTGATGATCGGCATCGCGTACGAATCGGGCAAGTGCGGCAGGCTGCCGCGCGAGGCGCACGACATGCCGCTCGATGCGATCGTTACGGAATCGGCGATCTATTAGAGCGATGCCGCCGCGCGCGCGGCGGTATCGTAGAGGCCGGATGCATTGCGCAACAATTGCGCGGCTTCGCCGATCTGCTCGTTGGTGAGGCCGCTTTCGCGCAGCGTCTCGATGAGGCACGCCTCACGCACTTCGCGATACTTGCCGCACAGCGCGCGTCCCGCCGGCGTCGCGGAAAAGAACACTTCCTTGCCGGATTTCTCGCTCTGCACGTAACCGCGGGCGACGAGTTTCTTCAGTGCATACGTGGCAACGTGCGTGTCCTCGATGTTCAGCACGAAGCAGATGTCGGCGAGCTTCTTCTTGCGGTCGCGATGGCTCACGTGATGCAGCAGCGACACTTCCACGGCCGTCATGTCCTTCGCGCCCGCCGCGGACATGCAGCGCACCATCCAGCGATTGAACGCGTTGCCCGCCATGATGAGGCCGTACTCGAATTCCGACAGTTCCGCGCTGGCTTCGGAGACGAGATGCTCGGACGAGACGATCTTGGTGGGATGACGCGGCATGGCGATGACCGATTTGCAGTGCGTTGGAGTGTAGCGCAACGTCATTTTTACGAGCGACGCGCGCGCCTTCGCGAAAACCTGTATTGATAATTTCTTGATAATTTATTGACAATGTAACATTCTGCGACGACGCGAAGCGCATCGACCAGACCGGTTTCGCGTCCCGCAAAGGCAAATTTGAGGCATGACAAGACCACGTATTCACCCGCTGGGCGACGCCGCGCTCGTGTGCGAAGCCGCGCCGCCCGCCACGCTCGACTGCCAGCGCCGCATCTGGGCGCTGGCGGAGCGCGCGCGCCTCATGCCGCACGTCGTCGAAGTGGTGCCGGGCATGAACAATCTGACGATCGTGTTCGACCCGCTCGAGGCGGACTACGAAGCGCTCGCGGCTCAACTGGAAAGTGGCTGGGACGCCGCCGAGGCGGCCGACATGGACAGCGCTGAAATCGAGATTCCGGTGCGCTACGGCGGCGCCGACGGCCCGGATCTCGCCGCGCTCGCCGAGCATACGGGCCTCTCGGTCGATGAAGTGGTGAAGCGTCATACGCAAGCCGAGTACATCGTGTTCTTTCTCGGGTTCCAGCCGGGCTTCGCCTATCTCGGCGGGCTCGATCCCGCACTCGCGATGCCGCGCCGTGCCGAGCCGCGCCTCGAAGTGCCGGCGGGATCGGTCGGGATCGGCGGAGTGCAGACGGGCATCTATCCGGCGGCATCGCCGGGCGGCTGGCAATTGCTCGGACGCACCGAACTGAAGCTCTTCGATCCCGCCAGAAACCCGCCGACGCTGATGCAGCCCGGCGACCGCGTGCGCTTCACGGCACTGGAGGTGCGCGCATGATCGACGTGATTCGGGCAGGCGTGCTCACTTCCGTGCAGGACCTCGGGCGACGCGGCTACCGGCATCTCGGCGTGAGTTCCGGTGGCGCGCTCGATGCGCTCTCGCTGGAAATCGGCAATCGGATCGTCGGGAACAGGCCGGATGCGGCGGGCATCGAGGTGACTTTCGGTCCGACCGTGCTGCGCTTCAAGCACGCGACGCGCGTCGCCATCACCGGAACCGATTTCGGCGCGACGCTGGACGACGAGCCGGTCTATTCGTGGTGGAGCCTGCCGGTGCGCGCGGGCCAGGAACTGACGCTGCGCGCGGCGAAGCGCGGCATGCGCTGTTATGTGTCGATCGCGGGCGGCATCGACGTCCTGCCGATGCTCGGCTCGCGTTCGACGGATCTCGGCGCGTGCTTCGGCGGACTCGGCGGGCGGGCGCTGCGCGACGGCGACCGTTTGCCGGTTGGCGTGCCGCAGCCGCACAAGGGCATCGCGTTTTCGCCGGACGAACCCCCGTTCGGTGTGAAGGCGCCGGCATGGTGCAAGTTCGTGCTCGTCGACGAACCCGTGCGGCGCGGGCGCCATTCGCCGGGACTCGCGTGGGCGGCGCCGATCCGCGTGCTGCGTGGCCCGGAATACGACAGCTTCAGCGACGCGGCGCAAAAGAGCGTCTGGAACGAGGAATGGACGATCACGCCGAACAGCAACCGCATGGGCTTTCGCCTCGCCGGCACGCCGCTCGAGCGGCGCGAGAAGATCGAACTGCTGTCGCACGCGGTCTTGCCCGGCACGATCCAGGTGCCGCCGAACGGCCAGCCGATCATCTTGATGGGCGACGCGCAGACCACGGGCGGCTATCCGAAAATCGGAGCCGTGATCCGCGCGGATCTGTGGAAGCTCGCGCAAGTGAGGCTGAACGGCGGCGTGCGCTTCATCGAGACGTCGGTGGAAGAGGCGCGCCGCGCGCTCGCCGACGAGCGGCAATACGTGAGCCAGGTGGAAACGGCCATCGCGATGCACGAGGAGCGCATCGCGCGCGCGGGCTCCTGAATCGAAAGCCGCGCGTGAGACGCGGCGCATCACCTTCAACATTCAACGGAACGACTGCACAAACATCATGGAAATCGATCTCAATGCCGATCTCGGCGAAGGTTGCGGCTCCGACGAAGCGCTGCTCGATCTCGTGAGTTCCGCGAACATCGCGTGCGGATGGCACGCGGGCGGCGCCACCGCGATGCGCGATTGCGTGCGCTGGGCCGTCGAAAAGGGCGTGGCCATAGGCGCGCACCCGAGCTTCAACGATCCCGAGAACTTCGGCCGCAAGGAAATGGACCTGCCGCCCGAGGAAATCTACGCGGGCGTGCTGTATCAGCTCGGCGCGCTCTCGGCGATCGCCCAGGCGGAAGGCGGGCGCATCGCGCACGTGAAGCCGCACGGCGCGCTCTATAACCAGGCGGCGAAAAGCACGGAAATCGCCGATGCGATCGTCTCGGCCGTGCATGACTTCGATCCGTCGCTGCTCGTGTTCGGGCTCGCCAACAGCGGGCTCGTCGAAGCGGCGCGGCGAGCGGGGCTGATCGCGATCGAGGAAGTGTTCGCGGATCGCGGCTATCGCGCGGATGGCTCGCTCGTGCCGCGCAAGGAGCCGGGCGCGCTGCTCGACGACGAAAACCTCGTGCTCGACCGGACGCTGGCGATGGTGCGCGAGCAGCGCGTGCGGGCCGTGTCCGGCGAATGGGTGCCGCTCAATGCGCAGACGATCTGCCTGCACGGCGACGGCGCGCACGCACTGGAGTTCGCGCGGCGCATTCGCGGCGCGCTGGCCGATGCGGGCATCGAAGTGCGTGCCGCGCACGCCGACGCGTAGAACGCTTTTCGTAAAAAATTGAACGCCCCGTCGAACCGGGGCGTTTTAGCGAGCGGCCATCGAAGGTAAAAGAGCCGCATGTCGTCGAGCCACGCGCCCGGGTACGAGGCGTGACGTCTATATCGTTTGGAGAACTCATGGCAACCCCAGTCAATCTATGGCCGCTCATCGGCGTGGCCGTCATCATCGCGGGCTTCGTGCTTCGCTTCAATCCAATGCTGATCGTCGCGGCCGCCGCGATCATCACCGGCTTCGCGGCGCACTTTCCTGTCGAGCGCATTCTGACCACGATCGGCAGCGGCTTTCTGAAGACCCGCAACATTCCGCTCATCATTCTGCTGCCGCTCGCGGTGATCGGCCTGCTCGAACGGCACGGCCTGCGCGAGCGCGCCCAGATGTGGATTTCCAGCATCAAGGCGGCGACGGCCGGCCGTCTGCTGATCGTGTATCTGTTCGTCCGTGAGATCACGGCGGCGGTCGGCCTGACGGGGCTCGGCGGCCACCCCCAGATGGTGCGCCCGCTGCTCGCGCCGATGGCAGAAGGCGCCACCGAAGCACGCTACGGCAAGCTCTCCGACGCGACGCGTCACACGCTGCGCGCCTACTCGGCGGCCACCGACAACGTCGGCCTGTTCTTCGGCGAGGACATCTTCGTCGCGTTCGGCGCGATCGTGCTGATGGTCACGTTCCTGAAGGAAGCGGGCATCGTCGTGGAACCGATGCATGTCGCCGTGTGGGGCATTCCCACGGCGATCTGCGCGTTTCTGATCCACGGCTTCCGGCTGTGGCTGCTCGACCGCAGGCTCGCCCGCGAACTCGATGCGCTCACGCGCAATGCCGCCGGAGAGAAAGCATGACGCTCACGATCAACTATCTCTTCTATCTCGTCGGCATCGTGCTCGTGGTCGTCGCGGGCATGATCCTCACGGACAAGTCGCATCCCCGGCGACTGACCGCGGGCGGGTTCTGGCTGATCTACGCGCTGATTTTTCTCGTCGGCGACTGGATTCCGGTGACGGTGGTCGGCGTGCTCGTCGTGGCGATGGCTCTGATCGCGGGTCTCGGCGGCGTCACGGGCGCAAAACCCAGGATGCTTTCCGAGGAAACGCGCCGCCAGAGCGCCGTGCGGCTCGGCAACAAGCTCTTCGTGCCCGCGCTGACGATTCCGGTGGTCACCGTGATCCTCACGCTCGGCGCGAAACATCTCGTGTTCGGCGGCGTGCCGCTGATCGAGCTGAAGAACGTGACGCTGATCGGCTTCGGCGTCGGGTGCGTGATCGCTCTCGCCATCGCGTGCGTGATGACGCGCGACACCGTCGGCCAGTCGATGCGTGAGACGCGCCGCCTCATCGACGCGCTTTCGTGGGCCGCCGTGCTGCCGCAGATGCTCGGCATGCTCGGCCTCGTGTTCTCGGATGCGGGCGTCGGCAAGGCGGTCGCGCATGTGACGACCGCTTACGTCAACATGGATTACCGGCTCGTCGCGGTGGCGGTGTATGTCGTCGGCATGGCGCTCTTCACGATGGTCATGGGCAACGGCTTCGCCGCCTTCCCGGTGATGACGGGCGGCGTCGGCGTGCCGATTCTCGTCGGCGTGTTCCACGGCAATCCCGCGACGATGGCCGCGATCGGCATGTTCTCCGGCTACTGCGGCACGCTGATGACGCCGATGGCCGCGAACTTCAACATCGTGCCCGCGGCTTTGCTCGAACTCCCCGACAAGAACGCGGTGATCAAGGTGCAGGTGCCGACCGCGCTCACGCTCTTGATCGTCAATATCTTCCTGCTGAACTGGCTGATGTTCATTTGAACGACAGCGGCTTTTCGCCTGCGCGCGCGTGACCGGGAATGGAGCCCGGTCCGCGTACGCGACGGCATCCCTCACCGCCCGCGTCATCCCCTCGCGGCGCCCATCTCTTCGCGGTCTTGGCCATACGTCGGCCAAGCACTGATTCATGCCTTGCGGCACCCATCTCTTCGTTGTCGTGGCCCTGCGTCCGCGCAGTGCTGCAATTGGCAATTCAGACCAGGCCTATATCTGACTGAAGGACGTTAACGGAGACTCTCGCGGCCTCGTGTGCTTAGGATAAATTCCAAGCGCGACATCTCCGTCGATCGTGCCGTCAGCACGCCGCGGCGCTCAGATCGCGCATTTTTCCAAGCCGACAGAGGACAGCGGTTCGCTATCTGCGCCTCGTCGCGTGAGCGATGGCGAACCGGTTTTCCGTCATCGATTCCGTCGTCATGCGCTTGCCGAGTTACTCCCATCTGCTGGCTTTGCCCGCAGGCCCCGACTTGCTGCTTCGCCTGTGCGAAACGTTCGTCGTTGCAAGCAGCGCGCTCGCGGCTCAACGGATCTATGGCACGGCCGCCGGCTACGACAACGCCGTGGTCGCGCTCACCAGCATCTTCGCGTGGGTCGCGTTATCCGGCTTCTACGTGAAGAGCCCGACGCGCAAACCGTCGTTGCCATGCGCGGTTCTTTTGCCTGCGCTTGGATGGATGCTCTGCGAGGTCTGCGCGGTGTGCCTGATCCGGTGGATGCACCCCATGTATGCGCCATCGGGCGCGTGGCTCGCCTGCCTCGGTATCTCGACCAGCGCGGGCGTCGTGCTCTGCCGCGCGATCGACCGGATCGCGGGCGCGCGCCGGGCGCATCGCGTGTCGGTAGCCGTGGTCGGACGCGGCGCGCGTTGCGCGACGCTTGAATGGCTGTTCCGCGTGATTCAGGAGCCGAGACGCATGTGGAAACGCTACCTCGTGACCAATGCAAAGTTCGCTGTCATGCTTGCGAAGGCATATCTGGCGCGTACATAGGGAAACGGATGACCGAACTCCTCACCCCCCCACCACCACAAACCCCCTCTTCCTTAACAACTCCAACACCCCCCTCGGCCCGCCGAGATGCAACGCCCCGATCGCCACAAAAACGGGCCTATCCGGCCCCGCCAGCCCGACCATCCTCGCGACAAACCGCCGGTTCCGCTCATACACCACGCGATTATCGACCTGCGCCGCCAGCGCCGCGTTCCTCGCCAGCTTGCTCGACTTCGCGTCATCCCACGCTTTCAAGGCGTCCGCATCGCCGATGCGCCATAGCCGGTGCAGTTCCTTCACATCCGCGACATTCTCCGCGGGCGTCTGCACCAGATCCTGCGCGAGCATCTCGCGCTGCTGCGCCGACGTGAGACGCGTGAACGTCGAGATCTGCTCATTCAGCGTCTCGAGCCCGACGATCTTCCCGCGCGCACGCAAATACACATTCTGCAACTGCGCCTCGGTGCCGTACTCGCTCTGAAACCCCGCCTTCAACGTATCGTAGGTTTCGATCAGCATCGACGCGAGCCACGGACGGGTGTGCCGCAACTCCTTCAGCGCCTCCGGATTGCCGCGCATGCGCGTTTCGACCTTCTTCCACATCGAGTCCGGCAGGTAATCGATCAGGCACTCGCTGCGGCACATGCCGTAGCGGTTCACGTCGTCCTGAGACAGCAGCAGTTCATCGGGGGAAATTTCTAGCGCCAGCGTGGGCGATGCATCGAGCGCCGCGAGTATCGATTTGCGAAACGGCTGCCCGGGCGGATAGTCGCTCGCGAAACCTACATGGAGCGTGCCGAGCACATAGATGGTCGTCGTGCCCTTGGTCGCGACGTAAAAGGGCATTCGCGGCGGTTGCGCGCGCACCGGGCCACTCGCGGTCGTGCCGTCCGAGCGATCCGCGCGCGGCGGCGGCAGAGGCGGGGCGGGATTGGACGGCGCGGCGGCGGAGCCGGCATCGCCCGCGGCCTGCGGCGTGCGCGATCCCACCACGGCAAAACCCGATGACGAGACCGAAACGCCAGCCGTAAACAGCACGAACGACAGCACGATGGCTGTCGTTTTGGCGAACGCCGCGCACGGAAGGCGCGGCTTGTCGTATGAATCCGGCACGACCCACATCTTAAAACATTCGCGTGTCGCGCCGAACACCTGACCTGCCCGGTGAGATTCAGGCTTCGCCCTCGCCGACCTCCTCGGCGCGATGGCATGACACCTGACGCCCGTCGACCTCGCGCAGCTTCGGCTCTTCCACACGGCATCGCTCGATCGCATACGGGCAACGCTGATGAAACGTGCAGCCCGATGGCGGATTGAGCGGCGACGGCATCTCGCCCTGCAGCTTGATCTTGATGCGCCGGTCTTCCTCGAAGATCGCGGGCGTCGCGGACATCAGCGCGCGCGTGTACGGATGGCGCGGATTCGCGAAGATCGTCTTCTTGTCGCCCACTTCGGCAACACCGCCGAAGTACATGACCATCACATCGTCGGCGATATGCTCCACCACCGACAAGTTATGCGAGATGAACACGTAGCTCGTGCCGAACTGCGCCTGCAGATCCATGAACAGGTTCAGGATCTGCGCCTGAATCGAAACATCGAGTGCGGACACGGGTTCATCCGCGACGACGATCTGCGGATCGAGAATCATCGCCCGCGCGATCGCGACGCGTTGACGCTGCCCGCCCGAAAACATGTGCGGATAACGCGTCGCATGCTCGGGCCGCAGGCCGACGGTGCGCATCATTTTCGCGATGCGTTCGGCGCGCTCCGTCGCCGAAAGCGACGTGTTGATGGCAAGCGGCTCGCCGAGCGTCTGCTCGACGGTCTTGCGCGGATTCAACGACGCGAACGGATTCTGAAACACCATCTGCACGCGCTGGCGCAACTCGGCGATCTTCGCCTTGCTCGCGCCCGCGACATCATCGCCGTCGATCAGCAAGCGGCCCGACGTCGGTGTTTCGATCATCGTCAACTGGCGCGCGAGCGTGGACTTGCCGCAGCCCGATTCGCCGACGACCGCGAGCGTGCGGCCGCGCTTCAGCTCGAACGACACGCCGTTGAGCGCCTTGACCGTGCCGTGCTTGAACGCACTGCGCTTCACGTCGTAGTACTTCGTGAGCTGGTCCGCGGCGAGCACGATGTCCTGATTGATTTCCTTCGGTACGGCGTTCATCGCGCGCCTCCTTCCACCACGACATCGATGTTCAACGGCTTGATGCAACGCGCGCGCACGGCCGGATCGTGCTTGTCGAGCTGAAAGAGACCCGGCCGGGCTTTCCAGCAATCGTCCACGACGTACTTGCAGCGCGGCGCGAAGAGACATCCGCTCGGCCGGTCGTCCTTGCCCGGCACCATGCCCGGCAGCGCGGCAAGACGCTCCGCGCCGCGGCTATGTTCGGGAATCGCGGCGAGCAGCGCTTCCGTGTACGGATGATGCGGCTCGCTGAAGATCGTCGGCACATGATTCGTTTCGATGATCTCGCCCGCGTACATCACCGCGACGCGCTGCGCCACTTCGGACACGACCGCCAGATCGTGCGAGATCAGCACGAGCGCCATGCCGCGTTCCTTCTGCAGCTTGACGAGCAGCTCCATGATCTGCGCCTGGATCGTCACGTCGAGCGCGGTGGTCGGCTCGTCGGCGATCAGCAGCTTCGGATTGCACGCGACCGCCATCGCGATCATCACGCGCTGGTTCATGCCGCCCGACATTTGATGCGGAAACGCGTTGATGCGGCTCTTCGCATCCGGAATGCCGACCTGATCGAGCAGCTCGAGTGCGCGCCGGTCGAGCGCATCGCCGCGCAAGCCTTCGTGCAGCTTCAGCACTTCCTTGATCTGATAGCCGACGGTGTAGCTCGGGTTCAGGCTCGTGAGCGCGTCCTGGAACACCATTGCAATGTCCTTGCCGATGATGCTTCGACGCGCGCGCGCCGATGCCTTCAGCAAGTCCTTGCCGTCGAACGTGACCTGATCGGCGGTGACCTTGCCGGGCGCGTCGATGAGGCCCATCAGCGCCATCATCGTGACGCTCTTGCCGGAGCCGGATTCGCCCACGACGCCGACCACTTCGCCCGGCTTCACGCTCAGGTCGATGCGATCGACCGCCTGGGTGCCGCCGAACGTCACCTGCAAATTGCGGATAGTCAGAAGATCGTTCATGTCAGCCCATCCGTTTGAGTTTCGGATCGAGCGCGTCACGCAGACCGTCGCCGAGCAGGTTGATGACGAGCACCGAGACCAGAATCGACAGGCCCGGCATGGTCACGATCCACCATGCGCTCTCGATGTAATCCCGCGCCGATGCCAGCATCGCGCCCCACTCCGCCGCCGGCGGTTGCACGCCGAGGCCGAGGAAGCCGAGCGCGGCGGCATCGAGAATCGCGGACGAAAAACCGAGCGTCGCCTGCACGATGAGCGGCGCGGCGCAGTTCGGCAGCACTTGCGAGAACATCAGCCGCACGGTGCCCGCGCCCGCGACGCGCGATGCCGTCACGTATTCCTTCTGCAATTCACCGAGCGCCGACGCGCGCGTCAGACGCACATAACCCGGCAGCGCGACGATTGCAATTGCGAGCATCGTGTTGACGAGCCCCGGCCCGATGATCGCGACGACGGCGACCGCGAGCAGCAGCGACGGCAACGCGAGCAGCACGTCCATCACGCGCATGATCGGCGTATCGAGCCAGTTGAAGAACGCGGCCATGAGGCCGAGCACGACGCCCGGAATCAGCGCGAGAATCACCGACACGAAGCCGATCCAGAACGACAGCCGCGCGCCGTACATCAAACGCGAGAGGATGTCGCGGCCCGCTTCGTCGGTGCCGAGCAGAAACATGCGGTTGCCGCCTTCGAGCCACGCGGGCGGAATTTTCACGTAGTCGCGGTATTGCTCGATCGGGCTATGCGGCGCGATCAGCGGCGCGAACAGCGCAACCAGAACCAGTACAACCACGATCAGGCCCGCGACCACCGCGCCGCGATTGCGCGAGAAGTTCGCCCAGAATTCGCGCGCGGCGACCATGCGGCCGGAGGGCGGCGTAAGCGCTCCGGGCGGGAGATTGTTTTGAATGTCAGCCATATCTTGTGTGACCTCAGCGAGTATGGCGAATGCGCGGATTCAACACGCCGTAGAGCAGATCGACGACCAGATTCACGACGATCACGAGTGTCGCGATCATCAGAATGCCGCCTTGCACGACCGGATAGTCGCGACGCGAAATGGCATCGATGAGCCACTTGCCGACGCCCGGCCACGAGAACAGCGTCTCGGTCAGCACCGCGCCCGCGAGCAATGTGCCGACCTGCAGGCCGATCACGGTCACCACCGGAATGAGCGCATTGCGCAAGGCATGCACGACGACCACGCGCAGCGGCGACAAACCCTTCGCGCGCGCGGTGCGGATGTAGTCCTCGCGCAGCACTTCGAGCATCGAGGAACGCGTCATGCGCGCGATGACCGCGAGCGGAATCGTGCCGAGCACGATGGTCGGCAAAATCAGATGCGAGAGCGCCGACGTGAACGCGCCTTCGTCGGTGGAGAAGAGCGCATCGATCAGCATGAAGCCCGTGACGTGCGGAATGTCGTATTCCACCGCGATGCGGCCCGACACCGGCGTCCATCCGAGCTTCGCCGAGAAGAACATGATGAGGATCAAGCCCCACCAGAAAATCGGCATCGAGTAGCCGGTGAGCGCCGTGCCCATCACGCCGTGATCGACGACGGTGCCGCGCTTGAGCGCAGCCGCAACACCTGCCGGCAGTCCGACGACGAGCGCGAAGATCATCGCGCAGATGGAGAGCTCGACCGTCGCGGGAAAGCGCGCGAGAAACTCGCCCATCACGCTCGTATTCGTGATGATGGACATGCCGAGATCGCCTTTCAGCGCATGTCCGACGTAAGTGAGATATTGCAGCGGAAGCGGCTGATCGAGGCCGAGGCGCTTCATGGCTTCGGCATGCATCGCCGGGTCCACGCCGCGCTCGCCCATCATCACTTCGATGGGGTCGCCCGGAATCAGGTGGATGAGCGCGAACGCGAGAATCGTAATGCCGATGAACGTCGGTATCACCATTCCTATGCGTCGCAAAACGAATCGGAACATGATCGCCCTTTTCGGTATTGGAGGGACTAGAAACGTGTCCGGCGGCTTGGATCGTTCTTCGACCCGCGCCGCCGGACCTATTCGATTAGTTATGGTTTAGTGCAAAAAGCGTTCCGCAGCAAAACCTTATTGCATGCCGACGCCGTCGAAACGCACGTAGCCAAGCGGCTCGATCTTCATGTTCGTCACCTTCTTGCTGACAGGCTGATACACGGTCGAGTGCGCGATCGGGGAGAACGGCAGTTGTTGCGCGAAGATCTGCTGCGCATCGGTGTAGGCCTTCGTGCGCGCGGCGACATCGGTCGTCGAACGGCCCTTCACGACGAGATCGTCGAACGGCTTGTAGCACCACTTCGAAAAGTTGCTGCCCTTCACCGCATCGCAGCCGAGCAGCGTGCCGAGCCAGTTGTCGGGATCGCCGTTATCGCCCGTCCAGCCGATCAGGAGCGCATCATGTTCGCCCGCGTGCGCGCGCTTCAGATACTCACCCCACTCGTACGACACGATGTTCGCCTTCACGCCGATCTTCGCCCAGTCGGCCTGGATCATTTCCGCCATCAGGCGCGCGTTCGGGTTGTATGCGCGTTGCACGGGCATCGCCCACAACGTGATCTCGAAGCCGTTCGGGAAGCCCGCCTTCGCAAGCAGTTCCTTCGCCTTCGCGGTGTCGTATGCCTGACCCTTGAGGTTCTTGTCATAGGACCATTGCGTCGGCGGCATCGGCGCCGTGGCCGGCTGGCCCGCACCCTGATACACGGAATCGATGATCGCCTTCCTGTTGATCGCCATGTCGAGTGCGCGGCGCACGTCGGTGTTGCCGAGGTCCTTCTTCGTCACGTTGTACGCGACATAGCCTTCGTTGAAGCCGGCCTGCGACGGCGTATCGACATTCGACGCCGACTTCAGCGCCGCGATGTCGCCCGGACGCGGATAGCTCATCACCTGGCATTCGTTGTTCTTCAGCTTCTGCACGCGCACGGCGGCATCCGGCGTGATCGAGAAGATCAGCTTCGAGATCTGCACCGCATTCGGCTTCCAGTAATCAGGATTGCCGTCGAAGCGGATGGTCGCGTCCTTCGTGTAGCTGCGGAAGATGAACGGTCCGGTGCCGACCGGCTGCTGGTTGATGTCGGCGGCCTTGCCGTCCTTCAGCAACTTGTCCGTGTACTCGGCGGAGAGGATCGACGCGTATTCCATCGCCATGTTCTGGATGAACGGCGCGCTCACTTCCTTTAGCGTGAACTTCACGGTGTACGGGTCGACCTTCTCGATCTTCGAGATCAGCTTGTCCATGCCGAGGTCCGTGAAGTACGGAAACTGCACGTTGTACGCCTTGCGGAACGGATTGTTCGGATCGAGCATGCGGTTGAACGTGAAGATCACGTCATCCGCGTTGAATTCGCGCGTCGGCTTGAAGTACGACGTCGTCTGGAACTTCACGCCGTGGCGCAGATGGAACGTGTAGGTCAGTCCGTCGGACGACACGTCCCACTTTTCGGCGAGACCCGGCTCGACCTTCGTGCCGCCGCGCTCGAATTCGACGAGGCGGTTGTACACGGTGAACGTGTTCGCGGTGAAGTCGGTGCCGGTCGTGTACTGGGCCGGATCGAAGCCGGCCGGGCTGCCTTCCGAGCAGTACACGAGCGTCTTGTTCGGGATGGCGGCATTCGCGGCCGATGCTGCGAAGAGCGTCGCCGTGGCCACGGCGCCCGCGAGCGCCGAACGGCGGACGGCTCGCAACAGGCTGTTTTTGTTCATGTTTCCTCCAAGTCAGTACCGGCTTCTGGCCGGTGTAGCGCGAGTGTACTTGATCGCACCACCCGTTTTTTCGACGCGTGTGCGCAAAGTCGGGCGCTACCCTAGCACGAACAAAAGTGACATGCGCGCTTGGTTTTCCCCACTAGAGTTTGTCGTCGATCGCGCTTCGATAAGGGTAGGTTATCGGCCATGCGTCGAGGTGATAGAAGGACGACGAAATATTGCGCGCGATGGCAATGATCGGCGGGAAAAGTCGAATAAGAGGGAGGAAAAGAAAAGAACCGCGCGGGGAGCGCCGCGCGGGCGAAACATTGATGCAGGTCAGGCGCTCTTGAAGCCGAGACGCTCGCAGACCGTTTTCGAGGCCCACGCGCCGTTGAGCGTGTAGAAATGCAGGCCCGGCGCGCCGCCATCGAGGAGACGGCGGCACAGGCCCGACACCACGTCGACGCCGAATGCGCGAATCGACTCGCGATCGTCGCCGAAGCTTTCGAGCCGGCGCGCGATCCACTTCGGCACTTCCGCGCCGCACATGTCGGAGAAGCGCATCAGTTGCGTGAAGTTCGTGATCGGCATGATGCCCGGCACGATCGGCACGTCGACGCCGAGCTTGCGCGCTTCCTCGACGAACCTGAAGTACGCGTCGGCATTGAAGAAGTACTGCGTGATCGCGGAATTCGCGCCCGCCTTCACCTTGCGCGCGAAGTTTTCCAGGTCGGCGCGCGGCGACTTCGACTGCGGATGAAACTCCGGATACGCAGCCACTTCGATGTTGAACCAGTCGCCGTGCTCCTGGCGAATGAACGCCACGAGTTCGGACGCATAGCGCAACTCGCCGACTTCGCCCATGCCCGAGGGCAGATCGCCACGCAACGCGACGATATGGCGAATGCCGTGCTCACGGTACTGCGTGAGAATCGCGCGCAGATTCTCCCTGGACGATCCGACGCACGAAAGATGCGGCGCGGCCTCGAAGCCTTCCGCGGCCATTTCGAGCACGGTGTCGAGCGTGCCTTGCTGCGTGGAGCCGCCCGCGCCGAAAGTCACGGAGACGAACTTGGGCGAGAGCGTCTTCAGCTCGGCGCGGGAAGCGCGCAGCTTGTCCACGCCTTCCTGCGCCTTCGGCGGAAAAAACTCGAATGAGAGTTCGATCGGTTTCATGATGTTTTAGACGGACGGCAGCGTCCGCGCTCCAGCGTCACCCGAAATTGCGATTCCCGAACACCAGCGCCGACAACAGCCACGACACGATGCTGTACAGAATCGAGCCGAAGAATGCGGACCAGAAGCCCGATACTTCGAAGCCCTTCAACAGCGACGAGCACAGCCAGAAGCACAGCGCATTCACGACGAGTATGAAGAGCCCGAGCGTGACGATCGTCACCGGCAGCGTGAGGATGATGAGCGCGGGTCTGATGATCGCGTTGATGAGCCCCAGCACCACCGCGACGATGAGCGCCGTGCCGAAACTGCGAATGTGTATCGACGGCACCAGGTATGTGATGATCAGGAGCGCGAGCGCGTTGATCAGCCATGTCAGGAGCACGGTCATCGAGGAATCTCCGGTTGATGCGTGTTGGTCGCGCAGGCGGATTCGAACCTTCCGCCCGCGCAACGATTCGCCGCCGCTCGCGATTAGTAGCGGTAGTGGTTGGGCTTGAACGGACCGTTCTTGTCGACGCCGATGTAACCGGCCTGCTCATCCGACAGCACGGTCAGTTCCGCGCCGATGCGGCCGAGGTGCAGGCGCGCCACCTTCTCGTCGAGATGCTTCGGCAGCACATAGACCTTGTTCTCGTACTTCTTGCCTTGCGTGAACAATTCGATCTGCGCGAGCGTCTGGTTCGTGAACGAGTTGGACATTACAAACGACGGATGGCCCGTCGCGCAGCCCAGGTTCACGAGACGGCCTTCAGCCAGAATGATGATTTTCTTGCCATCCGGGAAGACGATGTGATCGACCTGCGGCTTGATGTTGTCCCACGTGTACTGGCGCGTGGAAGCGATATCGATTTCCGAATCGAAGTGGCCGATATTGCAGACGATCGCGTTGTTGCGCATCGCCTTCATGTGGTCGTGATTGATGACGTGGTAGTTGCCTGTCGCCGTCACGAAGATGTCCGCGCGGCTCGCGGCGTATTCCATCGTCACGACGCGGTAGCCTTCCATCGCGGCTTGCAGCGCGCAGATCGGATCGATTTCCGTGACCCACACCGTCGCGCCCAGACCGCGCAGCGATTGCGCGCAGCCCTTGCCCACGTCGCCGTAGCCGGCCACGACCGCGATCTTGCCCGCGATCATCACGTCGGTCGCGCGCTTGATGCCGTCGACGAGCGACTCTCGGCAGCCGTAGAGATTGTCGAACTTCGACTTCGTGACCGAATCGTTCACGTTGATGGCCGGAAACGGCAGACGCCCTTCCTTCTCCATCTGATACAGGCGATGCACGCCCGTGGTGGTTTCTTCCGTCACGCCCTGAATGTGCGACAGGCGCGTGGAGTACCACGTCGGATCGTTGTCCAGATGCTTGCCGATGGCCTTGTACAGCGCGACTTCTTCCTCGTTCGTCGGCTTGGCGATGACCGAGCGGTCCTTCTCCGCCTTCGCGCCGAGAATGAGCAGCAGCGTTGCGTCGCCGCCGTCATCGAGAATCATGTTGGCGAACTGACCGTTCGGCCATTCGAAGATGCGATGGGTGAATTCCCAGTACTCGTCGAGCGATTCGCCCTTGAACGCGAACACCGGCGTGCCGCCAGCGGCGATCGCCGCGGCTGCGTGATCCTGCGTCGAAAAGATGTTGCACGAGGCCCAGCGCACGTCCGCGCCCAGCGCCGTGAGCGTTTCGATCAGCACGCCCGTCTGAATCGTCATGTGCAGCGAACCGGCGATGCGCGCGCCCTTCAGCGGCTGCTGCGCCTTGTATTCTTCGCGCGTCTGGATGAGGCCCGGCATCTCCGTTTCGGCGATGTCGAGTTCCTTGCGGCCCCATGCGGCCAGCGACATGTCGGCGACGACGTAATCCTTGGAATTTGAATCGAGAACTGCGGCGTTCATCACGCCCTCCTTTTCTAAAAAGACTAGAAATGTTGACGTGAGCGCCGTTCGAATGCGGTGGCTCAGCGGGCGCCCTGATTGCATGGCGCTTTTTGAACCGTCCGGATTGAATGCTTCCGAGCCTGGCGGGCGAATGTTCAACAATTGCCCGTCGCAACGCTCCTCGGAAGCGAGCGTCGATTGTAGCAAAGTCTCGTGGAAACGAGCCTATTCTGAGGCGCGCGCGAGGGCATTCGCGGCGCCGTTCGCGATCAGAACGGCAAGGACGACAGCAGCGGGGCGAGCAGCACCATCGCGACGCCGGCGATCATCATCGTGAGGCTCGCAACGACGCCCTCTTCACTGCCAAGTTCGCGCGCCTTCGCCGTGCCGACGCCGTGTGCCGCCGCGCCGAACAACGCGCCGCGCGCGAGCCGCGTGCGCAACGGCACGAGCGCGAGCACGATTTCGCCGAACAGCATGCCGCAGACGCCCGTCGCGATCACGAACAGCGCGGTCAAGTCCTTCGGCGCGTGGATCTTGTCGGAGACGGCGAGCGCGAAGGGCGTGGAGACGGAGCGCGTCGCGAGGCTGCGCTGAAGTTCCGGCGACAGATGCAGCAGTTTCGCGAGCATCAGCGATCCACCGACCGCGACCAGGATCCCGACCGTCACGCCGACAGTAAGCGAAATCCAGTGACGCTTGATGAGCGCGCGGTATTCGTAGATCGGCACTGCGAACGCGACGGTCGCCGGACCGAGCAGCCACATGAGCCAGCGCGTGTCGGCGTAATAGACGGAGTACGGAATGCGCGCCATCACGACGACGAGCGCGAGCACGGCCGGCACGGCCAGCAGCGGCGTGAGCCAGGGCCGCCGGAAGCGCGCGTAGAGATGCTTGGCCGCGAAGTACAGCGCGACGGTCAGCACGAAGCAGCCCGCCGCGACGAGCCGCGCGGCGTCGTCGGCGATGAGGGCGGCAAAAAAGTGGTTCATGTCGGCTCGCTCAAGCCCGCGCGGCATGCCGCGCCACGAGCGCGCGGCGCAGCGCGAGGCGGCGTTCGAGACCCGCCGCACGGTCGACCGCGAACGCGACGGCCACCATCACCATCAACGTTCCCCCGACGACGACGAGCGCGAGCCGCCAGCCGTCCTCCATAAAGAGGCCGCCGTACTGAACCGCCGCGACCGCCGCCGGGATGAAGAACAGCAGCATATCCGAGAGCAGCCAGTCCGCGCCCGCCTTCACCCAGCGCGGGGCGATGCCGCCGCAGAACAGAAGCGCGAGCAGCGCGACCAGGCCGACAACGCCGCCCGGCACCGGCAGCGCCAGCTTGCGCGCGACGAAATCCGCCGCGACCCAGATCGCCGCGAGCGCGGCGGACTGCACCGCGACACGCAGAAAGCGGCCGAAAGCGGATTGCGGATGGGTCATGGGGACAGCGGACATGGCGGACTCTTCGCGTTGAAATTCAATGAACTAGGGTTAACCTGTAGACCGAGTATATGGGCGCACCTTGCATAATAAAAATGAATTAACCTTATCTCTAACATTCCGAACTGGAATTCCGGAGCCGAAGATGGAATTGCGCGCCTTGCGATACTTCATCGAAGTTGTGAAGCAAAAGAGCTTCACGGCCGCCGCTGAACACATGTTCGTGACTCAGCCGACCATCAGCAAAATGGTGAAGGCGCTTGAGGATGAGGTCGGTTCGCCGCTGCTTCTGCGTGAAGGCCGGCAGATGGTGCTGACGGACGCCGGGCAGATCGTGTATCAGCGCGGTGTCGAGGTGCTGGCGGCGCACGCGAGACTGGAGGCCGAATTGAACGATCTCGGCACATTCGGGCGCGGCACGCTGACAATTGGCATTCCGCCGATGGGCGGCTCGCTTTTCACGCCCGCGATCGCGGCATTCCGGCGTCGCTATCCGAAGGTCGAGTTGAAGTTGTTCGAGCGCGGCTCGAAGGCGATCGAGGCGGCGTTGATCGACGGCGAACTGGAACTGGGCGGCGTATTGCAGCCGGTCGACACCGCGATGTTCGACGTCCTGCCCGTCAGCCGGCAGATTCTGTGGCTCGTCGCGGCCAAGGGTTCGCGCTGGGACGACGCCAGCGAAGTCGCCCTCACCGATCTCGCCGCCGAGCCGTTCGTGTTCTACGGCGAAAGCCTGGCGCTCAACGACGTCGTGCTCAACGCGTGCCGCGAGGCGGGTTTCGCGCCGACAATCGTCGGCCGCAGCGGGCACTGGGATTTCATGGCGGCGCTCGTGCAGGCGGGCATCGGTATCGCGCTGCTGCCCGCGCCGTATTGCCGCCGGCTCGACGCCAACGCGTTCACCTGTCGTCCGGTCGTGGCGCCCGAGATTCACTGGGACATGGCGCTCGGCTGGCGGCGCAACGGTTATCTGTCGCATGCAGCGCGCGCGTGGATCGAAGTCGCGCGTGAAATGCTGCCCGCGAATCTCGATCAGGATTTCATGGCCGATGGATTCCCCCGCGCGCAACGCAACGAAGCGGGAACTCGACCCGCCGAAGCGAAAAACGAAACGCGCCGGCCGCGATGAGCGGACCGGCGCGTTTTTTTTAGCGGCCTCGGGGCGTTTCTGAAATCAGTTCAGTTCCTTGAACTCGATCCGGCGATTTGCCGCGCGGCCCTCGCGCGTCGCGTTGTCCGCGATCGGATGGGCGTCGCCGAAACCTTCCGCCGTCAGTGTGTCTGCCGGCGCGCCGTGCCGGACCAGATAACTGCGCACGGCCTGCGCGCGCTTCGCCGACAGGTGGATGTTTGCCGCCGAATCGCCCGAACTGTCCGTATAGCCGCCGATCTGCAGCTTGACCGGCTTGCCGGCTGCATTGCACGCCTTCAGCGCCTTCGCGGATTCGGCGAGTTCGTCCAACGCGGCGCGCGACAGCGAGTTCGATGCGAAGCCGAAGTGGATCGGATGCAGATTCAGATTCTTCGCGGTGTCTGTGGCGGCGCAACTCGCGGCGGCGTGCGCGTCGGAGGCGGCCAGGGCCTTCGTTGCGGCCGTCGTGTCGGTTGCGCTGATGGTCCAGCCGTCGCCGAAGAACGACTTCAGCTTGCTCAGCCAGCCGAGCTTCGGATCGCCCGCGCGGCCGCTCAGATCGATCTTGTCGCCCGCGATGCGCACTTGCGCGCCCGGCAGCGTCATGACCGGCAGCAGGGCATCGAGCTTGGCGATCCACGCGGCCGGTTTCGTGTCCGGATCGACCGAAATGTTCGCGTGGAATTTGTTAGCGCCGAGCTTCGCCGTGAGCGCGTCGATCAGTTGGCGCTTCTCCTCTTCGTTGTGGACCGTGGCGCTCAAAGTAGGCATGCCGGATGCATCGACGACGAGGGACATCGTCGCGTCCTTGCCCGGCAGCGCGGCGGGCGCCGACGATTGATCGGCGGTTGCGGCTGCCGCCATTGCCGTGTCGGAAGCGCCATTTGCTTCCGAACCCGAGTCAGAAAGCGCGTCCGGCTTCGCTGCGGGCGCGGCGTCCTGTTCCTGCTTTTCCGTGGAGCAGCCGCGGCCGAGCAGAACCGCGAGCAGGGCAAGCGCGGCAGCGAGCGCGATCCACCACCAATTCTTCTTGCGGGCGTTTTCCTTCACGGGTTGCTCGAACGCGGCAGGCGCTTCCGGCGGCTGCGAAAACACCGCCGCCTCTTGCGTCGCCGGATGCTCGAGGTGGGCGGCAACCGCCTTCAGCCGCGACGCGACACCGGCGAGGAACGCGCCGACCGAGCCGAGACCGAGTGCATGGGCGAACGAGTCGGTCATGTTCGCGCGCACGACGGGCAACTGATGGCCGAGGAGCGTCGGAAGCTGGTCAGGGCTGCCGTTGTGCTGCGTGAGATGGCGCTTGAGCACGCCGAAGAGCGTCGCGCCGACCACGCCGATCAGCGTGCGCGTGGCGCTCGCCGCCACGCCGGTATGTTCGGCGACACGCTCGGCGAGCACGTTGATGCTGTCGGGCGAGGCGATCGCCGCGTCGGCCTGCGCGCCGGTATCGACGAGCGTCTTGAAGCCATCGTCCTGCACGGCGAAATGCGGCAGCTCGTCCGCGATCAGCGCGTTCGTGGCCGGCGACATGATCGACGCGAACAGATTGCGCGCGCCCTCGAGCGACGACGCCTTGTTCATCATCGCGCCGATGAGCGCGGGGCCGCACAACGACACGACGCGCCTCGCGGATTCCGGCGCGCAGCCGATGCGCCCGGCGATGTGCTGCAACACGCTTTCTGACAAAGCGCCCTGGACAAGTTGATTGAGGTTGATGCTCATTGAGAATGCTTCCGTGAAAGGCGTTATTGCATCCGCCCGAATAGGCGAGCCGATTATAGGTTCGGGCTCCTGCGCGTCATTGGGGCAGGACTAACAATCGGATTTGTCTCACTGATTTGCGCTTTAGGACTGCGCATCAGAAAGGCGTGCGCGATTCTGAAAAGAACGATGCGTCTACCCGTCCGATCCATGCGCGGCCTATGATTCTTGAATTCGAGATGGCGTTCGCGACAGTGAAACGGCTGTTGCGGACGCCCGACAGTGACGAGTCACCGCGCCGCCGGTGCGTGCGCGAAGAAGGAGACCGACGATGTCCGATTCCGCCGACCGCCCGTTCGGGCAGACACACGACGTGACGAATCAGGCGCCGCCGCTCGTCGGCTACGACGCGTTCGCCTTCGATCCGGCGCTCGCCGCCGCCGTCGAACGGGAAGGCGCGCAATGGCATGCAGAAGCGCTTTCGCGCGACGGCATGGCGCTGACGCAGCCGGACGTGGTTGCGCTGGCGGATCTCGCCAACCGGCACGAGCCGGAACTCGCGACGCATGATCCGCGCGGCGAGCGCATCGACGCCGTGGAGTTTCATCCGGCCTGGCACGAATTGGTGCGGCGTCTGCGGCACGAAGGACTGCACGCGCTGCCGTTCGAGCCGTCCGCGCGCGCCGGATCGATGGCCGCGCGCTGCGCCGGCTACTATCTGCACGGCCAGCTCGAATCGGGCTCGCTATGCCCGATCACGATGACGTTCGCGAGCATTCCGGTCCTGCGCAACGAGCCCGATCTCTTCGCGCGCATCGCGGGGCCGCTACTGTCGCGTGAGCATGATCCGCGCGACATTCCGCTCGAAGCCGGCAAGCATTCGATGATGATCGGCATGGGCATGACCGAAAAGCAAGGCGGCTCGGACGTGCGCAGCAACCGCACGCGCGCGCGCGCGCTCGGCGCGCCGGGGCGCGGCGGGGCTTATCGGCTGGTCGGTCACAAATGGTTCTTCTCGGCGCCGCAGTGCGACGCGCATCTCGTGCTCGCGCGCACCGCCGACGAAGGCGCCCTGTCCTGCTTCTACGTGCCGCGCTTCGCACCGGACGGCCGCAAGAATGCGGTCCAGGTCCAGCGCCTGAAGGACAAGCTCGGCAACCGCTCGAACGCGAGCAGCGAAGTCGAGTTCTTCGATGCCTACGGCGTGATGATCGGCGACGAAGGGCGCGGGGTGCCGACCATCATCGAGATGGCGAACTTCACGCGGCTCGATTGCGTGATCGGCAGCGCGGCGCTGATGCGCGCGGCGCTCGTGCAGGCGATCCATCATGCGCGGCATCGCAGTGCGTTCGGCGCGCATCTCGTCGATCAGCCGTTGATGCGCAACGTCCTCGCCGATCTCGCGCTCGAATCCGAGGCGGCCACGGTCCTCTTCATGCGGCTCGCCGGCGCATTCGAGCAAAGCGCCGCGCCCGACGGGGCGCTCGCCGAGCGCGCCTGGCGGCGCATCGTGACGCCCGCCGCGAAGTTCTGGGTGTGCAAGCGCGCCCTCGAATTCACCGGTGAAGCGATGGAAGTCTGGGGCGGCAACGGCTATGTCGAAACCGGGCCGATGGCGCGTTTCTATCGTGAGGCGCCGGTCAATTCGATCTGGGAGGGTTCGGGGAATGTGATGTGTCTCGACGTGCTGCGCGCGTTCGAGCGCGAGCAGGACGCCGCGCACGCGCTACTGGACGACTGGAACACGAGCGCGGGCGCAAATCCGGCGCTGGCGGGCGCGCTGTCGTCGCTGGCCGGCATGCTGACGAGCGATCCGGCAGGGCGGGAGGCGTCGGCGCGGCGCATCGCGCAGCAACTGGCCTTATGCGCGCAGGGCGTGCTGCTCGCGCGGCATGCGCCGCAGGAAGTCGCGGATGCGTTCATCCAAACGCGGCTCGGCGATGCGCGCGGCGAAACCGGCCGCGTGTACGGCACGCTGCCCGCGCGCTTCGATCATGCGGCGATCGTCACGCGGGCGTTCGGGGCATGACGGGAAGGTGTCAACGCACGGCCCTTCCGATCTCGCGCATCGGCTCCTCGTTCTCCAGCCGATACACCCACGACAGCAATTCCGCGACCGCCTGATACAGCGCGGGCGGAATGTGCGCGTCGAGATCGACCTGCATCAGCAGCGACACCATTTCCGGCGACTCGTGCACGTACAGGCCCGCTTCCTTCGCGCGCTGCACGATCATTTCCGCGACCATGCCATAGCCCTTCGCGATGACGCGCGGCGTCGCTTCGCGGTTGCCCGCGTCGTAGGCGAGCGCGGTCGCCTGCCTGCGCGTGTACGGCGGATGATCCTGCCCGCTCATGTTTCGCTCCCCTCACCCGCCTGCGGACGAAACAGATGCTCGAGCGGCGAGCGCACCGGTTTTTTCGCGGCGGCATCGTCGCCGGAAAGCGCGAGATCGGTCGTGCCGTCCATCGAGCGCACGGAAAGCGACGCCAGCGCGATGCCCGCCGCTTCGAGCTGGCGCGCGAACGCGGCGCCGTCGGCGGCGAGACGGCGTGCGCCCGTATCGCCCGCCTTGATGCGCGCGACGAGCTTCTCGCCCGCCAGCACGAGCTCGGCGTCGACGGTGCCGAGCGCGGGCAGCGACAGCGTGATCCGCGTGCGCCACGCGCGCTTGTCGCTGGCGTCGGCGGCATCGTCGGCGGTGCGCGGATCGCGCGGCTCGCGGGCCACCTCCCATTCGAAGCGCGTGCCGGGCCACGCCTCGCCCTGCCAGCGGAACTGCTGGTTCGCGAGCACGTCGAGTTGCTGACGCACGACATTGAGCGTCGCCGGATGGATGCCCGCCGCGACCGACGCCTGAAGCGCCGATTCCTGCTGGCTCGGCTGCGCCGTCTGGGCGTTCGCGCCGCCGGCGGCGTTGCCGTTTTGCGAATTCGAAAGCGCCGACGGCGGCGCATCGCGCACCGACGCCGCGAGCGCGGCGGCTTGCTGCGGCGTCTGCGGCGTCGGGACCGGACGCCCGGGGAAGTCGGGCGTATCGGGCGTGAATTGCGGCGCGCGGGCGTCGTCGAGCCATGCGTCGCTGGCTGGATCGAGCGGCAAGGACATTGACCGCGCATCGGCGCGCGCCTGCGGCTCGTTGGCGAGCGACGCTGCGCTGCGCTGGCCCGCGAGCCATTGCACCAGATGCGATTCGTAGAAGAGCCCGCTTTCGTCGACGGTTTTCGCCAGCGCGGCCGCGAGCGCGGCGGCGGGCAGCGGCGGCAGGTTCTGCGTCGCGGCGCGCGCGGCGGCGACGGCGGCGGCGTTGGAAGAGAACGCGGTATCGAAGAGGCCGGTCGTGAGCGCGGCGAAGGCGCTCGCCGGGCGCGGCGGCGTCGGCCAGAGCGGGGCGTCGCCGGTCAGCGCGGGCGTCGCGCCGCCGAATCGCGAGATCGCGTCGAGCGTGCGCGCGACGCTGGAGAACGCGGTTTGCGCCGATGCCGCCGGCGCCGCCGCGCCGGCAGGCGTGCCGGCGGTCTGGAACATGTCCGTTTGCGTCGTCGTCTGCCCGACGCTCGCACCGGTGACGCCGCTGCCGCTCACGCCGTTCGGCGCGCGAATCGCGGACAGAAGGAGCTCGGTGCGGCTGGCGAGCAACGATGCGATCGCGGTATCGAGTCCAGTCATGCCCACATCCTCATATGCGCCACGGCCGGGCGCGGACCGCGCCTAGCGCAATCCGATCATTTTTTTCAGTACGCGCGCCGGGCTGTTGACCGTGAAAAGCGCCGACAGACGCGCGAGGCTCGGCGACGTCAGATCGCGGATCGCGGCGTCGTCGGCGAGAATCTTCTTCACGAGGTCCAGCTTGCGCGCGCGGGCGCTTTCGTCGAGTTCCGAGGCCGAATCCACTTGCTTCAGTTGCTCGACCAACTCGCGGTAGGTGCCTTGCAGCGCCTTCAGCTCGCTCCATTCGCCGCCGCGCGCGGCCACCAGCATCTGGCCGGAAACCGCGGCAATCGCCTCGTAGTGGGCGAAATATTCTTGTGTCGTCTTCATTCTTTTCAGGCAGTCGACGCGCATCCCGTCAAACGGGCGCGGCGGTCATTTGCGCCACTTCCGGTCCAATTCCCACCCAGGCTTCCTCGAGCGTCGCGAGCAGATTGTCGACCTCGACGAGCATCGCCTCGTTCTGCTTCAGATTCGCCTCGAGCAGCCGGCGCGTCATATACGTGTACAGCGCGTCCAGCCGCTGCGCGATCTCGCCGCCCGCATCCTTGTTGAGCGCCTGCTGCAAACCGCTCTCGATGATGCTGATGGCCTTGCTGATCGCCGCGCCGCGTGCGCCGACATTGTTCTGATGCAGGTGCATGCGCGCCTGCGCGATCGCCTGCCGCGCACCCTGGTACAGCATCACGATCAGCCGGTGCGGGCTCGCTCCCATCACTCCTGTCTGCACGCCCACGCGTGCGTAGGCGTTGGCTCCAGCGTGTCCTGGGGAATACATCTCTCGATTCTCCTTATGCGATGCCGCGGCATTCCGCATTTCAAGCGGAACGCCGTGCCTCTCGTCCTGATCCGTGTGCGCCCGGCCAAGCCGGTGCAGGCAGGCGAACCATCGTTCGCCGTGCCGTTATCGGGGTTATCGGAGAAACGCGGCAAAGCTTTAGGAAGCGAGGCTCCAGAGCCGTCGCAAGAATGAAGGGCAGGATCGCGAGAGAGCGGCCGTCAGACGGAAATCTGCATGATGTCGTTGTAGGCCGACACGAGCTTGTTTCGCACCTGCAACCCGAACTGCAGGCCGACGTTCGCCTTCTGCATGTCCACCATCACGTCGTTGAGCGACACGTTCGGCGCGCCGATCTCGAAGGCGTGCGCCTCGCCGAGCGCCTTCGTCTGGTTGTCGCTGATCTTGTCGATGGACGATTTCAGCGCTTCGGAGAAACTGCCGACGCTTGCCGCGCCCGATGTCCCGCTTTGGCCCGAGACGGCGCCCGACGCGCTGGTGGGACCGGACGTCCCGCCGGCGGCTTGCGACGCCAGCGACTGAATGGCCGAGAGCGCGGCGGAAAGCGGATTGATCGGAAAGTTCATGTTGACTCCGGATGACAGGGAATAGCCGGCGGAACGCGTCCGAAGGCGGGACGGCCCGCGCCGCGCGTGGCGGTGGCCTCGGGTTCGGCGACGCAATTGCGGAGGTTCGCCGAGTACGAAAAAGATTAGCAGCCGGTGATTTTTCAAAGCGCGGGAAGAACGGGGAAAACCCCGCTCTATTCGCCGAATCGACTTGCAATCTTCTGCGGATAATCCCCATCGTGAAAAGTCCTCCACCGCCGCTTACATGGAAAGCGGGAAGCGGCGGGAGGAGAACCTCAGGATTCGGAGCTTCGACGCTAAATGGATACGCCCAACAACTCACTCATCACGCCCGACGCCAGAATGGGCCTGGCGGGCGCACAACCGGGGGCAGCCGGCACGGCCGCGGCCCCGGGACTCGCGGGCGGTGCCGACTTCGGCGGTTTTGCGCAGCGCGTGCCGATGCTCAACCAGTTCCGCTCGAATCCGCGCGTGCCGCTCATCGTGGCCGTCGCGATTCTGGCGATGGTGGTCGCGGGCCTCGTCATGTGGTCGCGCCAGCCGGACTACCGCGTACTTTTCTCCAATCTCTCCGATCGGGACGGCGGCGCAATCGTTGCCGCGCTCCAGCAAGGCAACATTCCCTATAAGTTGTCCGACGGCGGCGGCGCCATTCTCGTGCCGGCCGAGCAGGTTCACGAAACGCGTCTGCGTCTCGCGAGCCAGGGCTTGCCGAAGAGCGGCTCGGTCGGCTTCGAGTTGATGGACAACCAGAAGTTCGGCATCAGCCAGTTCGCCGAGCAGGTCAACTATCAGCGCGCGCTCGAGGGCGAGCTGGAGCGCACGATCGGCGCGATTTCGTCGGTGAAGTCGGCGCGCGTGCATCTGGCGATCCCGAAGCCGAGCGTGTTCGTGCGCGACAAGGAACTCCCGACCGCGTCCGTGATGGTCAACCTGTATCCGGGCCGCGTGCTCGACGAAGGCCAGGTGGTCGCGATCGCCCACATGGTCGCCTCGGGCGTCGCGGACATGCCGGTCAAGAACGTGAATATCGTCGATCAGGACGGCAACCTGCTGACGAGCCAGAGCGCCGCCAGCGGCCTCGACGCGTCGCAACTCAAATACGTGCAGCAGATCGAGCACAACACGCAAAAGCGCATCGACGCGATCCTCGCGCCGCTCTTCGGCGCCGGCAACGCCCGCTCGCAGGTGAGCGCCGACATCGACTTCTCGAAGCTCGAGCAGACCGCCGAAAGCTACGGCCCGAACGGCAACCCGCAAAGCACCGCGATCCGCAGCCAGCAGTCGAGCGAATCGAGCGAAACGACGGGCAGCGGCGCGTCGGGCGTGCCGGGCGCGCTGTCGAACCAGCCGCCGCAGCCGGCTTCCGCGCCGATCGACGCGGCGGCATCGGGCGCCGTCGGCGCGGCGGCGAAGTCCACGCCGCAGAACCAGCGCCGCGACACGACGACGAACTACGAGGTCGACCGCACCGTGCGCCATTACGAGCAGGCAACGGGCGGCATCAAGCGCCTGTCGGTGGCGGTGGTCGTGAACTACGACAAGAAGGTCGACGCCAAGGGCAACGTGACGATGACCCCGCTCGCCGCCGACAAGCTCGCGCAGGTCCAGCAACTCGTGAAGGACGCGATGGGCTTCGACGAGAAGCGCGGCGACTCGGTGAACGTCGTGAACAGCGCGTTCTCGGCCGATCTGAACGCGGCGCCGGACGTGCCGTGGTGGCGCACCCCGCAGATGATCGCGTGGGGCATCCAGGCGGCGAAGTACGTGGGCATCGGGATCGTCGGGCTGTTCCTGTACTTCAGCATGGTGAAGCCGGCGATGCGCCGCGCCTTCCCGCCGCCGCCCGAGGCCGCGCCCACGCTCGGCGCACCGGATGAGCTCTCGCTGCTCGACGGTCCGTCGCTCGACGGCGCTCAGAAGCTGGAAGACGAAGACAAGGATGCCGAGGTGAGTCTCCTCGGTCATGAAAGCAAGAAGGCCAAATTCGATCGCAATCTCGACTACGCGCGCATGGTGGCGCGTCAGGACCCGAGAATCGTTGCGACCGTCGTGAAGAACTGGGTGTCCGATGAACGCTGAAGGCCTGAATAAAGCCGCCCTCCTCCTGATGTCGATCGGTGAGGAAGAAGCCGCCGAAGTATTCAAGTATCTCGCGCCGCGCGAGGTGCAGAAGATCGGCGCGACCATGGCGGCGCTGAAAAACGTGACGCGCGAGCAGCTCGACAACGTGCTGACCGAATTCGTCTCGGAAGCCGAGCAGCACACCGCGCTGTCGCTCGATTCGAGCGAGTACATCCGCTCTGTGCTGACGAAGGCGCTCGGCGAGACCAAGGCCGGCGCGCTGATCGACCGTATCCTGCAAGGCAGCGATACGAGCGGCATCGAAGGCCTGAAGTGGATGGACTCGGGCGCGGTCGCGGAACTGATCAAGAACGAGCATCCGCAGATCATCGCGACGATCCTCGTGCATCTGGACCGCGATCAGGCGTCGGAAATCGTGTCGCTCCTGTCTGAACGCCTGCGCAATGACGTGCTGCTGCGCATCGCGACACTCGACGGCATTCAGCCCGCCGCGCTGCGCGAACTCGACGACGTGCTGACGACGCTCCTCTCCGGCAGCGACAACCTGAAGCGCGCGCCGATGGGCGGCATCCGCACGGCGGCCGAGATTCTGAACTTCATGTCGAGCAATCACGAGGAAGGCGTCATCGCGAACGTGCGCGAATACGACGCCGAGCTCGCGCAGAAGATCATCGACCAGATGTTCGTGTTCGAGAACCTGCTCGACCTGGAAGACCGCGCGATCCAGCTTCTGCTGAAGGAAGTGGAATCGGAGACGCTGATCGTGTCGCTCAAGGGCGCGCAGCCGGCGTTGCGCCAGAAGTTTTTGTCGAACATGTCGCAGCGCGCGGCCGAACTGCTTGCCGAAGACCTCGATTCGCGCGGTCCGGTGCGCGTGTCGGAAGTCGAGCAGCAGCAACGCAAGATTTTGCAGATCGTCCGCAATCTCGCGGAAAACGGTCAGATCCAGCTAGGCGGCAAGGCGGAGGATGCATATGTCTGATGCTCGCGCGCAGAAGGCTCCGGTCTCGGCGTATCAGCGCTGGGAGATGGCGTCCTTCGATCCCGTCGAGATCAAGGTCGACAACAGCGCGGCGGAACAGGCCGCGCTCGAAGCGCACCTGCGCCGCGTCGAGGAAGACGCACATCAGCAAGGACTCGCGAAGGGGCATGTCGCGGGCCAGGCGCTCGGCTATCAGGCGGGTTACGAGCAAGGTCAGGCGAAGGGTTTCGAGGACGGCCGCAAGGAAGCGCTCGCGCAGGCCGCGCGTCTCGCCGAGATCGCCGATGCGTTCAGGACGGCGCTGCAAGCCGCCGATGCAGCCATCGCGGAGTCGCTCGCCGAACTCGCCATCGACATCGCGCAGCAGGTCGTGCGTCAGCATCTCGCGCTCGATCCGACCGCGCTCGTCGCGGTGGCGCGCGAAGTGATCGCCGCCGAGCCCGAACTGTCGGGCGCGCCTGTGCTCATCGTGAATCCGGCCGACATGCCGATCGTCGATGCCTATCTGAAGGACGAACTCGAGTCCGCGGGATGGACCGTGCGGCCCGATCCGGACGTCGAGCGCGGCGGCTGCAAGGCCCACGCCGCGACCGGCGAGATCGATGCGACGAATGTGTCGCGATGGGAGCGCGTCGTGGCGGCGCTCGGGAGAAGCAAGCCGTGGTGAACCAACGGATTACGCAAGATGGCTTGAGCGCGCTCGAACAGGAAATCGCGCGCGCGTCGTTCGGCCCGCTCGCCGCCGATGAATCCGTCGGCGACGAATCGGCCGAGGCGCTCGCCGCGCGCACCATCGCCGAGCTGGCCCATATCGCCGGCAATCCGCACATCGATGCGTGGCGCGACAAGCTCGACGCGCTCAGGTCGCGCAATGCGATCGCGAAGCCGCTGCGTCCGTGCGGTCGTCTCACGCGCGCGGCCGGTCTCGTGCTGGAAGCGGTCGGCCTGAAGATGGGCGTCGGCTCCGAATGCATGATCGAGCTGCCGCCGGGCAGTGCGATTCCGACCGCCGAAGCCGAAGTCGTCGGCTTCGCGGGCGACAAGCTCTTTCTGATGCCGACGACCGAAGTGGCTGGCCTCTTGCCCGGCGCGCGCGTCTATCCGCTCGAAAGCGCGCCGATCAACGATCCGATGGCGGGCGCGAAGCGCTTGCCCGTCGGCTGGGAAATGCTCGGCCGCGTCGTCGATGCGTCGGGCCGTCCGCTCGACGGCCTCGGCCCGCTCGGCGCGAAAGTCGATGCGCCGTTGTCCGCGCCGGTCATCAACCCGCTCAACCGCGAGCCGATTCACAAGGTTCTCGATGTCGGCGTGCGCGCGATCAACACGCTGCTGACGGTCGGACGCGGCCAGCGCATGGGCCTCTTCGCCGGTTCGGGCGTCGGCAAGTCGGTGCTGCTCGGGACGATGGCGCGCTACACGAGCGCGGAAGTGATCGTGATCGGGCTGATCGGCGAACGCGGCCGCGAAGTGAAGGAATTCATCGAGCAGATTCTCGGTGAGGACGGTCTCGCGCGCTCGGTCGTCGTCGCGGCGCCGGCGGATGTATCGCCCGTGCTGCGCATGCAGGCCGCCGCGTACACGACCTCGCTCGCCGAATATTTCCGCGATCAGGGCAAGCACGTGCTGATGCTGATGGATTCGCTGACGCGCTACGCGATGGCCCAGCGCGAGATCGCGCTCGCGATCGGCGAGCCGCCCGCGACGAAGGGCTATCCGCCGTCGGTGTTCGCGAAGCTGCCGGCGCTCGTCGAGCGGACCGGCAATGGCCCGGAAGGCGGCGGCTCGATCACCGCGTTCTACACCGTGCTGACCGAAGGCGACGATCAGCAGGACCCGATTGCCGATTCGGCGCGCGCGATCCTCGACGGCCATATCGTGCTGAACCGCTCGCTTGCCGAGGCGGGGCACTATCCGGCCATCGACATCGAACAGTCGATCAGCCGCGCGATGACCGTGCTCATCGACGACAAGCATCTCGAGCGCGTGCGTCTGTTCAAGCAGATGCTGTCGCGCTATCAGCGAAACCGCGACCTGATCAACGTGGGCGCGTATTCGAGCGGGCGCGACCCATTGCTCGACCGCGCGATCGCGATGTATCCGCGCATGGAGTCGTTTTTGCAGCAGGGTTTTCGCGAGCAGGCGCCGTTCGAGCCGAGCATCGCGATGTTGAACCAGATGTTCGAATAGTTTTCGACTAGTATCCGAAGCATTCGTCACAAGAAAGCCAAAGACCATACGAGACCGCCACGCCATGTCCAAGAATCTGCCGATCAACACCCTCATCGGACTTGCCGAAGAGGAACTCGACGCCGCCACCAAGAAGCTCGGCAAGCTCCAGCAGGAACGAAACGAGGTCGAGACGCAGTTGAACTCGCTCGTCACCTATCGCGACGAGTACCACGCGCGGTTCACGGCATCGGCGCAGGAAGGCACCACGGCGCAGACGCTGCGCAACTTCCAGGCGTTCGTCGATACGCTCGATGCGGCGATTGCGCAGCAACGCACGGCGCTACTCATGGCCGATCAGCGCATCGAGGCGGCGAAGCCCGACTGGCGTCTCAAGAAACAGAAGCTCGGCAGCTACGAAGTGCTGGCCGCGCGCGGCGAGGCGATGCTCGCGAAAAAAGCCGCGCGCCTCGAGCAGCGCGAATCCGACGAGCACGCCGCGAAGATACTGCGCATGCGCGCCGAGCGTGCCTGAGCCGTTATCCACTTATTGCATTTGAGAGACTCGCATGTCTTCCGTATCCCTTTCCGGCGCGCTGACGGGCGCCACGTCATCGAGCAAGGTCGCGGCGCAGCGCGCGGCGAGCGCGGGCGCGTCGTTCGGCATGACGCTGCAAAGCATCACCGACCGCGCCAATGCCGACGCGCAGGCGGCGCAGGCGCTCGCCGACTCGTCCTCGGACAAGTCGAGCGTGCACGACGCGCCGAAGCCGGATGACAGCGCGTGCGCTGCTGCGTCGAAGAGCGATGACGCGTCCGATACGCAGGCGGCCGCTAAGTCCGATCAGGCGGACGCGTCGAAAGAGGCATCGAAGAATACGGGCAAGACCGACACGGCGGAGGCATCGAAGCCCGCGGCGCAGACGCCCGGTTCTGCGCCGGATGCAGCTACGGCTGCGGCGCAGGCCAAAGCGCGCGCAGACGCCGCCAATGCCGACGACAGCGACACCGACACCGCCGCGCTCGCCGATCTGACGGACGCCGCCACCGCCGCGACGGCCACCGCTTCGACCGACGACACCAAATCGACCGGCGAGACGCACAAGAGCGGCGACGCGAAGTCGCAGGACGCGCTTCAGGCGGCGCTCGCTTCGCTGAACAACGCGCCGCCGAACGCACAGCCCGCGAACGGTTCGTTGACGACGACGGCGCGCGAAGCCGCGAACAGTGAGGATCAAGGCGGTCTTTTCGCCAGGGGCGGAAAGGGCGCGGGTCTGATCGGGGTGGCGAACAACGCGACTGCGGATGCCAAGGCGACGGACGCGACGGCGCTCGCAGTCGCGACGACGCCCGCGGATGCCGCGACTGCCGCGTACAAGCAAGCCGCCGACGCGGCCGCGCACGCGGTGGCGATGCAGACGGCATCGGGGAATTCGGCGGTGTCGAGTCCGCAAGGCGCGATGGCGTCGGCGACGAGCGCGGCTATTGCACCGCACGTGGGCGCGTCCGGCTGGGACGATGCGTTCAGCCAGAAGGTCGTGTTCCTGTCGAAGGCGGATCAGCAGAGCGCTGAACTGACGCTCAATCCCAGGGATCTCGGGCCGTTGCAGGTGACGTTGCAGGTTTCCGAGAATCATGCGCACGCGCTGTTCGTGTCGCAGCATGCGCAGGTGCGCGAGGCGGTCGAGGCTGCCATGCCGAAGCTGCGTGAGGCGATGGAGGCGAACGGCATCAGTCTTGGGAGTGCTTCGGTTTCGGATGGGTCGGCGTTTGCGCGGCAGTCGCAGCAGGAGAGCGGTCGTGAGCGCTCTGGCTCGAAGGGGGATGCGATGCGAGGCATCGGCGGGGGGGATGGTTCTTCTGTCGCTTCCAGCGTGGGTTTGAATGTGCGGCGCACGGTCGGGCTTGTTGATACGTTTGCTTGAATTTTTTTCGCTGGATCCCGTTTTCTTGTTGGTTTATTAGCGTTGCCCCTGTGCGGGGCGGCAGTCACTTTCTTTGCTGCTGCAAAGAAAGTAACCAAAGAAAGC
>NZ_JALQDI010000034.1:0-1378 GCF_023631305.1 Caballeronia sp. INML3B
GGTTGTAAACGGAGCGCCGGGCTGTTAACTTTCCGGTGCGATGCTTGCCGACCACCTCACTTATCTGATCGAAGCACAAGAGCCGGCCGATCTGCGACGGTTGGCCGAGCATCTGCCCTACGCGTGGATCGAACGCGCAGTCCAGGCGACCGGGACAGCGAGCATTCGGCGCCGTCGCCTACCGGCTGAACAGGTGGTGTGGCTGGTCATTGCGCTGGCGATGTACCGCCACTGGTCGATTAGCGAGGTACTCGATAGCCTCGATCTGGCCTTGCCCAACGATGCCGCCCCGTTTGTCAGCAAGAGTGCTGCGGCGCAGGCGCGCCAACGTATTGGCGAAGCGCCGATGGCGTGGCTGTTTGCACAGACCGCGCGAGCGTGGACCACTCAGGACGCGGCCCACCATGCGTTCAAGGGCTTGAGTCTGTGGGCAATGGATGGCACCACACTGCGCACCCCCGACAGTCCGGCCAACCGCGAGCACTTTGGCGCGCAGGGCTATGCCAGCGGCAAGGTGGCGAGTTATCCGCAGGTGCGCGCCGTGACGCTCACCGCCATTCCGACGCACCTGATTGCCGATATCAATTTCGGTCGCTACGACACCAACGAAATGGTGTACGCCAAAAGCCTGCTGGCGCAAATCCCGGAAGACTCACTGACGGTGTTCGACAAAGGCTTTCTGGCCGCGGAAATCCTGTGTGGCCTGACGATGAACGCGCGCAATCGCCACTTCCTGATTCCAGCCAAAGCCAATACCTGCTGGGAAGTCGTCTCGGGTAGCGCTGACGATGCGATGGTGCGCATGCGTGTGTCGCCGCAGGCGCGCCAGAAATGTCCGGCTTTACCCGAATTCTGGAGTGTGCGGGCGATCCGTGCCATCGACGCGCGGGGACGCGAACGCGTGCTGCTGACTTCGCTCATGGATCGCCGACGCTTCAAACCCGCCGATATCGTCGCCTGCTACGAACGCCGCTGGCAGATCGAAACCAGTTACGCGGAGCTCAAGCAATCGATGCTCGGTTCGGAGTTGACCTTGCGCAGCCGCACCGTCGCAGGGGTCTATCAGGAGATCTGGGGCGCGTTGATCGCCTACAACCTGATTCGCCGCGAGATCGCCTGCGCCGCACGGGAGGCGAAACTTGCGCCGACTGATATCAGCTTCGTGCGAGCCCTCCACACGATTCAGCACGAGATGATGTGGGCGGCCCTCACGCCGGCGTTTGCAAAGTTACCCGCCTGCCTTCAGCGCCTGCGCGAAAGGCTCAAGTCTCTCCCCAACGAAAAACGACCCGGACGCGCATGCGACCGGGTCGTCAAATCCCGCCCTAAACGGTACACCGTTCGTTATCTAAGAAAAGACCTTAACTGAACGGCATTA
>NZ_JALQDI010000035.1:0-268 GCF_023631305.1 Caballeronia sp. INML3B
GATATCCGCCAAGGCACGTTCGAAGGTTTCGAACTGCCGGAGGTGTTTCTCGCGGCCGTGCAATCGAATGGCGGGAACGCGCCGGAATCCGTCGTCGGGAAACGGGCGGCGCGTGGCGGCGTGACATCGGTTGCGCCGGAGCAGGGCCTCTTCGGGGACGATTTGCCTCAAATCGATGCGCCGCCGCCGGACGCGAGCCAACCAGCCGCGAGAACCGGCGCGATGGCCGCGGTGACGACGCGATCGGCGAGCATCAGCACGTCGGTTG
>NZ_JALQDI010000036.1:0-81100 GCF_023631305.1 Caballeronia sp. INML3B
TGGAGCGAGTCGCGCATCAAGAAAGTGATGGGCGAAAACTGGATGCGCTTCTTCGGCGAAGTCTGGAACGTCTGATCACCAACGACAAATACAAGGAACCCTGCGATGCAACCTCAACTGCCTATCGACGTCGATCCGCAAACCGGCGTCTGGACCACCGATGCGCTGCCGATGCTCTACGTGCCGCGCCATTTCTTCACGAACAATCACGTCGCCGTCGAGGAAGCGCTCGGCCGCGATGCGTATGCGGAGATTCTGTACAAGGCCGGCTACAAGTCCGCGTATCACTGGTGCGATAAAGAAGCCGAGAAGCACGGCATCAGCGGCATGGCCGTGTTCGAGCACTACCTTAAGCGTTTGTCGCAGCGCGGCTGGGGCTTGTTCGACATCGTCGAAGCCGATCCGGCGACTTCGCATGCGCGCATCCATCTGCGTCACTCGTCGTTCGTGCTCCAGCAGCCGGGCAAGCAGGGCAAGCTCTGCTACATGTTCGCGGGCTGGTTCGCCGGCGCGATGGACTGGGTGAACGACACTGCGCCCGACAGCGCGAAGAAAGGCCCGCGCTCGAAGTCGATCGAGACGCAATGCGCCGCCGAGGGACACGATCATTGCGTGTTCGAAGTGTCGCCGCTGTAAGCGCCACGCACCGAAGCAAATCCATTCCGAGGTCGATCGCAATGCGTTACCCGAACCTTTTCAAGCCTCTCCAGCTCAACAAGCTCACGTTGCGCAACCGCATCGTCAGCACCGCGCATGCGGAGGTCTATGCCGAACCGGGCGGCCTGCCCGGCGACCGCTATATCCGCTACTACGAGGAGAAAGCGAAGGGCGGCGTCGGCCTCGCCGTGTGCGGCGGTTCGAGTCCGGTTTCGATCGACAGCCCGCAAGGCTGGTGGAAGTCGGTGAACCTCGCGACCGACAAGGTCATCGATCCGCTCGCGCGTCTTGCCGAAGCGATGCATCGTCATGGCGCGTTCATCATGATCCAGGCGACGCACATGGGCCGCCGTTCCGCCTGGCACGGCGAGCACTGGCCGCATCTGATGTCGCCATCTGGCGTGCGCGAGCCGGTGCATCGCGGCAACGCGAAGATCATCGAAGTGGAAGAGATCAAGCGCATCATCGCCGACTTCGCCGCGGCCGCCAAGCGCGTGAAGGATGCGGGGATGGACGGCATCGAGATCTCCGCGGCGCACCAGCATCTGATCGATCAGTTCTGGAGCCCGCGCACCAACTTTCGTACCGACGAATGGGGCGGCTCTCTGGAGAACCGCTTGCGCTTCGGCACCGAAGTATTGAAAGCCGTACGTGAAGCAGTGGGCGCGGACTTCTGCGTCGGCCTGCGCATGTGCGGCGACGAGTTCCATGAAGACGGGCTTTCTCACGAGAACCTGAAAGAGATCGCGCAGGCGATGTCCGAAAGCGGCCTCATCGATTACGTTGGCGTAATCGGCTCAGGCGCGGATACGCACAACACGCTCGCCAACTGCATGCCGCCGATGGCGCTGCCGCCCGAGCCGTTCGTCCATCTCGCGGCGGGCATCAAGTCGGTCGTGAAGCTGCCGATCATGCATGCGCAGAGCATTCGTGACGCGGGTCAGGCCGAGCGCCTCCTCGCGAACGGCATGGTCGATCTCGTCGGCATGACGCGGGCGCAGATCGCCGATCCGCACATGGTCATCAAGATTCGCGATGGCCGCGAGGACGAAATCAAGCAGTGCGTCGGCGCGAACTATTGCATCGACCGTCAGTACAACGGCCTCGACGTGCTGTGCGTGCAGAACGCGGCGACCTCGCGTGAGGCGACGATGCCGCATGTCATCGAAAAGACGCGCGGGCCGAAGCGCAAGGTCGTCGTGGTCGGCGCGGGCCCCGCGGGCCTGGAAGCGGCGCGCGTCGCGCGTTCGCGCGGCCATGACGTCGTGCTGTTCGAAAAGAACGATTACGTCGGCGGTCAGATCATGCTCGCCGCAAAGGCGCCGCAGCGTGAGCAGATGGCCGGTATCGTGCGCTGGTTCGACATGGAGACGAAGCGTCTGGGCGTCGATCGCCGTCTCGGTGTCGCAGCCGACGACAAGATGATCATGGCCGAGAAGCCGGACATCGTCGTGCTCGCGACGGGCGGCTCGTCGTTCACGGGCCAGGTGCCCGCGTGGGGCGTCGAGCAAGGCCTCGCGGTCGGCTCGTGGGACATCCTCTCGGGCAAGGTCGAGCCGGGCAAGAACGTGCTCGTCTATGACGGCGTCTCGACGCATGCCGGCGCGGGCGTCGCGGACTTCATCGCGTCGAAGGGCAATAACGTCGAGATCGTCACACCGGACGTGAAGGTCGCCGACGACACCGGCGGCACCACGTTCCCGATTTTCTATCGACGCCTCTATGCGCAGGGCGTGATCCACACGCCGAACTACTGGCTCGACAAGGTGTACGACGAAGACGGCAAGAAGATCGCCGTCATCCGCAACGAGTACACGGAAGAGCAGGAAGAACGCGCGGTGGATCAGGTCGTGATCGAGAACGGCATCACGCCGAACGACGCGCTTTACTGGAAGCTCAAGCCCGAGTCGCTCAATCGCGGGCAAATCGATGTGCATACGTTGTTCGCATCGCAACCGCAGCCGTGCCTGAGCGAAGAACTCGGCAACGGGCGCTTCCTGCTGTTTCGCGTCGGCGACTGCATCTCGATGCACAACATCCACAGCGCGATCTACGATTCGCTGCGCCTCTGCAAAGACTTCTAACGAGGTATTCGACGATGAACCCCGTGTTTGTCATCACCGCGCTGCTGTGGCTTTCGGTGGCGGGCCTCGCGTTCGCCCTGCTCAAGCGCGCAGCGTATTGGCGCGAAGGGCGCGCGACGGCGGCCGGCGCGTACGGATGGGCGAATCTGCTCAACATCCCTAAGCGCTATTTCGTCGATCTGCATCATGTCGTGGCGCGCGACCCGTATATCGCGAAGACGCACGTGGCGACCGCGGGCGGCGCGATTGCCGCAATGGCGCTCGTCTTCATCAACTACGGCCTCGCGATCTACTCGCCGTGGCTCGACCGCGCGATCTTCCTCGCGGCGATCATCATGCTCGCCGGCGCGGTGTTCGTGTACCGGCGCCGTCATGCGAAGAACGTGCCCGCGCGCCTGTCGCATGGACCGTGGGACAGCCTGCCGCTTCTGCTCGGCTCGTTCGCGCTCGGCCTTGCGTTGTTCATGCTGCTGCCCGCATCGTGGATGTCCGGCGCGCTCGCGATCATCGTCGCGCTGCTGATCGCCGCGGGCGCATACACGATGACCTTCGGCGCGGCGCAGGGCGGCCCGATGAAGCACGCGATGGCGGGTCTGCTGCATCTCGCGTTCCATCCGCGTCAGGAGCGCTTCAGGGCGAACACGCACCAGGAAGTCGTGCCGCCGACCGCGCTGAAAAAGCCCGTGCTGGATGCGAAGGAATACGGCGTCGGCAAGCCGGTCGAGTTTCGCTGGAATCAGCTGTTGAGCTTCGATGCCTGCGTGCAATGCGGCAAGTGCGAAGCTGCGTGTCCCGCGTTCGCGTCGGGTCAGCCGCTCAATCCGAAGAAGCTGATTCAGGATCTGGTCGTGGGCATGGTCGGCGGCTCGGACTCGCAATACGCGGGCAGCCCGACGCCCGGCATTCCCGTCGGCAGGCACACGGGCGGTCCGGCCAGGCCGCTCATCTCGCAGATGATCGAAGCGGACACGATCTGGTCCTGCACGACGTGCCGCGCGTGCGTGCAGGAGTGCCCGATGCTGATCGAACACGTCGATGCGATCGTCGACATGCGGCGCAACCAGACGCTCGTCGAAGGCAGCGTGCCGGGCAAGGGGCCGATCACGCTCGCGAATCTGCGCGAGACGGGCAGTCAGAACGGCTACGACATCGGCGCACGCTATGACTGGTCGGTGGATCTGCAAGTGCAGGTCGCGCAACCGGGCCGTCCGGTGGATGTGCTGCTGATCGCGGGCGAAGGCGCGTTCGACATGCGCTATCAACGCACGCTGCGCGCACTGGCGAAGGTGATGAACAAGGCGGGCGTCGACTATGCGGTGCTCGGCGGCGCCGAAACGGATACCGGCGACACGGCGCGCCGTCTGGGCGACGAAGCCACGTTCCAGCAATGCGCGTCGAAACTGATGAACACGCTTTCGCAGTACCAGTTCCGCCGCATCGTCACGGCCGATCCGCACGTGCTGCACAGCCTGCGCAACGAATATCGCGCGCTCGGCGGCTATTACGAAGTGCAGCATCACACCGCGTTCATGGCCGAGCTCGTCGCGAGCGGCAAGCTCTCGCCGAAGGCCGCCGCCGTGCTCGCGGACAAGAAGATCACGTATCACGATCCGTGCTATCTCGGCCGCTACAACGGCGAAACGGAAGCGCCGCGCAAGCTCTTGAAGACCATCGGCATCAAGGTCGTCGAGATGGAACGTCACGGCATGCGCGCGCGCTGCTGCGGCGGTGGCGGCGGCGCGCCGCTGACCGATATCCCCGGCAAGCAGCGCATTCCCGATATCCGCATCGCCGATGCGAGATCGGTCAGCGCCGATGTGGTCGCGGTCGGTTGCCCGCAATGCACCGCGATGCTGGAAGGCGTGGTCGGTCCTCGTCCCGAAGTGCTCGACGTGGCGGAACTCGTCGCCGCAGCGCTGGAGTGAAGCCATGAACGACATCAAACGAATCGATCCGCGCCGGCCTTTCATCGTTACGGCCGCCGGGCTGAAGCGCATCACGCTCGGTGAAGTCGGCAACGGCGTCGTGCTGGATTTCACGCACGGCGGTCACAGGGAGGCGGTGAAACCGCGCCGCACGACGAAGCGCGCGACACGCTCGCTGCTCGTCGCGGCGCATACGGATCGCGGCGCGCTCGACGATCACGCGCGCCAGGCGCTCGCCGCCGCGGCCTTGCTCGCGGACGATCAGACCGACGTCGTGCTGATCGCGTTCGGCGAATTCAAGGACGATGCCGCGGCGCTGGGCGCGGATCGTTTCATCGAACTGCCCGCGTTCGACCGGCGCAACTACGCGCCCGATGAAGAAGTGCGGGCGTTGACGGCATGCGTCTCGGCTTTCGCACCGGCGCAGATCTTCATGCCCGACAACGCGACCGGCGACGGCGATCTCGGCCGCCGTTACGCCGCGCGCGCCGACGCGTCGATTGCAACGCACGTCGTCGAGCTCGATGCGGCGCATGCCGCGTCGTATGCGCATGCGGGGCGCGCGGTCGCATCGCGTGCATTGCCCGATGTGGTTCTGCTTGCAGCCAATGCCGTCGATGCGAAGCTGCCTTTCGTCGGCGCGGGCGAGGCGGTGAATCCGGAGGGTATCGTGCCGGCATCGAAAGCGAGCGCGTACGTCGATCTCGGCATCGAGGAAATGGACGCCGCGCAGGTCGCGCTGGAAGAAGCGGACTTCATCGTGTCGGCGGGCAACGGCGTGTCCGACATCGCCGCTTTCGAGGCACTTGCGGGCACGCTGGGCGCGGCGATCGGTGCGAGCCGCGTCGCCGTCGACGATGGCAAGTTCACGCGCGACAAGCAGATCGGCGCAACGGGCAAGACCGTGGAAGCGAGCGTGTATATTGCGTTCGGCATTTCGGGCGCCGTGCAGCACTTGCAGGGCATCAAGGATTGCCGTCACGTGATCGCCGTGAATCTCGATGCGAGCGCGCCGATTGCGAAGCGCGCGAACCTTACGATCGTCGCGGACACACAGGAAACGATCAAGGCGCTGACCGATGCCGCCGCCGCCGCGCGCGCCGCGCGTGCCAACGGCACATCGATCCTGCAGACCGCGCGCGTGGCCGAAGGAGTTGCAGCATGAAAATCGCCGTTCTGGTTTCCACCGGCCGCCATCCCGTCAGCGGCACGGCGCGCTACAGCCGCAACGATGCGGCCGCGTTGACGATCGCCATCGACATTGCCAAAGCGCAGCGCGCGCAACTCGACGTGCTGCACGCAGGCGATCCCGCGAATCCGGCGCTCGCCGAATATCTCGCGCTCGGCGCGCCGAAAGTCGAAGTGCTCAACACGCAAGGCGACGCGTGCGCCGCGCTCGGCGCGCGGCTCGCGGGTTATGACCTCGTGTTCACCGGCACGCGCGCCGAAGGCGCATTCGACAGCGGCACGCTGCCTTACAAGCTCGCGGATGCGCTGAACGTTCCGCTCGTCGGGGCGGCCGTCGATGTCAGCGTGACGCAGGAAGGCGTGGAAGTGCGCCAGTTCATGCCGAAGGGTTTGCGCCGCCGCGTGCGCACGACGCTGCCCGCGCTCGTCGCGGTGCATCCGCTCGCCAACGCCGCGCCGCGCTATGCGTATGCGCGCATGCGTGAAGGCCACGTCGCGCCGGTCGCCGCGAGCGCCCCCGCCGACAAGGAAGCTGCGGCATGGAACGTCGGCCCCATCACGGCGAAGCCGAAGAAGCTGGCCGCGCCCGAGAAGCGCTCGGGCCACGCGCGCATGCTCGGCGCGACGACGACCGAAAGCCGCGGCGGCAGCGTCGTAATTGAAGGGAGTTCCGTCGAAAAAGCACAAGTGATTCTGGCGTATTTGCGCGAGCATCAACTCGTCGATTACTGATTTTCAGCCCAGCCGGGCGACCCACACAAGAAAGCAGCAGCCCGCGTTCAAAGGTGTTTGGCGGGGCACCAGACGTGACGCAAAACGGAGCACACGATGAAAGTTTCGGCAGACGTTCGCGCTTTGATCGAACGCCGCAAAAAGGGCCACACGCTCGAGGCCCCGTTCTACACGAGCGAAGAAATCCACGCGCTCGACCTCGATGCCATTTTCCGCAAGACCTGGATTCAGGTCGCCGTAGAACCGGACATTCCCGAGCCGGGCGACTACACCACGATCGAGATCGGGCACGATTCGATCCTGATCGTGCGCGACGACGACATGGAGATCCGCGCCTTCTACAACGTGTGCCGCCATCGCGGCGCGCGCCTGTGCAATCAGGAGAAGGGCTCGCTCGGCAATATCGTGTGCCCGTATCACAGCTGGACTTACAACCTCTCCGGCGACCTGATGTTTGCCGAGCATATGGGCGACCAGTTCGACCGCTGCAAGCACAGCCTGAAGAAAGTGCACGTGCAGAATCTGGCCGGCCTCATTTTCATCTGCCTCGCCGACGATCCGCCCGCCGACTTTGCCGTGATGCGCGAAGCGATGGAGCCGTATCTTGCGCCGCATGGCCTGAAGGACTGCAAGATCGCGGCGAGCATCGACATCGTCGAGAAAGGCAACTGGAAGCTCACGATGGAAAACAATCGCGAGTGCTATCACTGCGTCGCGAACCATCCGGAACTGACCATTTCGCTCTATGAATATGGCTTCGGCTATCAGCGCTCGCCTGCCAACGAGGAAGGCATGGCGGCGTTCGAGAAGACCGTCGAAGAGCGCACGAAGCAATGGGAAGCGATGTGCCTGCCGTCCGCCGAAATCGAACGCCTCGCCGATCTCGTCACCGGCTTTCGCACGCAACGGCTGCCGCTCGACCGTGAAGGCGAATCGCAGACGCTCGACGCGAAGGTCGCATCGAAGAAGCTGCTCGGCGGTTTCGAGCGCGCGGACCTGGGCGGGCTGTCGTTCTGGACGCAGCCGAATTCATGGCATCACTTCATGAGCGATCACATCGTGACGTTCTGCGTGATTCCGCTTGCATCGGGTGAAACGCTCGTGCGCACGAAATGGCTCGTGCACAAGGATGCGCGCGAAGGCATCGATTACGACGTCGACAACCTCACGGCAGTGTGGCGCGCGACGAACGATCAGGACCGCACCCTCGTCGAGTATTCGCAGCTTGGCGTCGCCAGCAACGCGTACGAGCCGGGTCCGTATTCGCCGTTCACGGAAGGCCTCGTCGAGAAGTTTTGCGAGTGGTACATCGGACGTCTTGCCGATTACGCCGATACGCCGCAACACGGCGTCGATGCGTCGCACGGCGAGAAAGTCGTTTCCTTCATGCGCTAAAGCAGTCGTAGCAGGAGCAGAACATGATGCGCGATCAGGCTACGTTCGAGCCGACCGAAAGCCGCGTGACCCAGCCGAAATTCTGGGGAACGCTGCCCGTGCGCTGGGACTGCGACACCGACGAGACGCTCGTCTGCTGTCACGTCCGGCAGGAAACGCACGACGTCAAGAGCTTTTTCTTCAATGCGCCCGGCGAGCGCACGTTCGTATTCGAGCCGGGGCAATTCATCACGCTCGAACTCGATATCGACGGCGAGCAGATCAACCGCTGCTACACGATCTCGTCCGCGCCGACTCGCCCGCACACGATCTCCATCACGGTGAAGCGGGTGCCGGGCGGCAAGGTGTCGAATTGGCTGCACGATAACGTCGTCGCGGGCTCGACCGTGCGCGTGCTCGGGCCGTCGGGCGAATTCACGTGCGCGCGTCATCCGTCGCGCAAGTACCTGTTTCTGTCGGCGGGCTCGGGCATCACGCCGCTCATGTCGATGAGCCGCGCGCATCACGAGCTCGGCGACGATGCCGACATCGTGTTCGTGCACAGCGCGCGCACGCCCGACGACATCATCTTTGCGCGCGAGCTCGATCTGATCGCGTCGAATCACAAGAACTTCCGCACGTCCTTCGTATGCGAGCGTATCGGCGCGCGCACGAGCTGGCCGGGCGTGACGGGCTTTCTGAGCCTGCCGTTGCTCAAGCTGATCGCACCGGACTTTCTCGAGCGCGAAATCTTCACGTGCGGCCCTGCGCCATACATGAAGGCGGTGCGCGACCTGCTCGACGAAGGTGGTTTCGATCGCAAGCATTATCACGAGGAGAGCTTCTCGTTCGGTGTCGTCGAAGACGTCGCGGCGGAGCTGACGACTGCGCATGTCGCCGATGCGCTCGCGACGCAGACGGATTTCGTCGAAGCGCGTGAAGAAGCGGCCGGTTTCGAACCGGCGCCGATTGAACCGATCTCGACGATCGAGACGATCGAAGTCGCGCCAGTCGAAACGAGGTTCAAGGTGAGCTTCGCGAAGAGCCGGCGCGACATCGAATGCGGCAGCGGCGAACACGTGCTCGATGCCGCGAAGAAAGCGGGCGTGCGTCTGCCTTCTTCGTGCACGCAGGGCATGTGCGGCACCTGCAAGGTGAAGCTCGTGTCCGGCGAAGTGAGCATGAAGCACGCGGGCGGCATTCGTCAGCGCGAGATCGATCAGGGCATGGTGCTGCTGTGCTGCAGCAAGCCTTTGAGCGATCTCGTCGTCGATAAGTGAAGTCCTCGGACCCTGATCGGGGTGCGTCGTTTCTTGACAACTGAGTGTCGGAAAAGTGCGTTACGGGCCAATTCTGGCTGGTGATTCTGTTCGCTACACGGCGTGGGGCCGCAAAGGGGAAACCAAATGAAACCGATGAGAAGAATGCTCGTACTTGGGGCGATGACCGCTGCCCTGGCTTCGAGCTTTATGGCAAGCGCCGCGGATAAGCCGACGATCAAGATCGGTTACGTCGAGGGCTGGGACGATAGCGTTGCGACGTCGAATGTCGCGGCACGAGTCATCGAGAAGAAGCTGGGTTATCCGGTGCAGCTCGTGCCGGTGGCGGCGGGCGTGATGTGGCAGGGCGTCGCGCGCGGCGATCTGGATGCGACGCTTTCGGCGTGGCTACCGGTCACGCATGGCGCGTACTGGAACAACTTCAAGTCGAAGGTCGTGAATCTGGGGCCGAACTTTCAGGATGCGAAGATCGGTCTGATCGTGCCGGAGAATGTCGACGTCAACAGCCTGTCGGATCTCGAAGCGAAGAAGGCGGAATTCGATTCGCGCATCGTCGGCATCGACGCGGGCGCGGGCGTGATGCAGAAGACGAGCGAGGCCATCAAGGCCTACAACCTCGACTACAAGCTGCTGCCGAGCTCGGGTTCGGCGATGACGGCGGAACTGGCGCGTTCGGAAGCGGCCAACAAGCCGATCATCGTGACTGGCTGGAAGCCGCACTGGATGTTCGCCAAGTACAAGCTGAAATTCCTTGAAGATCCGAAGAAGGTTTTCGGCGATGCCGAGCACGTGGATAGCGTGGTCAATCCTGATCTCGAGAAGAAGGCGCCGCAGGTGGTGGCCTTTTTGAAGAAGTTTCAGTGGAAGCCAGGCGAGATCGATAGTGTGATGCTTGCTACGCAGAATGGTGAGAAACCGCAGGCGGCGGCTGATGCCTGGATCAGCGCGCATGGGGATCGGGTGGATAGCTGGACTAAGTGAGGTTTTTTTGCGTTGGGCAACGCTGGAGCGTCGTGGGTTTTATTTCCTGCGGCGCTTTTTTTTTCGCCGGATCCCGTTTTGTTATTGGTTTATTAGCGTTGCCCCTGTGCGGGGCGGCAGTCACTTTCTTTGCTGCTGCAAAGAAAGTAACCAAAGAAAGCAGCTCGATATGCCCGCGGTCACACGCAGTTTGGCCATGCTTGCCAGGCGATCGTGGGCTGCCTAAGTGTCGCCCTCAAAGGTCTGACCGGGCTTGGCTCGCGCACGGTCTGTCGCCTCGCACCGCTTGACTCACTGGCTCAGCGCCAAATGGCTCCGGCCCGCTTCGCGGCCGTTGGGTCAATCGGGTCCGCCCGTAATGTCTTGCTAATGCTTCCATCTCACTGCGTGGGTGCTTCGTTGGTTTCCCTTGTAGACCCAGCGGCAGCGCGTAGCGCTGTGCCGGCGCTATTTGGTGCTGAACCAGCAAGTGGAGTGGTGCGATGAGACAGACCGTGCGCGATCCAAGCGCGGTTGGGCCTATGAGGGCGACACTTAGGCAGCCCACGATCACATGGCAAGCATGGCCAAACTGCGTGTGACCGCGGGCGTGTGGAGCTGCTTTCTTTGGTTACTTTCTTTGCAGCAGCAAAGAAAGTGACTGCCGCCCCGCATAGGGGCAGTGCTAATAGACCACAAACAAAACGGGATCCGGCGAAAGCCGTTCTTCGGGGCAGCGCTAATAAACCAAAAAGAACCCGGAATCCGGCGCTACCGCAAAACCACCGTCCGCTCCCCATTGATAAACACCCGCCGCTCGATAAACGCCTTGACAGCCCGCGCCAGCGTAATGCACTCCACATCCCGCCCGGTAGCCAACAACCGCTCCGGGCCATAAGAATGATCGACCCGCTCGACTTCCTGCTCGATGATCGGCCCTTCATCGAGATCATCGGTGACGAAATGCGCCGTCGCGCCGATCAACTTGACCCCTCGCGTATGCGCCTGATGATAAGGCTTCGCACCCTTGAACCCCGGCAAGAACGAATGATGAATATTGATCGCACGCCCGGCAAGCTTGCGACTCGTCTCGCCAGAAAGAATCTGCATATACCGCGCAAGCACCATCAACTCCGCGCCTGAAGTCTCGAACAGATCGAGCAAACGCGCTTCCTGCTGCGACTTCGTATCGGCGGTGATCGGCAGATGGTGAAACGGCAAGCCATGCTGCTCGGCCAGATGCGCGAGATCAGTATGATTCGACCCGATACCGACGATATCCATCTTCAGCTCGCCCATGCGCCAGCGGAACAGCAAATCGGCGAGACAGTGCTCCAGCTTCGACACCGTGATGAGCACCTTCGGCCGCACTGCGAGATCGTGCATCGCCCAGGTCATCGAGAAGCGCCCGGCAATCGGCTCGAATTCGCGCTTCAGCATCGCCAGATCGAGCGGCTCTTCAGGACGCGCGCCATGAAATACACAGCGCACGAAAAAGCGTTCCGATAAATCGTCATCGAAGACGGTGAGCTCGTCGATATAACCGTGATGCCGCTCCAGAAAACCGACGATGGCGGCGACCTGGCCCGCCGCGCTCGGGCACGAAACGGTAAGCACCAGTTGATCAAAGCGGGAATCGGCTGCCATGCGTGCTCCACATTCGAATGGTTGCAGCGCCGCGAAATGCGGCGAGCGTACGCGCTAGTAGAGCAAACGCGCGCTCGTCCCGGATAGAAGCGAACCGCCGAGCGAATAGTACGAAAGCGTCAGCCGGCGACGTCGCATTCGTCGAGCAGCCACTCGCTGAACGCGCGCACGGCCGCCGGCGGCTCGCGCGGCGTGACGAGCACGTAGCCGCGATCGGTGACGAGCGGCGCATCGCAGAGTGCGACGAGCTGCCCCGTCGCGACGAGTTCGTCGATGAGCGGCGCCCAGCCGAGCGCAATGCCCTGGCCCATCACCGCCGCATGCGCGACGAGCGCATAGCTGTTGAACGTGAAGCCGCCGTGCGTCGGCGGCGCCGTGAGGCCTTGCGCTTCAAACCACGCGCTCCACGAGAGCCAGCGCTCGGGAAAGGTCGGTTCGAGATGCAGAAGCGGCAGTCCGAGCAGATCGGCGGGCGACACGGGTTCGCTCCTGCCCGCGATCAGCGCGGGGCTGCATACCGGCATCACGCGCTCGGCAAAGAGCTTGACGGCGCTCTTCGTGCCCCATTCGGCTTGCGTATCGCCGAATACGATGACGACATCCGCATGATCGCCCGATGCGCTCGGCAGGCTCTGCGACGTGATGATCTTCACATCGACATCGGGCATCAGCGCCTTGAACTGCGGCAGGCGCGGCATCAGCCAATAGGTGGCGAAGCCGAAGTCCGTCGAGAGCGTAAGCGTGCGTTGCGCGTGACGCGCGCGGATCTCCGATGTCGCCGCGCGAATGAGGTCGAGCCCCTGACGCACCGCATCGAAAAGGCGGGCGCCGTCTTCCGTGAGCGTGACGCCGCGATGCCCGCGCTCGAAAAGCGGCGCGCCCAGCGATTCCTCCAGCTGCACGACGCGCTGGCTCACGGCGGGTTGCGTCGAGCCCAGCTCGCGCGCTGCTGCCGTGAAGCTCGCGAGACGCGCGGCGGATTCGAACATCGATAACGCCTGCATCGGTGGCAGGCGGTCCGGCCGCGGCATAACTCCCCCTTATGAACGCATAACGTTTTGCTGTCTTCACAGCCGCGATTTAAACGGCAATAGTGACGCTGAACGCTTCAATCAAAGATTCTATTCGAGGCACGCATTCATGCTTGAGACGAAACAAAATATCCTCGTGTTGATGGCCGATCAACTCACGCCCTTCGCGCTCTCCGCATACGGCAATCGCGTGACGAAGACGCCGCGCATCGATGCGCTCGCGAAAGAAGGCGTCGTGTTCGAATCCGCGTATTGCGCAAGTCCGCTGTGCGCGCCGTCGCGCTTCTCGCTACTCGCGGGCAAGCTGCCATCGAACATCGGCGCGTACGACAACGCCGCCGAATTTCCCTCCGAAACGCTGACCTTCGCGCACTATCTGCGCGCCGAAGGCTATCGCACGATCCTCTCGGGCAAGATGCATTTCTGCGGCGCGGATCAGTTGCACGGCTTCGAGGAGCGCCTCACGACCGACATCTATCCCGCCGATTTCGGCTGGACGCCCGACTGGCAGAACTCCGATGCGCGCCCGACGTGGTATCACAACATGAGCTCGGTCATCGACGCGGGTCCGTGCGTGCGCACCAATCAACTCGACTTCGACGACGAAGTGACGTTCACCGCGCGTCAGAAGCTCTTCGATATCGCACGAGAGCGCAATGCGGGCCGCGACGCTCGGCCTTTCATGATGGTCGCATCGCTCACGCATCCGCATGATCCGTATGCGATTCCGCGCAAGTACTGGGACATGTACCGCGATGAAGATATCGACATGCCTTCGTATCGCGATTCGCTCGACGCATGCGATCCGCATTCGAAGCGCCTGCGTCACGTGTATGAGGCGGACCGCACGCCTCCGACCGAGCATCAGATTCGTCACGCGCGCCGCGCGTATTACGGCGCGGTGTCCTACGTCGACGATCAGTTCGCATCGATCCTCGAAGCGCTGGAACAGGCCGGCCTGGCCGACGATACGATCGTCGTCGTCACGTCCGATCACGGCGAGATGCTGGGCGAGCGCGGCCTCTGGTACAAGATGACGTTCTTCGAAGGCGGCTGCCGCGTGCCGCTCATCGTGCATGCGCCGAAGCAGTTCCGTGCGCGTCGCGTGGCGGAATCGGTCTCGCATCTCGACGTGCTGCCGACGCTCGTCGAGTTCGCGCGTGGAGAAGCGCCACAATCGTGGCCCGACAGCATCGACGGCCGAAGCCTCGTGCCGCATCTGCGCGCTAGCGGCGGCCATGACGAAGCGATCGGCGAATATCTCGCGGAAGGCGCGGTCGCGCCCATCGTGATGATCCGGCGCGGGCGCTTCAAATTCATTCACTCGAGCGTCGATCCCGATCAGCTCTTCGATGTGAAGGCGGACCCGTTCGAGCGCGAAAATCTCGCGGGCGATGAACGTCACGCCGCGCAAGTGGCCGAATTCCGCGCTGAAATCGCGCGCCGCTGGAACCTCGACGCGTTGCATCAGGACGTGCTGAAAAGCCAGCGGCGGCGCCACTTTCATTTCGCGGCGACGACACGCGGCACGATCCAATCGTGGGACTGGCAGCCTCACGTCGATGCGAGCCAGCGCTATATGCGCAATCACATCGATCTGGACGATCTCGAAGCGATGGCGCGCTTTCCCGCCGTCGAGCACTGAGAACGCGATTCCCTTCACCTTCATCATCCCATCCGACAGGAACGCACCATGAATAAGGGGTTCATCCATGCGCTCTTCGCCGCCGCGCTGGCGTGCGTGGCGTCTCACGCGTTTTCAGCCGAGCCGCAGGCCTGCACGCAGGTGCGCATGGCGGGGCCCGGCTGGACCGACATCGACGCGACCAACGCGATGAGCGGCATCGTGCTCAAGGCGCTGGGCTATCGGCAGAACGTCGCGAACCTGTCGGTGCCGATCACGTATCAGGGCATGAAGAAAGGGCAGATCGACGTCTTCCTCGGCAACTGGATGCCCGCGCAAGCGCCGCTCGTGAAGCCGTTCTTCGAGGAGAAATCGATCGACGTGGTGCGCCCGAATCTCTCCAACGCGAAGTTCACGCTCGCCGTGCCGGACTATGTGGCGGCGGCCGGCGTGCACTCGTTCGCGGACCTCGCGAAGAACGCCGACAAGTTCGATAACCGCATCTACGGCATCGAGCCGGGCGCGCCCGCGAATCAGAACATCAAGCGCATGGTCGACGACAAAGCCTTCGGCCTCGGCGACTGGAAGCTGGTCGAATCGAGCGAAACCGCGATGCTCACGCAAGTGGAGCGCGCGGTGCGCGACAAGAAGTGGATCGTGTTTCTCGGCTGGGAGCCGCATCTCATGAACACGAAGTTCAAGCTCGCCTATCTGGATGGCGGCGACAAATATTTCGGCCCGAACTACGGCGGCGCGACGGTCAATACGGTGGCCCGCAGCGGCTACGAGCAGCAATGCCCGAACGTGAGCCGGCTCTTCAGGCAGATGGCGTTCAACGTCGATCTTGAAAACGGCGTGATCGCCGACGTGCTGGAGAAGAAGACCAATGTCGATGCAGCCGCGACGGATGCGCTTAAGCGTCATCCGGAACTGCTGAAGTCGTGGCTCGACGGCGTGACCACGGCGAGCGGCGGGAACGGCCTGGAAGCCGTTCAGAGCGCGCTCGGGGTGAAGTGAAGGAAAAGAGACGAGAGAAGCGGAGAACTCGATCAGCCGAGCTGCATGCTGGCGCGATCCTGTACGCCCATCAGCACGGCGCGCATGGACGACTGGATCGCGACGAAATGCACCATCAGGCTGTCCGCCTGCTGGAAGTACCACGGCGTGTTGATGGTCATGCAGTCGAGGCCGTGCTCGAGCTTCCAGCCGAGCCGGTCGATCAGCAGGTTCGCGATGATCGTCTGGTCGCCGCCGTTCGCGTAAGTGGTCGATTTATCGGGCGCCGCGCTCACGTGCTCGTAGATCTCTTCGACGAACGCGATGGTCGCGGGCTTGCTGCGGAAACCGAGCACGCCGGCGTTGATGACCCACGGGCCGATGTCGTGCGCCGCGAGAATGTCGCGTCCGACGAGCAGCGGTTCGAGCGGCTCGCGCTGATTGAAGAAGAGGATATCGGCATCGACCCAGATCACCCATTCGTGATGCGGCAGATATTTGCGCAGGAACCACGGCTTGAGCCACGTGCCCGATGTGCCCGGCCCGACTTCGGCGGGCGTCTCGCGATAGACGTAGAGCGTGTAGCCGTGGCGTTCGCAATAGCGGCGCATGTTCCGTTCGGCGATTGCGCCGTACGCGCGCACGTTGGGCGTGTAGTACGTGACGAGCGCGATGGGCTTGCCGGGGTTATAGACGCTGCACGCCTCGTCCGGCGTCGCGCTTTGTGCCGGAAACTGCAGCAGCGGCAGGCCCTTCTGCTGACAGTCGTTGATGTGCCCTGCGAGCGCGTTGCGAAAGCTCGACGGGATGCCGCCGTAGACCGCTTCCTCGGCCACCACGATGGTCCAGAGGTGCGGGTACTTCGTCCAGACCGGTTCGAAGCGCGGACCGCAATGCATCGTGCACGTGATCCCGCCGCGTGCGCCGTGCGGCTCGATGTAGTCGAGCGACGAGAGCATCGCGACCTCGTTTTGCGGCGCGCCGCCGAGCTTGCATTGCCCGATGAAATAAACGATGAGCTGGCGGATTTCCGCCGTGTTGCGCCAGATCTGCACGGCCGTCTGATGCGCTTCGCCATTCCCGGATACGGCCATGAGCGTGTGTTGCCGTCCGTCGGCGATCGGTTCGACGGGATGCATATTCAGCACGATGCAGTCTTCGCCCATGCACACGAGCAGCGCCATATCGGCCATCTGACGCAGGTGATGCAGGACGGCTTCGTACTTGAGCAGCAAACGTTGTGAAGGGCAGGGTATGCCCGCCATCGAGATGGTGGCGTGGTCGTAACCCAGGCGCGCCGCGTAATGCTTGTGGTTGATGAGAACTTCGGGTGCTTCGGCTTGGAGGATGCTCAGGCAGCGGGTCGTCATATCGTTCGGATCGAATTCAGGTCGTGCGGCAATGCGGGTTTTTTACAGATTCGGAAGTATGGGAGCCATACCCTGCCGTGCATATCGGGCATGTCCGAAATCGAAAGAGTTCTATCGACGCCGCACGCCGCAATGCCGTAGTCGCAACTGGGCAGATTTGCGTCGCACCGGGTCGAGCCGCGACATATATGGGGCCTTATTTTTGACAACGTCGACGCAACGCATCTTCATCGCGTCGCATAGCCGCTCAAGGGCACTTCGGCAGCTACCGGCAACGTCAGCCTGGCGCTATGTCCTCACGCCGCGCGCGAGGCAGGGCATCGCTTTTTCCAACGCAATATCGATCAAGACGAGCAAAGGACCAGCATATGAAAAAAGGACATGCCGCGAAGATCGCCGGCCTCGCGTTTGCAGCGGGGACCGCGACCATGCCGATGGCGGCGCATGCACAAAGCAGCGTGACGCTCTACGGCATTCTCGATGCGGGCATCACCTGGGTGAGCAACACCGGCGGCTCGCACGTGGTGAAGTTCGACGACGGCATCTCCTACGGCAACCGCATCGGCTTTCGCGGCACGGAGGATCTGGGCGGCGGATTGCAGGCGGTTTTCGTGCTGGAGTCGGGCTTTCATCTCGGCAATGGCCAGTACGCATTCGGCGGCGCCGAGTTCGGCCGGCAGGCCTATGTGGGCCTCAAGAACCAGTGGGGCACGCTCTCGCTCGGCAATCAGCTCGACATGACCGAGGAGTTCGTCTATCTCTACAACATCTCGGCGTGGGCGAGCGGCTATGCGATTCACCAGGGCGACTTCGACCGCATGAACGGCGACCGCCTGCCGAACTCGATCAAGTTCCTGTCGAACAACTTCGGCGGCTTCACGTTCGGCGGCATGTATTCGTTCGGCAACCAGGCGGGCAACTTCCATCGCAACAGCGCGTGGAGCGTGGGCGCGCACTATGCGGCGAACACCTTCAACGTCGGCGCGGCGTACACGCAACTCAACAATCCCAACGGCATCTATGCGTTCGATCCCTACGCGATGATCGGCGCACGCACGTTCCTCGGCCAGCCCACCGTATCCGTCGATCCGGCGACGGGCGCCGTCACCGATCTCTACAGCGCGAACCCGTTCCCCGTCGATAAGCAAGGCGCGTTTGCCGTGGGCGCGGCGTGGACCATCGGCAACCTGATGCTGTCGGGGAACTTCACGTACACGACCATCAAGGGCCTCGGCCAGACGTCGCACATGCAGGTGTACGAAGGCGGCGCGTCATATAGCTTCATGCCCGACCTGAGTCTCTACGGCGGCTATCAGCACACGCGCTTCGAAGGCAATCACTGGAATCAGGGTTCGCTCGGCCTGCACTATCTGCTCTCGAAGCGCACCGATGTCTATGTCTCCGGCGACTATCTGCGCGCATCCGGTCCGATCGATGCGGTGATCGGCTACAGCTTCACGCCGTCGTCATCGAATACGCAGGCCGATGTGCGTGTCGGCATGCGGCATTCGTTCTAGGGAACAGACCTAAGCCGCGGCGAGCCGCGCGGGCAGGACGGCGCGCAGTGCGCTGCGGTCCTGCCTCGGGCTCGTGCCGAAGCGCGTGCGATACGTGCGCGAGAAATGCGACGGCGATTCGAAGCCGCACGCGACGCAGACGGCAAGTATCGACATGTCGGTCTGCTGAAGCAGTTCGCGCGCGCGCGTGAGGCGCAGGCCGAGATAGAAATGCGTCGGCGTGTCCTTCATCGACGCGCAGAACAGCCGTTCGAGCTGACGCCGCGTCACGCCGATGGATTCGGCAAGCGCATCGGGCGAGAGCGGCTCCTCCATATGCTGCTCCATCAGTTCGATCACCTGGATCAGCTTGCGATTGTGGATGCCGTAGCGCGCCGCGATCTGCAGACGCTGGTGATCCGAGCGCTGCCGGATGCGGCCCAGCACGAACTGCTCGGACACCTGCGCGGCGAGGCTCGCGCCGTGCTCGCGCGCGATCACGTCGAGCATCAGGTCGATCGAGGCCGTGCCGCCCGCGCACGTGATGCGCCGCGTGTCGATTTCGAAGAGCTCCTGACTCGTCTCGATAGCCGGATAGCGTTCGGCGAACGCCGCTGCCGCTTCCCAATGCAGCGTTGCGCGCTTGCCCGCGAGCAGCCCCGCTTCGGCGAGGATGAAGCTGCCGGTGTCGATGCCGCCGAGCGTCGCGCCTGCACGGTCGAGCCGCTTCAGCCAGTCGCCGATCGCGCGCGTGTAGCCCGAGAGCGGCTCGAATCCAGACACGACGAACACGGTGCGCGCGTCGCTCACCTGATCGAACGCGCTTTCGGCGTTGAGCGTGATGCCGTTGCTCGCGGCGACGGGCCCGCCATCGACGCTCAGAATATGCCAGCGATACAGGTCGCCCGCGAAGCGATTCGCGACGCGCAGCGGTTCGATCGCGGACATGAATCCGATCGACGAGAATTCGGGCAGCAGAAGGAAATGGAAATCGTGGGGCGCGGACATCGGATCGATAGCGACGGGTCGATGAGCAAGCCGTCCACGCTAGCAAGCGCAAAAAACGCGCGCAATCCGGCGCGCCCCGTAGGGCGGCCGGATTCGGTGCTACTTCTATGCGGAGTCAGGCGCTCGCGAGCGCGTTCGAGAGCGTCCGCGCGACGGTGGCGAGCTGCGGCTCGACGACGAGATCGGTGTGCCTGCCATCGACCTGCATGACCTGCAGGCCACGCTTCGCTACGCGCTGCCAGACCGGTAGCGGATCGCTGCGCGAGTTGTCGAGCAAGCTCGCGCGCACGTAGACGATCGGACCGCCTTCATAGCGGCGTGGCTTGTAGGTCGACATCGCGACGCGCATCGATTCGCGCACGCGCTGCAGCACGGGCGGCAGGGCGGCCGCATCGGGCGCGGGCTTGTGCGCCTGCTTGCCCATGCGCATGCGCACGCGGTCGGTGATGACCGCCGCCTTGCCGCGCATGTAGCCCAAACGCTGGCTCGCTTCGAGCGAGCGCAATTCGCGCAGCCGTTCCACGACCACCGCGGCCTGATAGCGCGTCCACTGTGACAAGGGCAGGCAGCGCGTGTGAACGTAGGTATCGAGCAGGCAGAGCATTTCGATCTTCTCGCCCGCCGCGACGAGCTGCTGCGCGATCTCGAACGCAATCAGGCCGCCGAACGAATAGCCGACGAGCGCATACGGCCCGCTCGGCTGCACCTCGCGCATACGCAACACGTAGTCGCGCGCCATCGCTTCGACGCTATGCTGCGGGGCTTCGTCGCCGTCGAGGCCGAGCGCCTGCAGGCCGTAGACGGGCCGCTCGTTCTGCACCATGCCCGCGAGCGTCAGGCACTCCATCACCGAACCGGTGATGCTGTGCAGCATGAAGAGCGGCCGGCCGCTGCCCGCGCGCATCTGCACGAGCGTCGAGTCTCCCGCGCGCATGTCCGCGCCGGCGACGAGAACCGCCGCGAGGCGCGCGATGGTGGGCGCGACGATCATCGTCGAAAGCGGCAGCGTGCGGCCGGTCGCGCGCTGCACGTCGGCGAGCATGCGCGCGGCGAGCAGCGAATGGCCGCCCAGTTCGAAGAAGTTGTCGTCGCGGGCGATGGGCGAGAAGCTGAAATGCTGCTCCCAGAGCGCGCACAGATACGCTTCGATCTCTTCGGCCGATTTGCCCGGCGCGGGCAGATCGCGCTTCACGCGCGTGAGCGACGGATGCTCGCGAATCTGATCGAGACATTCCGGATTGGCGAGCGACGAAACGTTGCGCGCGGGCAGCCCGTTGACCGCATCGCGCGCGGCCGCTTCCGACGGCTTGTTGTTGTGCGTGACGGGCAGGCCGTCGACTTGCGCGATCACGTCGGGCACGAGCGCGGCGGAGCCCTGGCGCGTGAGGTCGCGGCGCACGCGCGCGGCGAGCGCAGCGTTCAGTTGCTCACCGGGCCGCAGCACGAGCAGGAGCACGATACGCTGGCCTGCATCGCCCGCATTGGCGCCGGTCTGGGCCACGACCATCGCATGACGGATTTCGTGAATCTCGCTCAGGATGCGGTAGATCTCGCCCGGGCTCACGTTGATGCCGCGCACGTTGAGCACGCCGTCGCTGCGCCCGTGCAGGCGCGCGGAGCCCTCCGGCGAGAACTCGATGACGTCGCCGTGCGTCCACACGCCTTCGTTGGCCGCGAAATAGGCCTTGTGAAAGCGCGAGCCGTCGTCGTCGCCGAAGAAACCGAGCGGCCTCGACGGGAAGGGATTCGTGCAGACGAGCTCGCCCGGCATGATCGTGCTCGCGCCCTGATCGAACGCCTGCACGTCGAGGCCGAGACTCTTGCACTGCGCTTCGCCCGCATAGACGGGCAGATTCGGATTGCCGAGCACGAAGCAGCCGATGATGTCCGTGCCGCCCGAAATCGATTGCAATTGCAACTGCTTCACGTGCTCGTAGACCCACTGGAACTGCGAGTCGTAGAGCACGGCGCCGGTCGACATCATCGCGCGCAGTGCGGAGAGATCGAACTGCGCGGCGGGCTCGATGCCCGCGTCCTCGCTCATCTTCAGATAGGCGGGACTCGTGCCGAAGACGGTCGCGCGTTCGCGGGCGACGAGGCGCCAGAGCGTGTCGACGGCGGCCACGGGACCGTCGTAGGTGATGATCTCGACGCCCGACGCGAGCACCGACATCTGCCAGTTCCACATCATCCACGAGCAGCTCGTGTGGAAGAAAAGCTTGTCGCCGGGACCGAAGTCGCTGTGCAGGCGATGCTCCTTCACGTGTTCGAGCAGCGTGCCGCCCGCGCCGTGCACGATGCATTTCGGCTTGCCCGTCGTGCCCGACGAAAACATGATGAAGAGCGGATGATTGAACGGAAAGCGCTTCCATGCGAAGCGCATCGCGTCGCCTTGCGCGATCAGCGAGCGCAGTTCGTGCTGGCGCTGCGTCACCGTGCTTGGCAGCTCCATGTCTTCGAGGCAGACGATGTCGGTCAGCGACGGGAGTTGCGCGGCGACTGCCGCAACGTGTCCCGAGAGCGAGCCGCCGGTGTCGAAGGGGCGCTGCATCGTGTGCGCGAACATCATCGTCGGTGCGAGCGGCGCGAAGCGATCGAGAATCGCCTGCACGCCGTTTTCCGGCGCGGCCGTCGAGAGCGTTGCGCCGAGCGCGGTGACGGCGAGCGCCGCGGTGATCGCCTCGCAGTCGTTGCGCATGATCGCGACCACGCGGTCGCCTTGCGTCAGGCCGAGTTCGGAGAGCGCCTGCGCGAGGCGCACGACGCGCTCGCGCAACTCGCCGCGCGTATAGGTGACGCGGCTGCCATCGGCGAAGCACGAGGTGATGGCGGGGGCGTCATCGGGCGCAATGCGTTTGCCGAGCAGATTCTCGGCGTAATTCAATTCGATATTGGGGAAAAACCGTGCGGTTTCGCATTGATCGCCGATGCAAACCGGCTCATCGGATCCCGACCATTCGAGTCCATGCGCCGATTCGAGAAAGCATTTCCAGAATTGGCGATATTCACGGGCTGAATAGACGTGTAATGCCGAATAGTCGGTGAATCGCTCGCCGGTCGCTTTCTGGAAGGCCTCGGTAAAGGCCGTCATGCGCGATGCGGAAATCTGGTCGGCGGAAGGCGAGAACAGCGGTTCGCGCGCGTACAGCCGCGCACTCTCTCGGATGGCGTCTTGACGGTCCATTATCCAGGCCTTTGATTGGAAGCGTGCAGTAAACAACATGTGCCCGGCGGCATCGCGGGAAACCTCTCCATTTCCTTTGGCCGAGCCATTGCGAGCCGAGCATAACCCTTTGCCCGCACATTACCCGGTTAGAAATCCTTGCTATGTGCGACCAACCACAGACGCTGTGGCGTTTCGGCAAAGATTGACCTTGCGCAAGCGCGCCGGACATGTATTCGAATGATTAAGTGCGGCAATAAATACGCATCCGTACCGAACTCATCAGTTCAATGCGCGTTAACGCTGAGACGCGCGTCCGGCGGACGTGCATCCGCAAGAGAACGTTGCGGCGAGGTCGCAAGCGGTCAAGTCACGGTCGCACGCGGGCGTTCGGGCGCTTTTATGCGGCGGTACTTTTGATGCACGCCGGCACTCGAACCGGCGCATCGATTCAACCCTCCACGGAAGGCTCGTTATGACACAACGCCTGATTTCCACTCTGCTATTCGCCGGCGCATGCGCCGCGTTCGTCGCGCCGGGCGCGCACGCGGAGGACGCGAGTTGCCGCACGGTGCGCTTCGTCGATATTGGCTGGACCGACATCACGTCGACGACGGCGCTTGCCTCGGTCGTCTTCGAAGGGCTCGGCTATGCGCCGCGGACCACGGTCGCCTCGGTGCCGATTTCGCTCGCGGGCCTGAAGAGCAAGCAGATCGACGTGTCGCTTGGTTACTGGTGGCCAGTGCAGCAAAAGGCGGTCGAGCCGTTCCTCGAAGCGAAGAGCATCGAGAAGCTCGAGCCGCCGAATCTGTCGGGCGCGAAGGCGACGCTCGCGGTGCCGAGCTACGCGTATGACGCGGGCATCAAGACGTTTGCGGATATCGCGAAGCATCGCGATGAGCTGGGCGGCACGATCTACGGCATCGAGCCTGGCAGCAGCGCGAACGCCAAGATCCAGAAGATGATCGACACGAACCAGTTCGGACTTGGCGGATTCAAGCTCGTGCAGTCGAGCGAGGCGGGAATGCTGGTGACGGTCGAGCGCGCGATCCGCGAGAAGAAGCCTGTTGTGTTTCTTGGCTGGGAGCCGCATCCGATGAACATTCAGATGAAGATCAACTATCTCGCTGGTGGGGATGAGGTGTTCGGGCCGAACTATGGCGAGGCGCGGGTCTATACGCTGACTAACACGGACTTTTTGACGCGGTGTCCTAATGCGGGGAAGTTTGTTTCCAATTTGCGGTTTACTACCGATCTCGAGAATCGGTTGATGCAGCCTGTGATGAACAAGGAACGGCCTTCCGATGCGGCCAAGGCTTATCTCAAGCAGAATCCGCAGGTGTTGGATGCGTGGCTTGCAGGCGTCAAGACTGTGGATGGGAAGGAGGGGCTGCCGGCGGTTCGGCAGTATTTGGGGCTTTGATTTTTTTGTTTTTCGGCGGATCCCGCTTTGTTATTGGTTTATTAGCGTTGCCCCTATGCGGGGCGGCAGTCACTTTCTTTGCTGCTGCAAAGAAAGTAACCAAAGAAAGCAGCTTGTTAGGCCCGCGGTCACACGCAGTTTGACCATGCTTGCCAGCCGATCGTGGGCTGCCTAAGTGTCGCCCTCATAGGCCCAACCGCGCTTGGATCGCGCACGGTCTGACTAGCTAGTTGTTCAAACGCGCTGGTTCAGCACGAAACAGCGCCGGCACAGCGCTACGCGCTGCCGCTGGGTTTGCAAGGGACAACCTCGGTCGGCACTTACAGTGAGATGGAGGCGTTAGTAAAGAAAGTTCGGGCAAACCCGATTGACCCAACGGCCGCGAAGCGGGCCGGAGCCATTTGGTGCTGAACCGCTCCGCTGTGCGACGCGCGGTGACAGACCGTGTGCGATCCAAGCCCGGTTAGTCTTGTGAGGGCGACACTTAGGCAGCCCACGGTCACCTGGCAAGCGTGGCCAAACTGCGTGTGACCGCGGGCGTGTGGAGCTGCTTTCTTTGGTTACTTTCTTTGCAGCAGCAAAGAAAGTGACTGCCGCCCCGCACAGGGGCAGTGCTAATAAACCAAAACCAAAACGGGATCCCAAGAAGGCGCAAGCAACCAGGAAAAAGAAGGAACCCTAACCAACCCGAGGAAGCAAAAACCCATGAACTACGAAGTGATAGTAACGTGCGCAGTGACGGGCGCCGGCGACACCACCGGCAAGCACCCTGCAGTCCCCGTAACGCCGAAGCAAATAGCCGAAGCAGCAATAGAAGCGGCCCGCGCCGGCGCCACAGTCGCCCACTGCCACGTCCGCGATCCGAAGACTGGAAGAGGCAGCCGCGACCCGGCGCTATACCGGGAAGTGGTAGACCGCATCCGCTCCTCCGACACCGACGTCATCATCAATCTGACCGCAGGCATGGGCGGCGATCTCGAGATCGGCCCGGGCGAGGAGCCGATGCGCTTCGGCAAAGGCACGGATCTCGTCGGTGGCCTCACGCGCCTCGCCCACGTCGAAGAACTGCTGCCCGAAATCTGCACGCTGGATTGCGGCACGCTCAACTTCGGCGACGGCGACTACATCTACGTATCGACACCCGCGCAGCTACGGGCCGGCGCCAAGCGCATCCAGGAACTCGGCGTGAAGCCCGAACTGGAAATCTTCGACACGGGTCACCTGTGGTTCGCCAACCAGCTGCTCAAAGAAGGCCTGCTCGACGACCCGCCGCTCTTTCAACTGTGCATGGGCATTCCGTGGGGCGCGCCGCCCGACACCGGCACGATGAAAGCCATGGTCGACAACCTGCCGCCCGGCGCGCACTGGGCAGGCTTCGGCATCGGCCGCATGCAGATGCCGATGGTCGCGCAGGCGATGCTGCTCGGCGGCCACGTGCGCGTCGGTCTCGAAGACAACCTGTGGCTCGATCGCGGCGTGCACGCGACCAACGGCTCGCTCGTGCAGCGCGCGGTCGAAATCATCGAGCGTCTGGGCGCACGCGCGCTCACACCCGCCGAAGGACGCAGAAAGCTCGGACTTCCCCCGCGCGGCGAACGTCCGCTGGAAAAGCGCATCGCCGAACAATTCGCCTGACAAGACAAGGACACATCGACATGCAAGTGAAGCAATTCGCCGCGCTCGGCGCGGGTGTGATCGGCAGCGGCTGGGTGGCGCGCGCGCTCGGAGCAGGCCTCGACGTCACCGCGTGGGACCCGGCGCCCGGCGCCGAGGCGCAGCTTCGCGCGAACGTCGCGAACGCGTGGCCGGCGCTCGAACGCGCTGGACTGGCCAAGGGCGCATCGCAGGAGCGGCTGCGTGTCGTATCGACGGTCGAGGAATGCGTCGCCGACGCGGACTTCATCCAGGAAAGCGCGCCCGAGCGCGAGGAACTGAAGCTCGCGCTGCACGAGCGCGTGAGCCGCGCGGCGAAGCCCGATGCGATCATCGCGTCGTCGACGTCCGGGCTCCTGCCGAGCGATTTCTATGCGCGCGCCGTCAATCCCGGGCGCTGCGTCGTCGGACATCCGTTCAATCCGGTGTATCTGCTGCCGCTCGTCGAAGTGCTCGGCGGCGAAGCGACGTCGGGCGAGGCGATCGATGCGGCAATGAGCTTCTACGCATCCATCGGCATGCGGCCCTTGCGCGTGCGCAAGGAGGTGCCGGGCTTCATCGCGGACCGCCTGCTCGAAGCGCTCTGGCGCGAGGCGCTGCATCTCGTGAACGACGGCGTCGCGACGACCGGCGAAATCGACGATGCCATCCGCTACGGCGCGGGCATCCGCTGGTCGTTCATGGGCACGTTCCTTACGTACACGCTGGCGGGCGGCGAGGCGGGCATGCGACACTTCATGCAGCAGTTCGGCCCTGCGCTCGAATTGCCGTGGACGAAGCTCGTCGCGCCGAAGCTGACCGACGAGCTCATCGACCGCGTGGTCGAGGGCACGTCGCGGCAGACGAGCGGGCGCGGCATCAAGGAACTGGAGCGTTATCGCGACGACTGCATCGCGAGCGTAATCGAGGCGATCGCACAGGCGAAAGCACGCCACGGCATCGAAGACTAGAGGAACGACGACGATGATCTATCGCGATACGGTCAAACCCGAATGGGTCGACTACAACGGCCATCTGCGCGATGCGTTCTACATGCTGATCTACAGCCTCGCGACCGATGCGTTCATGGACCGCATCGGTCTCGACGACGCGGGCCGCCGCGCGAGGCAGCGCACGCTCTACACGCTCGAAGCGCACATCAGCTATCTGCGCGAAATCAAGGAAGGAGCGGCGGTGCGGGTCGTTGCACACGTGATTGCGCACGACAAAAAGCGCATCCATCTATACATGGAGATGTTCGAGGGCGATGCCGCCGAGCCGGTGTCGGCGTGCGAGCAGATGATGCTGCACATCGATTCGAGCGGCGCGCCGAAGTCCGCATCGTTCGATGAAGACATCGCCGCGCGCATCGCCGCCGAGCCGGCCATCGCGCTCACGGATGCACCTTACGCCGGACGCGTGATCGGTTTGCCCGCGCGCGCTTCCTCGACGGCGCCGGCCTGAGCGCGCCACGTTCTCAGCAACAGCGCGTTGGTCACCACGCTCACGCTGGAGAACGCCATCGCCGCGCCCGCGAACATCGGATCGAGCAAGCCGAATGCCGCGAGCGGAATGCCGATCAGGTTGTAGACGAACGCCCAGAAGAGGTTCTGCCGGATCTTGCGGTACGTGCGCCGCGAGATGTCGATTGCATCAGCGACGAGCGCCGGATCGCCGCGCATCAGCGTGAGGCCGGCCGCTTCGATCGCCACATCGGTACCGCTCGCCATCGCGATGCCGATGTCGGCGGCGGCGAGCGCGGGCGCGTCGTTGATGCCGTCGCCGGCCATCGCCACGATGCCGCCCGCCGACGCCTTCAGTTGCGCGACGACGCGCGCCTTGTCGTCGGGAAGCGTCTGTGCGAACACGAGATCCGATGGAATGCCCAACGCACGCGCGACGCTTCGCGCGCTGCCTTCGTTGTCGCCGGTGACGAGCGCGCTTTTCACGCCCATGCTCGCCAGGCGTTCGACGGCGGCACGCGCGGTCGGCTTCATCGTGTCGCCGAATGCCAGCAATGCAAGCACGGCGCCATCGAGATCGATGAGCCAGGAAATCGTGTTGCCCTGCGCCTCCAGTTCGCGCGCCCGCGCTTCGAGCGATGCCGGCACGCCCGCGCCCAGTTCCGCGACCCAGCGCGCGCTGCCGATCGCGACGCGCCGCGCCCCGACCTTCGCCTCCACGCCGCGCCCGGCCACCGCGCGCGCCGCACTCGCCTCGAAACGCGGCGCGTCGTTCGCGGCGGCCACGACGGCCTTCGCCAGTGGATGCTCGCTCATGCGCTGCACGGCGGCGGCGAGCCCGAGCGCTTCGGCCCGGTCCTGCCCGGGCGCGGCATCGAACGCGACGAGGCTCGGCCGGCCGACGGTCAGCGTGCCCGTCTTGTCGAACGCGACGATCCGGATCGCATGCGCCTGCTCGAGCGCCTGCGCGTCCTTGATGAGAATGCCCTGGCGCGCCGCGACGCCGGTGCCGGCCATGATCGCGGTTGGCGTCGCCAGGCCGAGCGCGCACGGGCAGGCGATCACGAGCACCGCGACCGCGTCGAGCAGCGCCGTTTCGGCGCCTGCGCCGTGCAGCAGCCAGCCGGCGAGCGTGACGAGCGCGATCGCCAGAATCGCCGGCACGAACACCGCCGATACGCGATCGACGAGCCGCTGAATCGGCGCCTTCTCCGCCTGCGCCGATTCGACGAGCCGGATGATGCGCGCGAGCGTCGTTTCCGCGCCGATCGCCGTGGTTTCGATCGCAATGACCCCTTCGCCGTTGATCGAGCCGCCGGTCGCACGGGCGCCCGGTTCCTTCGCGACGGGCAGGCTTTCGCCCGTGATCAGCGATTCGTCGATATGCGTGCGGCCCTCGCGCACGATGCCGTCGACCGGCACGCGCTCGCCCGGCCGCACGATGGCGATATCGCCGACGCGCACATCGGCGAGCGCGACGTCCCGTTCGCGCGCCGGATCGTCGCGGTCGCGCACGCGTGCCTTGTCCGGACGCAGCGCATTGAGCGCGCGGATCGCGTCGGTGGTCTGGCGCTTCGCGCGCGCTTCCAGCCACTTGCCGAAGCGCACCAGCGTGATGACGACCGCCGACGCCTCGAAGAACAGATGCTCCGTCATGCCGCCGTGCGCGAACATCTGATAGACGGACAAGCCCCAGGCCGCCGACGTCCCGAGCGCGACGAGCAGGTCCATGTTGCCCGCGAACGCCCGCACCGCGCGATAGCCGCCGACGTAGAAACGCGCGCCGAAGCCGAACTGCACGACGCTCGCGAGCACGAGTTGCAGCCACGGATTCAGCGCGAGCCCGAACATCGGCGCGAGGAGCGGCACGGTGAGCACGGCGGCGGCGAACACCGCGGCGAACTCGCGATCGAATGCGGCCGGCGCGGCGGCGGGCGCGGCTTCGGGCAGAATCGGCGCGGCTTCATAGCCGGCCTTCGCGATGGCGGCGACGAGCTGATCGTCCGTCACGGCGCCGTTCGCGTGCACGGTCGCCTTCTCGGTCGCGAGATTGACCGCGACGCTTTCGACGCCAGGCACGCGCTTGAGCACTTTCTCGACGCGCGCCACGCACGAGGCGCACGTCATGCCGCTCACGGCGAGTTGCGCGGTTCTCGGATTCTCGGATGATGCTGTGGACATAGTGAAACGCTCCGGTCTGGCTGGGATCGCGCAGATCCCTCACGACACGAGTATCGACCTTCCAATGATTGGAAGGTCAAGGACGCAATGGACGGCGTCGTGCGATCGTGCAATACATCGAAAATCATCGTATTCGAAGGACGAAACGCGCGACATTCAGTGCTTTTGACCGGCATCTGGTGCATTCTTCGACCTGCCGGAGCGCTTTTATACGCTTCATCTTGCCTATCGTCAGCGGTTAAGTTAAAACCCGAATTTCGAGATAATGCTCGTGGCGCGCCGCGCGGGGATTCGGGGCGGCATCGAGCCGCTTGCGAGCGTGCCGTGAATCGATCCCGAACCGGATCGCGCGAAGACCCAAATCGAAAGAAGAACCGGATTTACATTCGAATGAAGAACAACCGACGCTGGACGTTTCCGCTCAACACCGCAACCTGGATGAGCGTGAGTCTCGCCGGCATGGCGCTCCTGGCGGGCTGTGCGACAAAGCAGCCCGAGGTGAAGCCGACCAGCACGGGCTGGGTGAAAAATCAGGTCGCCGACGCCTATACGTTCGGATTTCCGCTCGTCGCCTCAGACATCGCCCGCGAGCGTGCCAGCGGCCGCACCGGGCAGCCCGGGCAGACGCCGCTCAACACGTTCCGTCACGCGATCGCGCTGCCGCCCGCAGGCGCGGCGGGCTGGCCGAGCGTCGATACGCTCGAATCGACCGCCTGGCTCGATGTCTTTGCCGATCCGGTGATCGTCTCGTTGCCCGCCGCGCCGCACGGCCGCTATCTCGACGCCCGCGCGTTCGACGCGTGGACCAACGCGCTCTATTCCAGCGCCGACACGACGCCGTATCCCAAGATGCAACTGATCGCGTTCGTGCCCGCGGGCTGGACCGGCACGCTGCCCGCCGTTGCGACGCGCGTCGAGACGCGCACGCGTTACGTGTGGCTTTCGGTGCGCGTGCGCGTGAACGGCCCGCGCGATGTGCGCGAGGCGCGCAAGCTGCAGACGTCGATGCGCATCGACACGCTGACGCCCGCGAAGGGCTCGGCCGCCGATCCGACGCCGGCGGTGGCCGGCGCGTGGCCCGCGAACGGCGCGCGCCAGCCCGCGGTGCCGCCGCTGCCCTCCGCACTGGCAACGGTAGCACCCGGCGCGCAGGCCGAAGCGCTCGACGCGAACGCGTTCTTCGCGCGCCTTGCCCGCTCGCTCGACGACAATCCCGCCGCCACCGACGATGCCCACGCGATGAGCCAGCTCGCCGAACTCGGCGTGAAGCCCGGCGAGCCGGTGCAGTTCAGGAAGACCGATGCGCCGCTCCTCGATTCCGGCCTCGCCGATGCGCGCGAGCGGCTCGCGACGGTGCCGCCGAACGCGATCACGAAGAACGGCTGGACCTGGTTCGGCGATGGCGTGGGCATCTACGGCACGGACTACACGCTGCGCGCCTATCTCGCACGCCGCCAGACTGCGACGAGCACGAAGGAAGGCGAAGTGAAGCCGGTGACGCGCGTGGACAGCGAAGGCCACGCGCTCGACGGCACGAAAGCGTACACGCTGCACTTCGCGCCCGATCAGTTGCCGCCGGTGCGCGGCTTCTGGACGATCACCGCGTATACGAAGGACGGCGCGCTCGCGAACGAGACGCTGCCGCGCCTGTCGCTCTCCGACCGCGACCGGCTCAAGAAGAATCGCGATGGTTCCGTCGACGTGATCGTGTCGGCGAAGTCGCCGGGACGCGCGCGCGACGCGAACTGGCTGCCCGCGCCCGAAGGCGAATTCCAGCTCGCGATGCGTCTCTATGCGCCCAAGGCGCAAGCGAGCGACGGCACATGGGCGCCGCCGCCCGTTCACCGGCAGTGAGTCAGACTCGCGAAAGCAATCAGACTGAAACATGAAGGCCGCGATTTTTTCGCGGCCTTCATGTTTTTGATACGCGGTTTGGGCAACGTTTGCGAGCCGCCTCGTCGTATACTCGAACATCATCTTTCCGGGACGGCGAAGCTCGGGCGGCGCTCATACGGGCGGCCTGTCGCCGCGCATCGAATGTCAAGCATCACCAGGTCTTCTCTTGCCTCCGCCGGTCAAACCCTGCGCGGAGTCGTTCATGCGCGGCGCACGCGGCGCATCTTCATCGGCTTGCTGATTGCGTTACTCGTCATCGGCGCGCTCGGGTTTTTCGTCGCGCCGCCGGTCATCCGGCATATCGCCGAGCAGCAGCTCGCGCAGCAGCTCGATCGCCCGGTCAGCATCAGGCGCATCTCGCTCAATCCCTACACGCTCGATTTCGAAGCCGATGGCGTGCATATCGGCGAATCGCCCGCGAATCTCGCGAAGACGCCGGGCGCCCCGGCCGATTTCGTCGATGTGTCGCGGCTCGTCGTGCGCACCTCGTGGTCGTCGGTGTTCAGGCTCGCGCCGGTCGTCAATGAACTGAAAATCGATTCGCCGCGCATCAACGTCGTGCGCTTCGACGGCGAGCATTTCAACTTCTCCGATCTGATCGCGAAGTTCTCGAAGCCCTCGCCGACGCCCTCGGACAAGCCCGCGCGCTTCTCGGTGTCGAACATCCGGCTCGAAAATGGCCAGATCACATTCGATGACAGGCTGCTGAAGGCGAAGCACGTGATAGACCGCTTCGCGCTCGGCATCCCGTTCATCGCGACGCTGCCGTCGGCCACGGACATTTTCGTGACGCCGCTGTTGCAGGCGCGTATCGACGGCTCGCCGCTCGTCGTGAAAGGGCGCACCAAGCCGTTCGCGCAGTCGCGCGAATCCGAGATCGCGCTCACGCTCGATGGCCTCGACGTGCCGCAGATGGCGTCATACGCGCCGGCCTCGGTGCCGGTCGCAGTGAAGAGCGGCAAGCTGTCGACGGATCTCAACGTGAACTTCGCGATCTCGGGCGACACGCCGACGATCCGCATTGCAGGCACCGCCGATCTCGCCGATCTCGCCGTCATCGACAAGGCGAACGCGCCGCTCGTCGCGGCCCGCGCGCTGCACGTGAAGATCGCGAACGCAGAGCCGCTGCGCGACATCTATCACTTCGACGAAGTGACGCTGTCGAACCCCGATGTGCATCTCGCGCGCGATCCGGCGGGACAGTTGAATGTGCAGAAACTGGCCGGTCCCGCGCCGGCGAAAGACGCGAAGGAAGCGCAAAAGGCCGCGCCTCCGCTCGATCTGACGATCCGTCATCTCGCGATCGACGGCGGCAGGATCGCCCTCGATGACCAGTTGCTCAAGACACGCGCGCAGGGTGCGCTCACCGGCCTCGCCGTCACGCTCGACGGTTTCTCGACGCTCGCGAAGACCCCCGCGAAATACACGCTCAAGACCGCATTCGACAAGGGCGGCGCGCTCGATGCCTCGGGCAACGTGACGCTCGCCGCGAAGACGGCGGACGTGAAGCTGGCGCTGAACGCGTTGGCGCTGCCGCCGCTGCAGCCGTATCTCGCGAACCTGATGGCCGCGCGGGTGACGAGCGGCACGCTCGGCGCGAACCTGCCGGTGTCGGTCGACTGGAGCAAGCCGGATGGCGGCGTGCAGGTCGGCGCGGGCAATGTGAAACTCGATGCGCTCGCGCTCGTGCCCAATGCGGGCGGCGGCGCGCCGATCAAGCTGGCGTCGGCGGTGGCGAAGATCGGCAAGGTCGATGTATCCGCGCGCAACGCATCGCTCGACAGCGTCCAACTGAGCGGTCTCGCGCTCGACGCGACGCGCCGCAAGGACGGCAGCATCGATCTCGCCGCGCTCGCGGGGCCGCACGAGGCCGCGCCCGAGCAGACCGCGACGCGCAAGATCCAGAAGGCGCAGGCGGCCGGCCCGGCGTGGCGCTATCAGATCGGCGAGATCACGCTCGCCGATGCATCGGCGAATATCACCGACGAATCCACGGCGCGGCCGGTCAAGCTGCGCGTCGCGCCGCTCGCGGTGAACGTGAAGCAGTTCAGCGACGATCTGACCAAACCGCTCGCCGTCGATGGCAAGCTCACGTTGAACGGCCGTGGCGCGCTCGCGATCGGCGGCAATGTCACGGTCACGCCGCTCAAGCTCGCGCTGCACGTGAAGGGCGATCAGGTCGATGCCTCCGCGTTCGAGCCGTATTTCGGCGACAGGCTGAACATCGAAGTGACGAGCGCCTATCTGAACGCGAACGGCGATGTCGCGATGTCGGGCAGCGGCAAGACGCTCGCGGCGTCGTATAAGGGCGATGTTTCGTTGTCGGATGTGCGCATGCTCGACAAGGCGACGTCCGACCGCTTCGCGGGCTGGAAGCTGCTCGGCCTGACCAACGCGAAGGTGAACTACAGCGAGCGCGGCACCGATATCGACGCGGCGCGCGTGACCTTCGCGAAGTTCTACGGCCGCGTGCTGCTCGACGCGCAGGGCAGGCTGAACCTGAAGAGCGTGGTGGCGGGTGAGGGCGGGCCGCAATCGGTGACGCGCGGCGGAGCGAAGGAGGAAGGCGCGTCTGCGCCGGCGGCGGCGAGCGCGCCCGCGACTGTGCCGGTGAAAACCGCGTCGGATTCCGGGCCGCCGGTCAACATGCACTTCGGCCAGCTGGTGCTGCAGGACGGCCGCGTGACCTATACCGACAACTTCATCAAGCCGAACTACACGGCGAATCTCGTTGCGATCAACGGCACGATCGGCGCATTCGGCACGCGTTCGACGACGCCCGCGCCCGTCGATGTATCGGCGAAGCTGGCGGCGAACGGGCCGGTATCGATCAAGGGGCAAATCAACCCGCTGATCGAGAAGCCGGCGCTCGATCTGACGGCGAGCGCGCACGGCGTCGAGCTGACGAACCTCACGCCGTATTCGTCCAAGTACGCGGGCTATCCGATCACGAAGGGCAAGCTCAACGTCGATCTGCACTACATGCTGGCCGACAACAAGCTCACGGCGAACAATCATCTCTTCATCGATCAGCTGACGTTCGGCGATCACATCGACAATCCGACGGCGACGAAGCTGCCGGTGAGGCTCGCGGTGTCGCTCTTGAAGAATTCGCGCGGCGAGATCGACGTCAACATTCCGATTTCCGGGTCGCTCGACAATCCGGAGTTTTCGATCGGCGGGCTCGTGTGGCAGGCGATCGTGAATCTCGTGCAGAAGGCGGTGACCGCGCCGTTCACGCTGCTCGCGCACGCGTTCGGCGGCGGCAGCGGCGAGGATCTCAACTACATCGAATTCGATGCGGGTTCGGCCGCGTTGAACGATGCCGCGCAGAAGAAGCTGGATACGATTGCCAAGGCGCTGGTGGACAAGCCGTCGGTGCGAATGGACGTGACGGGCCGTGTCGATCCGAATACGGACGAGCCGGCGTTGCGGGCCGCGTGGCTCGACGGCCAGGTCAAGCGCGCGAAGGTGCGCGACATGTCCGACAACGGCGAGACCGTGGACTGGAACGCGATCAAGATATCGGATGCCGACTACGACAAGTATCTGGCGAAGGTGTACAAGTCGGCGGAGTTCAAGAAGCCGACCAACTTCATCGGCATGACGAAGACGGTGTCCGATGCGGACATGAAAGCGGCCTTGACGAAGAATGCGCCGGTGGATGACGGGTCGCTGCGCGATCTGGCGCAGCGTCGCGCGCAGGCGGTGCAGGAGTACTTCGACGGGAAGATCGACAGCAAGCGGATTTTTGTCGTCGCGCCGAAGATGTCCGCGGACGATATCAAGGACAAGGGGGCGGGTTCGCGCGTGGAACTCGGTTTGAAGTGAGTCGCGTTAGCCGTCTGGACGATCTGCATGAACAAGGGAATGCAAACTAGCATGGGCGATACCGAAAATCCGAAGGAAAACGGGAATCTGCCGATGGGAACACCTTATGAAAAGGACGTGGTGGCGTGGGCCTATGAACAGGCCGCGCTGCTGCGTGCAGGGAAGCTTGCGTCCATCGATATCGAGCATATCGCTGAGGAAATCGAGGACGTCGGTAAGAGTGAACAAAGGGAATTCGCGAGCAGGATGGCGATCTTGCTGGCGCATTTGCTGAAGTGGCAGTTTCAGCCGGAGCGGCGAACCAATAGCTGGACGAACACCATCCTGACTCAGCGCGCCGCAATCGAGCGACGGCTCAGGAAAACGCCGAGTCTGAAGCCGATGCTCACCGAAGAGGACCGGATCGCCGATATGTGGGGCGATGCGCGCGAACAGGCGGCGAATGAAGCGCGTATCGGTTTCGCAGATTTCCCGGAAAGCTGTCCGTGGACGATGTCCTCGGTACTGGAGCAGGGGTTTTTGCCCGAGTAACACGCCACGCGAGCCACGCGAGCCGCGCGAGGCTCGCGCTACCTTCAATGCGCCCCCGAAGCCGCCCCGCCCCCGCCTCCCTTCGCCACCTTCGTAATCCAGATTAGCGGAATGATCAAAATGAAGATCACCGCCGAGATCAGAAAGATATCGTTGAGCCCCATCATCGCGGCTTGCGTGTTGACGGTGAAATTGAACATCCCGCGTGCTTGCGCTTCGCTGACATCGAGTGTCGATTGCGATAGCCCGAGCGACTGCAGAAACGCCGGGTTGTAGACATTCGCCTGCTCGGTGAGCCGCTCGTGATGCAGCGCGATGCGGTTATCCCACGCGTTGCCCGCGAGCGAGGTGCCCACCGCGCCGCAAAACACCCGCGCGAAATTCGACAGCCCCGCCGCCGCCGGAATCTTCGACGGCGGCAATCCCGAGAGCACGATCGCTGTGAGCGGCACGAAGAACATCGCCATGGGGATGCCTTGCAGGAGCGTCGGCAGCACGAGATGCCACGTGTCGATCTCGATCACGTACTTCGAGCGCAGCCAGAACACGAACGCGAAACCGATGAACGCCATCGTCGCGATGATGCGCGCGTCGCTGCGCGGCAAGACCTTGCCCATCACCGGCGCGAGGATCACGGCGAAGATGCCGAGCGGCGCGGTGACGAGCCCCGCATCGACGGATCGATAGTTCAGATACTGCTGCATCCATTGCGGCAGCAGCACGAGATTGCCGAAGAACACGCCGTACGCGACCGAAATCGCCACCGTCCCGCCGAAGAAGTTGCGCCCCGCGAAAAGACGCAGATCGACGACCGGATTCGGGTCGGTCAACTCCCACACGACGAAGAACGCAAACGCGATGGCCGCGACGATCGCGAGCACCACGATCAGCGGCGACGAGAACCAGTCGAGGTCGCGGCCCTTGTCGAGCATGATCTGCAGCGACGCCACCCACGAAACGAGCAGCAGCAGACCGATGACGTCGATCGGCGCTTTGCGCGTCGGCGATTCGCGATCGCGGTAGATGAGCCACGTGACGCCCGCCGCGAAGATGCCCACCGGAATGTTGATGTAGAAGATCCACGACCACGAATAGCTGTCGGTGATCCAGCCGCCGAGCGCGGGACCGGCGATCGGCCCGACGGTCGCGGTCATCGCCCAGAGCGAAAGCGCCATCGACGATTTCTCTTTCGGATACGAGCCGAGCAGGATCGCCTGCGACAGCGGAATCAGCGGCCCGGCGACCGCGCCCTGCAACACGCGCGCGAACAGCAGCACCGGCAGATTCGGCGCGAGGCCGCACAGCCACGACGACAGCACGAACATCAGGATTGCGCCGACGAAAAGGTGCACTTGCCCGAGCCGCTGTGTGAGCCAGCCGGTCAGCGGAATGGAGACGGCGTTCGATGCCGCGAACACGGTGATGACCCACGTGCCCTCGTTGACGGACACGCCGAGATTGCCGGAGATCGTCGGAATCGCGACATTGGCGATCGACGAATCCAGCACGTTCATGAAGGTCGCGAGCGCCACCGCGAAGGTGGCGAGGACGAGCTGGCCGCCTGCGAGCGGCGCAGGCGGCGCAGGTGGCGATGCGGCGGCGGAACGGGGCGTCGTCGGCGTGCTCATGCGGCTCCAATGCTCGGGGCCGCGATGGTCGCGCCGCGGCCGAGAAGGTCAAGCCGCCAGTGTGCCTGCGCTCAAAAAAAGCTGCTGAAGCCGCCGCCGTGTCACTTCGCTGAAATATCGATATTGCCGAGATACTTCTTCGCGTACTTGTCGATGGTCCCGTCCGCCCGAACCTTCTCGATCGCCGCGTTGAGTTTCGCCTTCAGCGCATCGTCGCCCTTGCGCACGCCGTAAGCGATGCCGCTGCCGAGAATCTTGTCGTCGCGCACCGGCGCACCGACGAACGCGAAGCCTTCGCCGTCCGGCTTCGACAGGAACCCGGTCTGTCCGGCGGGCGCGAGCACGAGCGTCGCGTCGAGACGGCCGGACTTCAGATCCGCATATACCTGGTTCTGATCCTGATACGGCACGACCTTCACGCCTTCGTTCTCCCAGTGCGCCTTCGCGAACGTCTCCTGAATGGAGCCTTGCAGCACGCCCACGCTCTTGCCCTTCAACGATGCCGACGTCGGCTCCAGACCGCTGCCTTTCTTCGCGATCAGTTGCGTCGGCACGCGATACACGACCGTCGTGAAGTCGATCGCCTGGCGGCGTTGGTCGGTCGCGTTCATCGCGGAGTTGATCGCGTCGAACTTGCGGCCCTGCAGCGCGGGAATCAGGCCGTCGAACGACGTCTCGACCCACTTGCACTGCATCTTCGCGGCGGCGCAGACCGCGTTGCCGACGTCGATGTCGAGCCCTTGCAGTTCGCCCGTCGACGATTTGGATTCGAACGGCGGGTATTGCGCCTCCAGTCCGAAGCGCAGCGTATCGGCGGCAAGCGCCGCACCGCTCGCGAACGTGCATGCGACGAACAGGGCGCTGGCGATGTGTTTGAGTTTCATCGTGTTGGTCTCCAGGGAAATCGTCAGATCGAACAAAGGCGGCGCGCGCCTTCGACGAGCGTGTCGTCGTCTTTCGCGAACGAAAGACGGATCAGGTGGTTGTCGGTGCCGTCGGTGTAGAACGCGGACAGCGGAATCGTCGCGACGCGCGCTTCCCGGATCAGGCGCAGCACGAAGTCGCTGTCGGACTCGTTCGAGATCGCGTCATACCGCGCCAGCATGAAGAAACTGCCCGCGCTCGGCAACAGTTCGAAGCGCGATTGCCTCAGCGATTCGGCGAGCAGGTCGCGCTTGTGCTGATAGAACGGCCCGAGATTCAGATAGCTCGCTTCGTCCGCGAGTGCTTCGGCGAAAGCCATTTGCATCGGCGTATCGGCGGAGAAGGTCATGAACTGGTGGATCTTGCGGATCTCGGCCGTCAACGGCGCCGGCGCGAGACAGTAGCCGACGCGCCAGCCCGTGACGTGATACGACTTGCCGAACGACGACACGATCACGCTGCGTTGCGCCAGCTCGGGATAGCGGGCCATGCCGTGATGCGGCGCGCCATCGAAGACGACGTGCTCGTAGACTTCATCCGACAGCACGACGATCTTCGTGTCGCGCGTGAGGGCGGTGAGCCGTTCGATGTCGGCGGATGTGAACGCGCTGCCGGTCGGATTGTGCGGCGTGTTGACGAGGATCATGCGCGTGCGCGGCGTGATCGCGGCGGCGACTTCGTCCCAGTCGATGTGGAAAGTCTCGGGCGAAAGCTTGATTGCGACGGGCGTGGCGCCCTGCAACTGCACGATCGGCGCATAGCTGTCGAAGGACGGCTCGAAATAGATGACCTCGTCGCCGGGATGCACGAGCGCGCTGATCGTCGCGTACAGGCCTTCGCTCGCGCTCGCGACCACCGTGATTTCCGTGTCCGGATCGTACTGCGCGCCATACAGCTTCTGCGTCTTCACGGCGATTGCCTCGCGCAGCGCGAAGACGCCGGACATCGGCGAATACTGGTTATGTCCTGCCCGCATGGCTCGCTCGACGCCTTCGATCAGCTTCGGATCGCACGCGAAGTTCGGCGCGCCCTGCGACAGGTTGAGCGCGTGATGCTCCTCGGCCAACTGGCCGATGACAGAGAAAATGGTCGTGCCGACTTTCGGCAGCTTCGATTCGGGAATGCAGGCGCTTTGCACGGCGAGTGTCTCCGGTATTGCGGTTCGGCGATGACTGCCGTCGATTCAACCGCAGCAATAAAGCGCGGACAATCGAAACTTTGTCATACTAGCCATGCTTGCAATTCATGGCTACATGTCAAAAAACCCGATAGCTCCGATGAAACAGCTCCCCTCCCTCGACCTGCTCAAGACCTTTCTCGTGGTCGCGCAGAAGCTGAATTTCACGCGCGCCGCCGAGGTGCTGAACGTGACACAAGGCGCGGTCAGCCGCCAGATTGCGGGACTCGAGGCGCATCTCGGCTACGCGCTTTTCACGCGGCAGGCGCGCGGGCTCGCGTTGACGCAGCACGGCGCGCTGCTCGTCGCGCCCTTGCAACAGGCGTTCGCGCATATCGACGATGCGCTCGCGAAAGGCGGCGCGCAATCCGGCATTCTGCGCGTGAAGTGCCCGACCTGCGCGATGCGCTGGGTGCTCCCGCGCGTCATCCGCTTGCAGAATGAGCGCCCGGAGCTGGTGGTGGAGGTGACGGCGTCGGTGTCGCACGGCGTCGAGTTCGGCGCGGAGGCGTTCGATGCGGCGATCGTGTTCGGCGCCGCGCCGTCGCTCAGAGGCGTGGTGTCGCATCATCTTTTCGATGAAGTGCTGACGCCCGTCTGCGCGCCCGAATTGTGGAAGCCGAAAAAGCACGCCGCGCCCGCGCCCGACGATCTCGCCGGCAAGACGCTTCTGCATCCCACGCGAGACCGCCGCGACTGGCTTCTGTGGCTCGGCGCCTACGGCTATGCGGGCCTGCCGTCGACGAAAGCGCAGCATTTCGACACGCTCGATCTGGCGATGTCGTCGGCGATGCAGGGTCTGGGCGTGACGATCGGCGATGTCTCGCTGATCGAGGAAGATTTGCGCGCGAAGCGCGTGATCGCGCCGTTCCCGCTGTGCGTGACGAGCGGCGCGGCGTATTACCTCGCGTATCCGGAGCGGCCCGCGCCGTCGCCCGCATTGCAGCAATTCGCGCAATGGCTGGGCGACGAGGCGGCGAAAACGCGCGCGGGACTTCAGGCGCGGACGCACGCGGCGCCGGCCTGAAGCATCGTTACATGCCGTGCTTGGTGACGACCGACGCCCACTGTCCGTTCTTCACCTGATACAGCGTCGACGATGCGTTCTTCAGCGCGCCGTTGCTGTCGAACGCGATCGGCCCGGTGATGCCCTGGAACGTGTTCGTTTTCAGCACGGGCCGGTACACGTTCGGATCGATGGAATTGGCCTTCTGCATCGCGTTGATCGCGGCCCATGCGGCGTCGTAGCCAAACGGCGCATACGAGAGAATCGCGACGCCGAAGCGCTTCTGGAACTTGTCGCTGAACGCCTTGCCTTCGGGCAGCTTGTCGAGCGGGCTGCCGTATTCCCACGCCTGCGCGCCCTCGGCGGCATCGCCCGCGAGCTTGAGGAAATCGGCGTCCATCACGCCGCCGCCGCCGACGAACTGCGCGTTCATGCCGAGCTGCTTCATCCGCTTGACGACTGCCGCCGCCTGGCGGTCGAGGCCGCCGAAGAAGATCAGATCGGCGTTGGCGGCCTTGATGCGCGTGAGCTGCGCGCTGAAATCGACGGTCTGATTGTCGCTGTACTCGCGCGTGACGATCGTGCCGCCTTTCGCCTTCACTGCCTTCTCGAACTCGTCGGCTTCGCCCTGACCGAAGGCCGTGCGATCGTCGATGATCGCAATGCGCTTCGCCTTCGTCGTCGTCACTGCATACGCGCCGGCGTTGCCCGCGTTTTGCGCGTCGCTCGAAATCACGGTGAACATGTTCTCCAGGCCGCGTGTCGTGATGGTCGGATTGGTCGCGGCGGGGTCGATCGTCGGGATGCCGGCGCTGTTGTAGATCGGCGAGGCGGGCAGCGTCGTGCCCGAATTGAAGTGCCCGACGACGACTACCACGCCATCATCGACGAGCTTCTGCGCCGCCTGAACGCCGACGCGCGGGTCGGCCTGGTCGTCTTCCGCGCGGATCTCGAACTTCGCCGTCTTGCCGCCGATCATGATCTTCTTCGCGTTGGCTTCGTCGAGCGCGAGCTGCACGCCGTTCTGGAGGTCTTTCCCGTAACCCGCGTTCGCGCCGGTCAGCGGCGCGGCAAAACCCACTTTCACCGGCAGTTCGTCGGCGCTCGCGGCGAAGGGCGCGGCGGCGAAGGTGGCCGCGGCGCATGCCACGAGCCATGCCAAAGGTTTGGTACGGATGCGCATGGTTTTCCTCTCCCTTTTGATTTGGCAATCGAATGGAACACGACCGGTCCAGTGCCGGCAAGACGGACTTGCCCTCGACGGCCGGCAATCCGGCGATGAAAGCAGCCGCTTCGCGCGCGGCCCGGCACAGGCAGCGGACATGCGCAATGTAGAAAGCCAATTTCGCCGCGTCTTGGTGTTAAGTCGCGCGTCCGATGCGGATTTCGGCACAGGCCCGATGTGCCGCGATCGCAAGCCGGGGGCGGCTCGGCGCGTTTCGGCACCGCGCGGCGAACGACGATTCCCGACCATCGCCGGGCGGCGCCTATCGCAACGATCGATATTCCCTTGCTTGACAAAGTGCATATGCACTCATATCCTGCTCGACATGACTTCCCACTCTTCTCCTCTCGACTGCAACTGTTTCGCTATCCGCCAGGCGGCGCGTTATGTGTCGCAGATGTACGAGCGGCACCTGAACGTGGTCGGCATCACGGCGGCGCAGTTCACGATTCTCGCGGCGATCGGGCGCAGGCCCGGCGTGCAGATGGCCGAGCTCGCCGAGTCGATGGTGATGGACCGCACCACGCTCGTGCGCGCGCTCAAGCCCTTGCAGCGCGACGGCCTCGTCGAAGCGGCGCAGGAATCCGCCAGCTCGCGCGCGGTCGGTCTGCGGCTGACGGCATCCGGCAAGGACACGCTCGTCAAGGCATCGGCGCAATGGCGTGTCGCGCAGGCGGAATTCGAAGCGAAGTTCGGCGAAAAGCGCGCGAAGGCATTGCGTCAATCGCTGTTCGAACTGACGACGATGGAGTGAGCGGCATCGACCAGGCTCGCCGGGCGCGGGCCTTTTTCGTATCGTATTAGTGCATATGCACAGTTTGATGGAGCACATCATGCAGATCAAAGGAAAAGTCGTTCTCGTCACCGGCGCCAATCGCGGCCTCGGCAAGCAATTCGCAAAGTCGCTGCTCGAAGCGGGCGCGGCGAAGGTCTACGCCGCCGCTCGCGATCCGAAGAGCGTCGATATTCCCGGCGTCGAAGCGATCCGCCTCGACGTGACCAACGCGGCCGACATCGCCGAAGCGGCCGCGACTTATAGCGACGTGCAGGTGATCGTCAACAACGCGGGCGCGACGACGCGCGGCCTGCTCGTCGATCCGGCATCGACGCAAGGCATCCGCGATCTGCTCGAGATCAACACGTTCGGCCCGATCGCGCTCACGCAGGCGTTCGCGCCCGTTCTGAAGAGGAACGGCGGCGGCGCGGTCGTCAACATTCTGTCGGTGCTGAGCTGGGTTTCGTTGCCGGCGGGCGGCGCGTATCACATTTCGAAGGCGGCGGCGTGGGCGGCCACCAACGCATTGCGCGAGGAATTGCGCGAGCAGGGCACGCTCGTCGTGGCGGCGCATCCCGGCTACATCGACACCGACATGACGGCGCAGGTCACCGCGCCGAAGTCGACGCCGGCGCATGTGGTGAACGAAGTGCTCGCCGCGCTGGAAAAGAACCAGGAAGAAGTGCTCGTCGATGACACCGGGCGCGACGTCAAGCGTTCGCTCTCCACCGACACGCCGATCTATCTCACCGGCATCCCACGCTAAGCGAGGCACCGCCATGTTTGCGCAAGACATCGTTTTGTCTCATCCGGTGCGCACGGCGATCGGCGCGTTCAACGGCGCGCTCAAGGACACGCCCGCCGTCGATCTCGGCGCGGCGGCGATCGCGGAAACGCTGCGGCGGGCGGGCAGCGCGCTCGATCCCGCGTCGATCGACTCGGTCGTGTTCGGCAACGTGATCCAGGCGGGCAACCGCATGAATCCGGCGCGGCAGGCGTCGGTCGGCGGCGGCGTGCCCGTCTCCGTGCCCGCGCTGAGCGTCAATCGCGTGTGCGGCTCGGGCGCGCAAGCCATTGCGACAGCCGCGACCGAGATCGCGGCGGGCATCGCCAGGCTCGCGGTCGCGGGCGGCATGGAGAACATGGATCGCGCGCCGTATCTGCTCGACGGCGGGCGCCGCGGCTATCGCATGGGTAACGCGCAGATCTACGACAGCATGCTGCGCGACGGCCTCGTCGATGCGTTTTCCGGCGAGCATTCGGGCTGGCACACCGAAGACCTCGTGACGAAGCTGGATATCACGCGTGAAGCGCAGGACCGCTGGGCCGAGCGTTCGCAACAGTTGTTCGCGGCCGCGCAGCAGGACGGCGCGTTCGATGCGGAAATCGTCGGCGTCGATGTGAAGGCGGGCCGGGAAACCGTCACGTTCGCGCGCGACGAGCAGCCGCGCCCCGACACGAGTCTCGCGACGCTCGCCAGACTGCGCCCGGCGTTTCGTCCCGACGGCACGATCACGGCGGGCAATGCGCCGGGGCTGAACAGCGGCGCGTCGGCGATGATCGTGACGAGCCGCAAGGAAGCCGATGCGCGCGGTATCGAACCGTTCGTGCGGCTCGCGGCGTTCGGCGTGGCGGCGGTCGAACCGGGCATGTTCGGGCTCGGGCCGGTGCCTGCGGTGCAGCAGGCGTTGCAGCGCGCGGGATGGAACCTCGCCGATGTGGAGCGCTTCGAGATCAACGAAGCCTTCGCGGCGGTGCCGATCGCCGTGGCGAGGACGCTCGGCGTGCCGGACGATATCGTCAACGTGGAGGGCGGCGCGATTGCGCACGGGCATCCGATCGGCGCGACCGGCGCGGTGCTCACGACGCGTCTCGCGCACGCAATGCGCCGTGACGGCGTGAAGCGCGCGATCGTCACGTTGTGCATCGGCGGCGGGCAGGGCATTGCGCTCGCGCTGGAGCGCCTGATCTGAGCGTCGTGACGTGAGCGGGGCCGGCACGATCGGGGCCGGCTCTCGCTCATTTCCTGACCGCTTTCTGCATCTCGTCGAACCCCGCCGCGGCTGCCTTCACGTCCGGCGGGAAATCCTCCATCTCCTGTACCTGCCGCACTTCGATCATCTCGTTCTCCGATCCGGGACAACGCTTGGCCCATTCGATCGCTTCCTCGCGCGACTTCACCTGGATCATCCAGTAGCCGCCGAGCACTTCTTTCGCCTCGGCGAACGGTCCGTCGGTGACGCGCGGCTTGCCGCCTTCGAACGTGACGCGCGCGCCCATCGACGGCGGATGCAGTCCGTCGAGCGCGAGCAGCACGCCGGCCTTCTGCAATTCCTCGTTGTACTTCATCATGGCGGCGACGGCTTCCGCACTCGGCATCGCGCCCGGCTCCGCGCTTTCGTAGCCGCGCGGGATCATCAGCATCATGAATCGCATGTGGATTGCTCCTTCAAAAGAGTGTATTGGTGTCGAGCGTGATCGGCCCGCTCACACCTTACGACGCGCAACCCTGCAAGGGATCGACACATGCCCGTGGATTTCTGTCTTAAGCGTTTGTCCCTAGTCGATTGCTGTTGCCATTGCGCTCGTACGATCAAATAATGTAATCCATTACATCTCGATCGCCGCGAGCGACGCCGCAATGTCAGATACGGTTCGTCCACGTGAGGAAGTATCGATTGCCGACGTCGCCGAGCGCGCGGGCGTGTCGGTGGCCACCGTTTCGCGCGTGCTTAACGGCCACACGAACGTTCGCGAGGCGACGCGAGAAAAAGTCCGCGAAGCGGTCGCGCTGAGCGGCTATCGCATCAACGAGCTCGCGCGCAATCTGCGCACGGCGGAAAGCCGCCTGCTGCTCACGATGGTCCCCGACTTCGGCAACCCGTTCTATGCGGCGATCGTGCGCGGCATCGACAGCGTCGCGCGCCAGAACGGCTACTTCATGCTGCTGTGCGACACCGGTGCGGACCCGCTACGCGAGCGCAGCTATTTCGATCTTCTGCGCGGACGCCGCGCCGATGGCGCGATCTGCCTCGATCCTGCCGCCGTGCAAAAGGCGCTCGCCGAAGAAGCGTCGGCGCTGCCGTGGGTCGCGTGCTGCGAGTTCGATCCGGCGGCGGGCGTGCCGTATGTCGGCATCGACAATCATCTCGCGGCAGGCGACGTCGTGCGCTATCTGACGGCCAAGGGTCATCGGCGCATCGCGCTCATCAACTCGGGACAGGGCTATCTGTACGGGCGTCAACGCCTCGCGGGTTATCGCGACGCGCTGAAGGACGCGGGCATCGAGCCGCGTGCGGAGTGGCTGATCGAGCTCGACAGTCTCGACTACGACGCCGGCGAACGCGCGGCCGTGCAACTGGCTTCACTCGGCGATGCAAGGCCGACCGCCGCCTTCGCCGTCTCCGATACGCTCGCCATCGGCGTGATGAACGGCTTTCGCGGCGTGGGGCTCGCGGTGCCGGACGATGTCGCGGTCGTGGGCTTCGACGATATCGCCGTCGCCGCGCATGTCTATCCGCCCCTGACGACCGTGTCGCAACCGATGCAACTGCTCGGCGAAACCGCCGCTGAACTCTTGCTCAAGCGCCTGCGCGATCCGCGCGCCGAAGTGCCGGGCGTGCTGCTGCCGCATCGGCTGATTCAAAGAAGGAGCGCGTGACGATGAGCCTCGCCGTGCGCTTTCAGGGCATCGAAAAACAGTTCGGGCCGGTGCGCGTGCTGCACGGCGTCACCTTCGATATCGCGCCGGGGCGCATCCATGGATTGCTCGGCGAAAACGGCGCGGGCAAATCCACGCTGATGAAGATCCTCGCGGGCTACGAGCGCGCGAACGCGGGCGAGCTGTATATCGACGAACGCGTGCGCGACTTCGCGAGTTCACGCGAGGCCGAACACGCGGGGATCGTGCTGATTCACCAGGAACTCAATCTCGCGGATCATTTGAGCATCACGCAGAACATGTTCCTCGGCCACGAGCTGAAGAAAGGCCTTTTCCTCGACGAACCGGCGATGCGCGAAGCCGCGCGTGCGCGACTGAACGACGTCGGCCTGCACAAGAATCCGGATACGAAGGTGCGCGACCTGATCGTCGCGGAGAAGCAGCTCGTCGAGATCGCGAAGGCGATGCTGCGCGACGCGCGGCTGCTCATCATGGACGAGCCGACCGCGACGCTGACGCCATCGGAGACACAGCGTCTGTTCAGCCTCATGGCGCGCCTGAAGGATGCGGGCACGACCATCGTGTATATCTCGCACAAGCTCGACGAAGTGGAGCGCGTGACCGACGAAGTGATCGTGATGCGCGACGGCCGCTTCGTCGCGCGCGCGCCGACCGAGGAGCTCACGCGCCAGCAGATGGCCAATCTGATGGTCGGCCGCGAAGTCTCCGACATGTTTCCCGACAAGCCACCGCTGACCGACGACGCGCCGGTCGCATTCGAGGTCGAAGGCGCATCGGTTCCGGGCTGGGCGAACGGCATCGGCTTTTCGGTGCGCAAAGGCGAAGTGTTCGGCTTCGCGGGACTCGTCGGCGCGGGACGAACGGAGTTGTTCGAGGCACTCGTCGGCTTGCGGCCGTTGAGCGCGGGACACGTCGTGATCGACGGCAAGACCGTCAGCCTGACGAGCCCGCGCGAAGCGATGAAGCAGGGCCTCACGTACCTGAGCGAGGATAGAAAAGGACGCGGACTGCACGTCGACATGGCGCTCAAGGACAACCTGACGATGATGACGCTGGAGCGCTATGCGCATCCGTTCATCGACATGCACGCCGAACGCGACGCGTTGAAGAAAGCCGTGAACGATTTCGGCATTCGCACGGGGAACACGTCGATTCGCGCGCGCATGCTGTCGGGCGGCAACCAGCAGAAGCTCGCGCTCGCGAAGTTCCTGAATCCCGATCCGCGCGTGATCGTGCTCGACGAACCGACACGCGGCGTGGATGTCGGCGCCAAGCGCGACATCTATTTCCTGATTCACCGGCTGGCCGCCGAGGGCCGCGCGGTGATCGTGATTTCATCCGAGCTGATCGAGCTGATCGGCTTGTGTCATCGCGTCGCGGTGATGCGCGCGGGCGAGCTCGTCGCGACGCTCGGCATGGATCTTTTGACCGAAGAGAGGTTGATCGCGCATGCGACCGGCACACACTGAAGACATCGACAGCGAGAGCCGTCTTTCCGCCGCCGCGCGCTTTCTGTTCGGCGTCGGGCCGCTGATCGGGCTGATCGCGCTGTGCGTCGGCGGCACGTTGCTCAACGGCGACTTCGCCACCCTCGACAACGCGATGAACGTGCTCACGCGCACATCGTTCATCGGCATCATCGCGGTGGGCATGACCTTCGTGATCATCTCGGGCGGCATCGACCTGTCGGTCGGGTCGATGGCCGCGCTGATCGCGGGCAGCATGATCTACATGATGAACGCGCTCATGCAGGGCTTTCACGGGCACGCGGTGCCGCCGCTCTTGATCATCGCGCTCGGCGTCGTGCTCGCGCTCGTGCTGGGCGGGCTGTTCGGCTTCGCGCACGGCGTGCTGGTGACGAAGGGGCGCATCGAGCCGTTCATTGTCACGCTCGGCACGCTCGGCATTTTTCGCGCGCTGCTCACATGGCTCGCGGACGGCGGCGCGCTCACGCTGGACAACTCGCTCGTCGATCTCTACGGGCCGGTCTATTACGCGAGCCTCTTCGGTGTGCCGGTGCCGATATGGATCTTCCTGATCGTCGCGGCGGGCGGCGCCGTCGTGCTCAATCGGACGGTGTATGGACGGCATGTGCAGGCGATCGGTTCGAGCGAGCAGGTCGCGCGTTATGCGGCCATTCGCGTGGATCGCGTGAAGATCGTCACCTATGTGCTGCTCGGCTTGTGCGTTGCCGTCGCGACGATTCTGTACGTGCCGCGCCTCGGCTCCGCCACGCCGACGACGGGCCTCCTCTGGGAGCTCGAAGCGATCGCGTCCGTCGTGGTCGGCGGCACTGCGCTGAAAGGCGGCGAAGGGCGCGTGATCGGCACCGTCATCGGCGCGATTCTGCTTTCGGTCATCAACAACATCCTGAACCTGACGAGCATCATCAGCGTGTATCTGAACGCGGCGGTGCAGGGCGCCGTGATCATCCTCGTAGCATTTTTGCAGCGCGGTCGTCGTTAGCCGGAATATCCACAAGACAAGGAGACTTCGTCATGAAGAACATGCTTCGCGCGCTCGGCGCGCTCACGCTTGCGGCGAGTGCGTTCGCCGCCTCATTGCCGTGCGCTCACGCCGCCGACAAGGTCGTGCTCGGTGTCGCCATTCCGACCGCGGATCACGGCTTCACGGGCGGCATCGTGTGGTGGGCCAACGAAGCGAAGAAGGAGCTGGAAAAGGCGCACCCGGACCTGAAGGTCATCGTGAAGACCGCCGGCACCGCGCCCGAGCAGGCGAACCAGTTGCAGGACCTCGTGACCGTCAACAAGATCAATGCGCTCGTGATTTTCCCGCAGGAATCGGCTTCGCTCACGCAACCTGTCGCGCAGGTGAAGAAGAAGGGCGTCTATGTGACGGTGGTCGATCGCGGTCTCACCGACCCCAGCGCGCAGGATGCCTATGTCGCCGGCGACAACACCGCATTCGGCAAGATTCCCGCGGAATACATCGCGAAGACGCTGAACGGCAAGGGCGACATCGTCGCGCTGCGCGGCATTCCGACGACCCTCGACAACGAGCGCTGGACCGCGTTCGAAGGTGTGATCAAGCAGCATCCGGACATGAAGATTCTCGACGCCAAGTACGCGAACTGGAACCGCGACGATGCCTTCAAGGTGATGCAGGACTATCTCACGCGCTTCAAGCACATCGACGCCGTCTGGGCCGCCGACGACGACATGATGGTCGGCGTGCTGAAGGCGATCGATCAGGCGAAGCGCACGGACGTCAAGATCGTTTTCGGCGGCGCCGGATCGAAGGAAGCCGTGAAGCGCATCATGGACGGCGACAAGCGCGTGCAGGCCGACGTGTCGTACTCGCCGAAGTTCATCTATGACGCGATCAAGCTGACCGCCGAGGCGCGCCTCAAGGGCGACAAGCTGCCGCCGACGACCATCATCCCGTCGGTGCTCATCACGAAGGACAACGCCAAGCAGTTCTATTTCCCGAACTCGCCGTTCTGATGTGCGAAGGCCGTTCACCCGGCCTTCTTTCTCCTAGAGGCGAAAGATGAAGACCATCAAAGGGCCGGCGATATTTCTCGCGCAGTTCATGGGCGAAGAGCCGCCGTTCGATACGTTGGAGAACCTCGCGTCGTGGGCGGCTTCGCTCGGTTATCAAGGCATCCAGGTGCCCGCCGATCCGCGCCTGATCGATCTGGAAAAAGCCGCCTCGAGCGATGCCTATTGCGACGACATCCGCCGCACGGTGGACGATGCGGGCGTGGCGATCACCGAATTGTCCACGCATCTGCAAGGCCAGTTGGTCGCGGTGCATCCGGCGTACGACACGCTGTTCGACGGGTTCGCCGCACCGCACGTGCGGGGCAATCCGGCGGCGCGCACGCAATGGGCGATATCGCAATTGAAGCTCGCGGCGGCGGCGTCGAAGCGTCTTGGCCTGAGCGCGCACGTGACGTTTTCGGGCGCGCTCGCGTGGCCCTATGTCTATCCGTGGCCGCAGCGTCCGGCGGGTCTCGTCGAAGCCGCGTTCGAGGAACTCGCGAAACGGTGGCGCCCGATTCTCGACGAGTTCGATCGCGCGGGCATCGACGTGTGCTACGAACTGCATCCGGGCGAGGACTTGCACGACGGCGTCACGTTCGAGCGCTTTCTCGCGGCGGTGGACGATCATCCGCGCGCCAACATCCTGTTCGATCCGAGTCACTTCGTGCTGCAGCAACTCGATTACCTCGCGTTCATCGACATCTATCACGCGCGCATCAAGGCATTTCATGTGAAGGACGCGGAGTTCCGGCCGAATGGAAAGCAGGGCGTGTACGGTGGCTATTCGGGATGGACCGATCGCGCGGGACGTTTCCGTTCGCTGGGCGATGGCCAGATCGACTTCAAGGCAATCTTCTCGAAGATGGCGCAATACGATTTTCCCGGCTGGGCCGTGCTCGAGTGGGAATGCGCGTTGAAGCATCCGGAAGACGGCGCGCGCGAGGGCGCCGTGTTCATTCGAGATCACATCATCCGCGTGGCCGAGCGTGCATTCGATGACTTCGCGGGCAGCGGCGCGAGCCGCGAGCAGATGCGCGGTGTGCTCGGGATCGGAGACCAGGCGGGAGAGACGCGATGAACCGCGTGCGGCTGGGCATGGTCGGCGGCGGCGAGGGCGCGTTCATCGGCGCGGTGCATCGCATCGCGGCGCGGCTCGATGATCGCTATGAACTCGTCGCGGGCGCGTTGTCGTCGGATGCGCGGCGTGCGGCGTCGAGTGCGGCGGCGATCGGGCTTGCGCGCAGTTACGACGATTATCGCGAGATGGCGCGCGTCGAGGCGGGGCGCTCGGACGGCATCGAGGCGGTGGCGATCGTCACGCCGAATCATCTGCATGCGCCGATCGCGACGGCGTTTCTCGAAGCGGGCATTCACGTGATTTGCGACAAGCCGCTCGCAGTATCGCTCGATGAAGGCGAGGCGCTCGCGAAACTCGCGCGCGAGAAGGATCGCGTGTTCGCGGTGACTTATACCTATACGGGCTATCCGCTGGTGCGTCATGCGCGCGGAATGGTTCGACGCGGCCTGCTCGGCGATATTCGCGTCGTGCAGGTGGAGTATGCGCAGGACTGGCTTTCGCTGCCCGTCGAGACGCAGGCGAACCGCCAGGCGGTGTGGCGCACCGATCCTGCGCTGGCGGGTCCGGCGGGTTGTCTCGGCGATATCGGCACGCACGCGTATCAGCTCGCGGACTACGTGACGGGCATGCGGCCGGCGGAGTTGTCGGCGGAGGTGACGACATTCGTGCCGAATCGCCGTGTGGACGATCACGTGCAGGCGATGTTCCGATATACCGGCGGCGCACGCGGAATGTTGTGGGCGAGCCAGATTGCGGCGGGCGAGGAGAACGCGCTGCGTTTGCGTGTGTATGGGACGAAGGCGGGCATCGCATTCGATCAGCAGAAGCCGAATGAGTTGTGGTTCACGACTATCGGCGGCGCGTCGGAACGGATCACGCGTGGCCGCGTGCAAAGCCCCGAAGCGCAGCATGCGACGCGCGTGCCGGCGGGGCATCCCGAAGGGTATCTGGAAGCGTTCGCGCAGCTTTATACGGATGCGGCGGCGTGCATCGCGAGCGGAACTACGCAAGGGGATGACTGGCTTACGACGGTCGAGGACGGCGTCGCGGGATTGAGGTTCGTGGATGCGGTGTTGAGAAGCAGCGAGAGGAATGCTGAATGGGTGACGCTTGCTTGATTCGGATGCTTTAGTCGATCACCCATTTTCCCCGAATCATCGCTTCCTCCAGCATGCCGAGTGTGAGCTGCCATCCGCCGAGCGTTTCTCGAGCCTCGAGGCTGAAGGGGGACTTGAGTACTGTTCAGAAAAACGCCGGCTTGCTCAACTGAATGAAGGGGTAATAGTGGCCAAGCTGGAATTCGCTCATGTCGACGTCGAATTTCGTTCCCCACTCGCTGAGCAACGCTGAAATCTCCGGTGGATTCAAGTCGAGGTCGTGATACAGATCGGTCTCGGGCGCGAGGCTGTTCTGTCCCAGGAACGGTTTGCCCAGCTTGGCTTCTATGAAGTCGACGAGCCGCTCCCACGCTTCCGGTCGAGCAATCATTTACAGCCGATCCTCGGGTTTCACGATACCGTTGTAAGACTGAACCGATCGAAACAGAATGGTCGATACATCGGTGGCGAGAAGCACCCAGCCGACGCCCGGAATCGCCCTTGCAACGAAGGCTCCCAGATTGCGAGTGAACTTGACGCGCAAAAGGATGTCACCGTCGGCAAAATTCTGTACTTGATGTCGAAGGGCAGCATCGTTCTGGAGACGATCGACGCAACTGACCCAGCAGGGTCATCGCGATGCTCGACAGATCGTCTATGCCGGTCTCTCTGTAAATCTCATCGATTGTGATAAGAAAAACAGCTCGGCGGGCTCTAAATCCGTATGCATGCCGTATTGGTAGCGCTGGCCCATGTTCGTCCGTGAATCATTCATAAGTCGGACGATATTAATTTGGTACATCCGAAAAAACGCGACTCCCGCAAGAGCCGCGTTTCTCAACTCAGAGCCGCAATCGTTACGGAATCACGCCCAATTCGCGTGAAAACTTCCCGCCTTGTCCACGCGTTCGAACGTATGCGCACCGAAGAAATCGCGCTGCGCCTGCACGAGATTCGCGGGCAGCCGCTCGGAGCGATACGCATCGAAATAGGCGATCGCCGATGAAAACGCGGGCACCGGAATGCCCGCCTTCACCGCCGCGACGACCACATCGCGCAATGCGTCCTGATACTTCGCGGCGATATCGCTGAAATACGGATCGAGCAGAAGGTTTGCGAGTTGCGGATTCTTCTCATACGCGTCGGTGATCTTCTGCAGGAAGCGCGCGCGGATGATGCAGCCCGCGCGGAAGATCTTCGCGATCTCGCCGTAATGCAGGTCCCATTTGTACTCTTCCGATGCGGCACGCAACTGCGCAAACCCTTGCGCATACGAAACGATCTTCGACAGATACAACGCGCGCCGCACCGACTCGACGAACGCCGCGCGATCGCCATCGAACTTCGGCGACGGGCCGCTCAAAACCTTGCTCGCCGCCACGCGCTGATCCTTCAGCGAAGACAGCACGCGCGCGAACACCGCTTCGGTGATCAACGGCAGCGGTGCGCCGAGATCGAGCGCATTCTGGCTCGTCCACTTGCCCGTGCCTTTTTGCGCGGCGCGATCGAGAATCACATCGACGAGATCCTTGCCGGTTTCCTCGTCCTTCTTCGAGAAGATCTTCGACGTGATCTCGATCAGGTAGCTGTCCAGCTCGCCCTGATTCCACTCGACGTAGACCTTGCCCAGTTCTTCGTTCGACAGACCGGCGACACGTTTGAGCACGTCATAGCTCTCGGCGATCAGTTGCATGTCGCCGTACTCGATGCCGTTGTGCACCATCTTCACGAAATGGCCCGCGCCGTCCGGACCCATGTAGGCGACACACGGCTCGCCGTCCGGCGCCTTCGCCGCGATCTCGGTGAGGATCGGTGCGACGAGTTCGTAGGCTTCTTTCTGTCCGCCCGGCATGATCGACGGGCCTTTCAGCGCGCCTTCCTCGCCGCCCGACACACCCGTGCCGATGAAATGCAGGCCCGACTTCGCGAGATCCTGATTGCGGCGGATGGTGTCGGTGAAATGCGTGTTGCCGCCGTCGATGAGAATGTCGCCCTTCTCGAGCAGCGGACGCAGCGAAGCGATGGTCTCGTCGGTGCCGGCACCCGCCTTCACCATCATCAGGATGCGGCGCGGCTTTTCGAGCGACTCGACGAACTCTTCGAGCGTGTAGGTCGGCACGAGCTTCTTGTCGGGATGTTCGGCAATCAGTTCGTCGGTTTTGGCGCGGCTGCGGTTGTAGACCGAAACGGCGTGACCGCGGCTCTCGATGTTCAAGGCCAGATTGCGGCCCATGACGGCGAGGCCCACCACGCCGATAGCTTGTTTGCTCATGCTTGATCTCCGGATAACCGAAGCGGACGCGGCTCGTGGCGCGGCTTCGGGATGAAAACGTGTCGATGGGAGCGGCGCTCGCGTGAGAGGTCATCTCAGTCTTGATCGGCGGCTCGACGGGCGGTGCGGCGATCCGATCATCTTGCGCGAGCGCAGACCGCCCCGAATTTACCACTTCGAGCCGCATCCGGCAGGCCGCGCGCCGGACGATCGAGCGCGTTGCGTCACGCAGTCTTAGAATGAACGCCCGCAACGAGCACGCCGCGAAGGCCACCCGAGACATGCCGCCATCCCGGCGCGCGCGCAGCCATCATTACTCCGTCTATGTGATCGAACTGTCCGGCACGGTCTGGAACGAAGCGCGCTTTCGCCGCGCGAATCCGGACTACGTGACCGGCATGCCGTTCGTGTATGTGGGCATGACGGGCATCGATCCCGACGTGCGCTTCGACAAGCACAAGGCGGGCATCCAGTCGAACCGCTTCGTACGCGAGTTCGGGCTGCGGCTTCTGCCGCATCTGTACGACATGTACAACCCGATGCCCTACGACGGCGCGCGCGACATGGAAGTGGAACTGGCGATAGGTTTGCGGGAAGCGGGTTATGGCGTGTGGCAGGCGTAAAGCGGTGCATCAAACCATGAGGAGCGATACATGCGGATTCTGATAGTGGGCGCGGGGGCCATCGGCGGATATTTCGGCGCGCGGCTGCTCGATGCGGGCAGGGACGTGACCTTCCTCGTGCGCGAGCGGCGCGCCGAGCGGCTGCGGCAATGCGGCCTGAAAGTGAAGAGCCCGGAGGGCGATCTCGCGTTCGCCTGTCCGCCGATGGTGCTCGCAAAGGACATCGACCGGCCTTACGACCTCGTGTTGCTGAGCTGCAAGGCTTACGACCTGCGAGGCGCGATCGATTCCTTCGCGCCCGCGGTCGGCCCCGGCACCGCGATCCTGCCGCTTTTGAACGGCATGGGCCATCTCGATGCGCTCGATGCCCGCTTCGATCCGGCGAACGTGCTCGGCGGCCAATGCGTGATCGCCGCGACGCTCGACGCCGAGGGCGAGATCCTGCACCTGAACAAGATGCATTCGATGACCATCGGCGAACGCGCCGGCGGCCGCACAACGCGCATCGACGCGATCGCTGCACAACTCGGCGGCGCGGGCTTCGATCTGGACGTAAGCGGAAACATCCTGCAATCGATGTGGGACAAGTGGGTGTTCCTCGCGACGCTCGCGACGGGAACGTGCCTGATGCGCGCACCCATCGGCGATATTCTCGCGGCACCGGGCGGCGAAGCGCTGCTGTTCCAGCTCTTCGACGAATGCCGCGGCATCGCCGCCGACAACACGCACGCGCCGGGCGAGGCGGTCGTCGCGCGCGCCCGTGCGTTCTTCGCGGAACGCGGCTCGCTGATGACCGCGTCGATGCTGCGCGATCTGGAGAACGGCGCGCCGATCGAGGCGGATCACATCGTCGGGGATCTGCTGGCACGGCGGCGCACCGCTTTCAGCGGTGTGTCGGCGCTCGCGGTGGCTTATGCGCATCTGAAGGCCTACGAGGCACGGCGCGCTCGCATGTCCCGCGCCTGAGCATTACCTGCCACGATTCACGCGCCGCCGAAATGGCGGCGTTGGATTTTTATGTCAGTGACATCTCAAAAAATGACAATTACTAAATTGACTGACATAATTTTCGCTACTAGATTTTGCCTGCGACAAGTCGCGAATATCGGCGCTGATTAATCGTTTTCCTGACCGCATTAGTAATATTAAATAGCTTGTTTATGGCCACGCAACGCCTTTTGGCGATGCGCGCGGACTTTGTTCGCCGTTGAATTTTTACTGGTTGACGCGAATTTGTACGAAAACATGATTAAGAATTTACATACCAAGCGTGATATATGTCAATCAGCGTAAAACTGAGAAGAGCCTTTCAACGAACGATAATCGCCTTGTTCGCATAAACATCCATTTCCCTGAATGGCCAATTACATGTCAGGAGACGTTTAAATGAAAATCAGAAGTTCGCCTGTAATCCCATCGCTCATCTGCCCCGGGGTTCCCCTCGATGGCGCGCAGGCCGGCGTGGTCGTGCGTATCATCGACTCGGATGCGTCGGTGTATGCGAATTACCTCGTTCAGACGGCGGACGGCACGCAATACTGCGGGCAGATGGACGTCCGGCGCCGGCGCAATCGCGATGCGCTGCTGCGGCTCGCGCTGGAATCAGGACGCTCGGTCATGGTTATCGGCGGAATCAACAGTTATGTGAAGGCGGCGATGGTCGGCGCTCCCAGTCATGCGCTTTTTGAATCGACTGGTGGATCGAACCCAAACGACGCGCGTAGCGGGCGCCCGTAAAAAGTCACATGCCGCGTCGCTCCATTATCCGGAGGCGCGCGATTTTGGAATCATGAAAAAAGGATCACGAGTGAGAAACATTGATAGTTCCGTCAACCTCGGCCTTGTGCGAGGCGGCATTCCGCTCACGGGCGTCAAGGGTGGTTTTCTCACCCGCATAATCGATTCGAATGATCTCGAGAACGTTAATTTCGTCATTCGAACCGGAGAGGGCGCGTTATATTGTGGTCAACTGAATATCGTCACTCACGAAAATAGAAACAATCTCCTGATGATGGCGCTGGATTACGGTCTGCCCGTCACACTCTCGGGTGACGATTCGGGAAACATAACCGGCCTCGCCGTTGCGAAGAGTGATTCGCCGATTCCATCCCTGAATTCCGCGTTTCTAAAGTTGCAGGACACGCGTACCGGCACGGTGGTGAGAATCGTCGACAAGGATCCAGGTTCGGCGGTCACCTACGTGCTCCAGACGAGCGACGGCTCGCGATACTGCGCCCAGATGTGGCCCAACAGGGATAACTACGACAACCGAAACAGCCTTTTCATGATGGCGCTGCGGATGAACATTCCGGTCACGATAACGGGCGGCGCCAATCATGAGGTGACTGCGATCGCCGTCGGATCGTAATATCCCTGCTCCCGCGCCCGCTCGCTACGGCGGGTGGGCAAGTTTTCTGCTAGTTTCACCGAAATCACAAGGGAGCAAGGACGAGCGTCATGAGCATGAATATCGAATACGCGAAGACCGCGCCCGAGCGCGCCGAAATCGACGCGCTGAGCGGCCCGATGGTCGTCGAGTTCGGCACCGACTGGTGCGGCTTCTGCCGCGCCGCGCAGCCGCTCATCGCGCAGGCGTTCCAGGGTCATGGCGCGGTGAAGCATATGAAGATCGAAGACGGCAGCGGCCGACCGCTCGGCCGCTCGTTTCGCGTGAAGCTCTGGCCGACGCTCGTCTTCATGCTCGGCGGCAAGGAAGTCGCGCGCCTCGTGCGCCCCGGCGACGTCTCCGAAATACGCGACGCGCTCGCGCTCATCGACGAACCGCTCGCGCAATAGCGTTCCTCCGAGGGTTATTCCTCGGTCAACGCCGCTCCCGAAACTTGTATGATGACCCGATGACTTTACGCGTTCCATCGAGTCGCATGTTCGAGAAGATCCCGCCGCGCGCCCTGTCGGACACGGTCGCGCAGAAATTGCAGAAGCTCATCGAGACCGGCAGCTTCGCCACGACCGGCAAGCTGCCGACCGAAGCCGTGCTCGCGCAGGAATTCGGCGTGAGCCGCACCGTGATCCGCGAAGCCATCTCACGGCTGAAGAACGAAGGCATGGTCGAGCCGCGCCAGGGCAGCGGTGTGTTCATCGTGGAGCGGGCGGGCATCCGGCCGTTGCGCATCGATTACGCGCAGGCCGTCGAGCCGGGCGCGGTCGTCCAGATTCTCGCGCTGCGCCGGGCGATCGAGGCCGAAGTCGCGTCCGAGGCCGCGCTGCGCCGCACCGACGAGCACCTGGCCGCTATCGATGACGCCCTCGGGCGCATCGACGAAGCGGTTCGCGAAGGCAGGGACGGCGTCGCGGAAGACGTCGCGTTCCATCGCGAAATCGCGAACGCGACCGGCAACCCGTACTTCCTGAAAACCCTCACCTTTCTGAATCAGTATCTCGAAGCCGGCACGCTCGTCACGCGCGGCAACGAGGCGCTGCGCGAGGACTTCATGCGTCAGGTGCGCGAGGAGCACGCGGCGATCGTCGAGGCGATCCGCTCGCGCGATTCGGTCGCCGCGCGCAACGCCGCCCAGACCCATCTCATCAACGCCGCGCGCCGCCTGGCGGAAGCGGGCATCTGCTAATTCATCGGGAAGAGAAACGCTATGACGAGAAACGTGGGAGTCATCGGCCTGGGCGCAATGGGCATGGGCGTCGCGCGTTCGTTGCTGCGCGCGGGCTTCGCCGTCCATGCGTACGATGTGAAGAAGCCCGCGCTCGATGCGTTCGCGGCCGAAGGCGGCCTTGCGTGCGCGTCGCCGGCGGAACTGGGCGGCAAGTGCGAGGTCGTGCTGACGGTCGTCGTCAACGCGGCGCAGACGGAGGCTGTGCTGTTCGGTGAGAACGGTGCGCTCGAGGCGATGAAACCCGGCAGCGTCGTGCTCGCATGCGCGACGGTATCGCCGCAATTCGCCGCCGACCTCGGCCGGCGCATCGGGGAAAAAGGCGTGTTGCTGCTCGACGCGCCCCTGTCCGGCGGCGCGGCCAAGGCCAATTCCGGCGACATGACGATGATGACCTCCGGCCCGGCCGACGCCTACGCCGCGTGCGAAGACGTGCTCGGTGCGATTGCGGGCAAGGTCTATCGTCTCGGCGACGCGCACGGCGCGGGCTCGAAGGTGAAGATCATCAATCAACTGCTCGCGGGCGTGCATATCGCCGCGGCCGCCGAAGCGATGGCGCTCGGCCTGCGCGAAGGCGTCGATCCCGATGCGCTCTACGACGTCATCACGCACAGCGCCGGCAACTCGTGGATGTTCGAGAACCGCGTGCCGCACATTCTGGCGGGCGACTACACGCCGCTTTCCGCCGTCGATATTTTCGTGAAGGACCTCGGCCTCGTGCTCGATACGGCGCGCACGTCGAAATTCCCGCTGCCGCTCTCGGCGGCGGCGCACCAGATGTTCATGATGGCGTCCACCGCCGGCCACGGCGGCGAGGACGATTCCGCGGTCATCAAGATTTTTCCGGGCATCGACATCCCGAAGGGAGCGAAGGAATGACGCAGACGGCGCAGACACTGCTCGGCTGTATCGCCGACGATTTCACGGGGGCGACCGATCTCGCCAACATGCTCGTGCGCGGCGGCATGCGCACGGTGCAGACCATTGGCATTCCCGAAGCGGGCACGCTAATCGATGCGGACGCGATCGTCGTCGCGCTGAAATCGCGCACGATTCCCGCCGCCGAGGCCGTGCGCCAGTCGCTCGACGCGCTCGAATGGCTGCGCGCGCAGGGATGCCGCCAGTTCTTCTTCAAGTATTGCTCGACCTTCGATTCCACCGATAAGGGCAACATCGGCCCCGTTTCGGACGCGTTGCTCGATGCGCTGAAGGCAGATTTCACGATCGCCTGCCCCGCGTTTCCCGAGAACGGCCGCACGATCTTTCGCGGCAATCTGTTTGTCGGGGATGTGTTGCTGAACGAGTCGGGCATGGAGAATCATCCGCTCACGCCGATGACCGATCCGAACCTCGTGCGCGTCTTGCAGCGTCAGACGCAATCGAAAGTCGGGCTGATCCGCTACGACACGATCGCCAAGGGCGCGGACGCGATCCGGGCGCGCATCGACGAGTTGAAGAAAGACGGCGTGCGCCTCGCCATCGCCGATGCCATATCCGACGCCGATCTCTACACGCTGGGCGACGCGTGCCGCGAACTTGCGCTCATCACGGGCGGCTCGGGCATCGCGCTCGGGCTTCCGCAAAACTTCCGCGCCGCGAACCTGCTCGCGCATGCGGAACATGCCGCCGATCTGCCGAAAATCGAAGGCAAGTCGGTGGTGCTGGCGGGCAGCGCATCGAAGGCGACGAACGCGCAGGTCGCGCACTGGCGCGAGTCGAAGCCGGGTTTCCGTATCGATCCGCTGGCGCTGTCGCGCGGCGAGCCGGTCGTGCAAAACGCTGTCGAATTCGCGCGCACGCACAACGAGCCTGTGCTCATTTACGCGACTTCGTCGCCCGATGAAGTAAAGGCGGTGCAGAAGGAACTGGGCGTCGAGAAGGCGGGGCAACTGGTCGAAGACGCGCTCGCGTCCATCGCGCGCACGCTGCGCGACGAAGGCTGCGTCAAGTTCGTCGTGGCGGGCGGCGAGACCTCGGGCGCGGTCGTGCAGGCGCTCGATGTGCGCACGCTGCGCATCGGGCCGCAGATCGATCCGGGCGTGCCGGCGACGCAGTCGATCGGCGCGAATGCCGATGAATCGCTGGCCCTCGCGCTCAAGTCCGGCAATTTCGGCGCGACCGATTTCTTCGAGAAGGCGTTGAAGGCACTGTGATGGCATCGAACGAACATTCCATTCGCGAAGAGATCTGCGTCACCGGCAAGAGCCTGTACGAGCGGCGCTATACGGTCGGCAGTGCGGGCAACATCAGCGCGCGGCTCGATGACGGCTGGCTCATCACGCCGACGGATGCGTGCCTTGGCCGCCTCGATCCAAACGACATCGCGAAGGTCGATCTTCAGGGCAATCACGTGTCGGGCGGACGGCCGTCGAAGACGCTCGCGCTGCATCGACGCATCTACGAGAGCAATGCGGATGCGCGCGGCGTGGTGCATACGCATTCGACGCATCTCGTGGCGCTGACGCTGGCGGGCGTCTGGAAGAAGGAAGATGTCCTGCCGCCGATCACGCCGTACTACGTGATGAAGGTGGGCCACGTGCCACTGATCGAATATCGCCGTCCGGGCGATGCGGCCGTGGCGGAGGAAGTGGCGGCGCTGGCGTCGAAGGTGCGCGCGGTGTTGCTGGAGCGCCTTGGGCCGGTGGTGTGGGAGAAATCGGTGTCGCACGCGAGTTACGCGCTGGAGGAGCTGGAGGAGACGGCGCGGCTGTATCTATCGACGATGCCGCGCCCCGAGCCGTTACCGGAAGCGGCGATCGAGGATTTGCGAGCGACATTCAACGCCCGATGGTAAAGAAATGCCGGTCGGCCGCGCAGCGGGCCGGAGCCGTGTGGTGCGGAACCAGTGAGTGAAGCGGAGCGAGGCGACAGACCGTGCGCGATCCAAGCCGGGTGAGTCTTATGAGGGCGACACTCAGGCCGCCCACGCTCACCTGGCAAGCACGGCCAACTTTGCAGCAGCAAAGAAAGTGACTGCCGCCCCAGACAGGGGCACAGCCAGCAGACCGACAAGAAATCAGGATTCCACGAGAGCCGAACCAGATCAAACCAGGAGCAACGCAAATGCCAAAATTCGCCGCAAACCTGACGATGATGTACACGGAGCACCCGTTCCTGGACCGTTTCGCCGCAGCATCGAAAGACGGCTTCAAGGCGGTTGAATTCCTGTTCCCGTACGAATTCGCAGCGAAGGACATCGAGCAACGCTTGAAGGACAACGGCCTGACGCAAGCGCTCTTCAACGCCCCGCCGGGCGACTGGGCGAAGGGCGAGCGCGGCATCGCGTCCTTGCCGGGCCGTGAAGAGGAATTCAGGCAGAGCGTGGCAAAAGGCCTCGAATACGCCGCCGTGCTGGGCAACAAAAAACTGCACGTGATGGCGGGCCTGATCGCGGCGGATCAGCCAAGAGAAAAACACCGCGCGGTGTATCTGAAGAATCTCGAATACGCGGCGAAGGAAGCGGAAAAGGCGGGCATCGGCATCGTGATCGAGCCGATCAACACGCGCGACATTCCCGGTTTCTTCCTGAACCGCCAGGACGACGCGCAAGCCATTTGCGACGAAATCGGCGCGCCTAACCTGCAAGTGCAGTTCGATATCTACCACTGCCAGATCGTCGAAGGCGATATCGAGATGAAGCTCAGACGCGACATGAAGCGCCCGAACGCGGGCATCGGCCACATTCAGATCGCGGGCGTGCCGCAGCGGCACGAGCCGAGCATCGGCGAACTCAATTATCCGTATCTGTTCGAGCTGATCGATTCGCTCGGCTACGAAGGCTGGATCGGCTGCGAATACAAGCCGAAGGCGGGCACGAGCGAAGGCCTCGGCTGGCTCAAACCTTATCTGTGAGAAAGGAAGCGATTACATGAAAATTCTCATCACCGGCGGCGCGGGCTTTCTTGGTCAGCGGCTCGCGAAGCGCCTTCTCGAGCGCAATGAACTCAACGGCAAGCCGGTCACGGAACTGGTGCTGCTCGACGTCGCGCGCCCGAACGACGAACGACTGCTCGCCGACCAACGCGTGCGCGCCGAAACCGGCGACATCTCCGATCCGGCCGTGCTGCAACGCCACATCGACACGCAGACCGAAGCCATCTTCCACCTTGCCGCGATCGTGAGCGGCCAGGCCGAAGCAGACTTCGATCTCGGCATGAAGATCAATCTCGACGCGTCGCGGGCGTTGCTCGAAGTGTGCCGCGCTGCGGGCCATAAGCCGCGCGTCGTGTTCACGAGTTCGGTCGCGGTGTATGGCGGCACGCTGCCCGATGTCGTGCAGGACGACACCGCGCTCAATCCGCAATCGTCGTACGGGACGCAGAAAGCGATCGCCGAGTTGCTGCTCTCCGACTACGCGCGGCGCGGTTTCGTCGATGGCCGCGTGCTGCGCCTGCCGACCATCAGCGTGCGGCCCGGCAAGCCGAACGCGGCGGCGTCGTCGTTTGCGAGCGGCATCATTCGCGAGCCGCTGAACGGCGAGCGCTCGACGTGTCCTGTCGATGGCGACACGCGCGTCTGGGTTCTGTCGCCGAAAAGCGCGATCGAAGCGCTGATCGCGGGCTGCGAGATCGATCGCGCGAAGCTCGGGCTCCGGCCGGTCATCAATCTGCCGGGCTTGTCGGTCAGCGTGAACGAGATGGTCGCGGCGCTGCGCGAAGTGGCGGGCGAGGAAGCGGTGCAGCGCATCGACTGGCAGCGCGACGAACGCATCGAGAAAATCGTCTGCAGCTGGCCCGGCGCGTGGAACCCGGCACGCGCGGAGCAACTCGGCCTCGTGGGCGACAAGAATTTCGCCGACGTGATCCGCGCCTATATCGCCGACGAACGCGGCTGAATCCCACTTCTTGCATCATCGATTCGTTCTGCACCGGGCGTCGCGCGCGCGATGCCCGCGTCCCCGCGCGCCTGTCATGCTTACATGCGCATTTCCGGGCTACACTTGTCTCTTAAATGTGACGAACGTCGGCCCGGCGCCGCGTGCACCGCGTTGAACCACGAGCGGCCGCAAGCTCGTATCTCTTTCGCTTTCGTGCTTCTTGCGCCTTCGCAACGCCGGCATCGCGGCGCGCGTCCCGTCGTCCCGTGACCACACCTTCCCGCGCGGGAGATTCCCATGTTGTTGCATCAGCTAGTCGATCGATTCGGCCCGGCGATCGTATTCATTAACGTAATGGGCTCGGCACTCGGGCTTCCGGTGCCCGCGATGCCGACGATGATCGTCGTCGGCGCCTCCATCGCGCTGATGGCCGTGAACGGCGGCGCGTTCTGGCCCGCGCTGCTCGGCGTGCTGTGCGTCGCGGTGGCGGGCGGCGTGCTCGGCGATCTCGTCTGGTTCCAGGGCGGGCGCAAGTACGGCGACAAGACGCTCAAGACCATCTGCAAGCTGTCCCTGTCGCGCGATACGTGCGTGAAGAAGACAGAACGTTTCTTCGGCCGCTGGGGCGTGCGGATTCTGCTCGTCGCGAAGTTCATCCCCGGTCTTTCGCTCGTGTCCGTGCCGCTCGCGGGCGCGATGGGCGTGAAGCTGCGCAGCTTCATCGCGCACGATGGCGCGGGCATCGCGCTGTGGGGCGCGGTCGGGCTGAGCGTCGGCGTCATCTTCGCGGCGCAGCTGGAAATGGTCTTCGCGATGATCTCGCAGCTCGGGCGACAGGCGGTGGCCGTCGTCGCGGTGCTGCTCGCGGTCTACGTCGCGTATCGCTGGTGGCGCCGCCGCGCGCTCATGGCGACGCTGGAAAAGGCGCGCATCAGCGTGGACGAGCTGTATGCGCTGATGAACGACGAGCCGCTGCCCGTGATCTTCGATATTCGCTCGCCGGAGAAGCGCATGCTCGATCCGGCCGCGATTCCCGGCTCTCTCTTCGCCGACGAGCGCGATCTCGCGAAGATCATCGAGAACTACGACAAGTCGCGCAAGGTCGTCATCTACTGCTCGTGTCCGAACGAAGTGTCGGCTGCGTGGATGGCCAAGACCATGCGCAACGCGGGCTTCCGGGACGTAGTGCCGCTCACGGGCGGACTGGACGCCTGGCGCCTCGCCGGTTTCGAGGTCGCGACGCTGACCGAGTTCGGCGAGCTCGCGGCGACCACACCGGAGGAGGTCGCGGAAATGGCGGCGATGTGCCCCTGGCCCGTGAAAGCGCCGGCGGCATCGCCCGCGGGCCCGGCATCCCTGCACGAAGCTGGTTTTCCACACGGAGATCGCGCATGAGCACAACGCCGTTCAACGAGCCTGGTCAAGGCATGCCGAATGTCGTCGCGTGGAGCGCACGCGAGCCGGTGCAGAATACCGATCCGAACGTCGTGCCGTCGCCGGCAGCCGCCGCCGCGTCCGACGACAGCGCGCCTTTCTCGCCGCTCGAAACGCGCGCGCACCAGATGTTTCCGCGCCTGACCGACAACGAGATCGAGCGCATGAGCCGCTTCGGGACTGCCGCGCACTGGCGTCAGGGCGAGTGGCTGTTCCGCATGGGCGAGACCGGGCGCGGCATGGTGGTCGTCCTGAAAGGGCTCGTGCGCGTGACGCGCCGCAACGCGCTCGGGCAGGAGCATCTCGTCGTCGAGCACGGGCCGGGGCATTTTCTGGCGGAAGTGGCGCAGCTTTCGGGCAAGCCGTGTCTCGTCGATGGCGTCGCCGCCGAGGACGTCGACGGCATCGTGATTCCGCCTGAGCGGCTGCGCGCGCTGCTCGTCGCCGAAGCGGAACTGGGCGAGCGCATCATGCGCGCGCTGATCCTGCGGCGCGTGGGGCTGATCGAAAAGGGCAGCGGCCCGGTGCTGCTCGGGCAGTCGGACGATGGCCATCTGGTCTCGCTGCAGGGCTTTCTGCGGCGCAACGGTTATCCGCACACGGTGATCGACGCGTGCACCGATCCCGATGCGATTTCGCTGCTCGAACGCATCTCGGCATCGACGTCCGACTTCCCGCTCGTCATCTGCCCGGACGGCACCGTGCTGCGCGCGCCCAGCGAGAATCAGATCGCGACGCAGCTCGGCTGGCTGCCCGAGTTCGATCCGGCGCATGTCTACGATGTCGCGATCGTCGGCGCGGGGCCGGCGGGTCTCGCGACGGCGGTGTATGCGGCGTCCGAAGGCTTGTCGGTGGCGGTGTTCGATTGCCGCGCGCCGGGCGGGCAGGCGGGTGCGAGCTCGCGCATCGAGAACTATCTCGGCTTTCCGACCGGGATCTCCGGCCAGGCGCTCGCCGGGCGCGCGTTCGTGCAGGCGCAGAAGTTCGGCGCGCATATCGCGATTCCGACCAAGATCAAGGCGCTGCATTGCGATTGCAATCCGATCCAGATCGAACTGGAGAACGGCGCGCGCGTGACGACGCAGACGGTGGTGATCGCATCGGGCGCGGCGTATCGGCGACCGGATATCGCCGGACTCGAGCGGTACGAGGGGCACGGCACGTATTACTGGGCGTCGCCGGTCGAGGCGAAGCTGTGCAAGAACTCGGAAGTGGTGCTCGTCGGCGGCGGCAATTCGGCGGGACAGGCCGTGGTGTATCTCGCGACGCACGCGAAGCATGTGCATGTGCTGATTCGCGGCGCGGGGCTATCGGCGAGCATGTCGCATTATCTGGTGGAGCGCATCGGCTCGTTGCCGAACGTCACGGTGCGCACGCATACGCAGATCACCTCGCTCGATGGCGATGGCCGCGCACTGACCGCCGTCAATTGCAGTACGCCGGATGGACCGCTCAAGATCGACTCGCGGCATCTGTTTCTCTTTACCGGCGCGGATCCGAATACCGACTGGTTGCGCAACTGCAATGTGAATGTCGATGGCAAGGGCTTCGTGCTCACTGGGCCCGAGGCCCACGACGGACGCACGCAAGGCGTGATGGCGCTGGAAACCAGCGTGCCGGGGGTGTTCGCCATCGGTGATGTGCGGTCGAATTCGACCAAGCGTGTTGCGGCTGCGGTGGGGGAGGGGGCGGCGGTGGTTGCCCAGATTCATGGGCTGCTCGCCAAGCGGGAGGCATTGGGGGTGGGGTGAGGTTTTTTTTTGCTTCGCTTTTGCTGGATCCCGTATTCGTGTTGGTCTATTAGCACTGCCCCTATGCGGGGCGGCAGTCACTTTCTTTGCAGCAGCAAAGAAAGTAACCAAAGAAAGCAGCTTGTTAGGCCCGCGGTCACACGCAGTTTGGCCATGCTTGCCATGTGATCGTGGGCTGCCTAAGTGTCGCCCTCACAAGACTAATCGGGCTTGGCTCGCGCACGGTCTGTCACCTCGCGCCGCACAGCGGAGCGGTTCAGCACTAAATGGCTCCGGCCTGCTTCGCGGCCGCTGGGTTCATCGGGTTTGCGCGCGCTTCGTCGCTAACGCTTCCATCGCACTGCAGGTGCGACAGGTTGGTTTCCCTGATAGACCCGTCGGCAGCGCGTAGCGCTTTGCCGAAGCTATTTGGTGCTGAACCAGCAAGTGGAGTGGTGCGATGAGACAGACCGTGCGCGAGCCAAGCGCGGTTGGGCCTATGAGGGCGACACTTAGGCAGCCCACGGTCACATGGCAAGCATGGTCAAACTGCGTGTGACCGCGGGCGTGTGGAGCTGCTTTCTTTGGTTACTTTCTTTGCAGCAGCAAAGAAAGTGACTGCCGCCCCGCACAGGGGCAGTGCTAATAAACCAACACCAATACGGGACCAGGCGAAAAGCAAAAACAAACTCAAGAAGGAAACAGCAAAGAAAACTCGATCCACTCATCACGAGTGCAGTCAGCGGTCACACTACCGCCGTGCAACCGCATGATCGCCTGAACGATCGACAACCCGAGCCCGCTCGATTCAGTGAACTCGCTACGCGCCGCATCGCCACGATAGAAGCGGTCAAAGAGCTTGCCAAGCTCCTCCCGCCCGATGCGCGGCCCGCGATTGCCCACCACGATGCGCGCACCCTGTTCGTCCGCGTGTCCACTCAGCCGCACCACGGTGCCCGGCGTCGCATAACGCACCGCATTCACAACCACATTGCCAATGGCCCTTCGGCACATGATTGCATTTGCAACCATTTCGCCGTCGGCGTCGATATCGAAGGTAATGCGGCGTTCTTCGGCGATGCCTTCGAAGTAAGCGCCGATGGTTTCGAGTTCCTCGCGGATATCGAGCCGTTCGCGCTCGATGCGCTGCCGCCCGTGATCCGCCTGCGCAAGAAACAGAATGTTCTGCGCGATACGCGCGAGCCGCTCCAGTTCCTCGAGATTCGATTCCAGCACGCCGCGATACTCAGCGACATTGCGCTCATGCGCGAGCGCAACCTGCGTTTCGCCGATCAACACGCCGATCGGCGTGCGCACCTCATGCGCGAGATCCGCGGAGAATTGCAGCAAGCGCTCATAGCCGTGTTCGAGACGATCGAGCATCGCGTTGAACGATGCCGCGAGGCTCTGCAACTCGGCGGGCGCGTGCGCAACATCGAGCCGCGCGGAAAGCCGGTTCGGCGTGATTTCCGCGGCCTTGTCGGCCATTGCCTTCAGCGGCATGAGTCCGCGGCTCGTGACCCAGTACGCGAGCAGAAGCGTCACGAGCACCGCGCCGATCACCGTGATCCACACGCGTTCCAGATACGCCGACAAGACGATCGCTTCCTGTGTCATCACGTGCGCCGCGATGATCTCCACCACTTCGCCGCTCTGGCCGATACGCGCCTGTGCGCCGACCCAGCGCATGCGCACGCCGTCCGCACGCGAGCCTTCGTAAAGATCGTCGAGCCCGATGGCCCGCGTCATCGGCACGATATGAAGCGGCGGCAACGGCATCTGTTCCGGATTCACGTTGATGAAAGGCGCCGAGCCTGCGCGCCGGAACAGGATGACGTCCTGCCGGTCGCCGAGCATCGTTTCGAAGAGCTTCGGCCGCGCTTCGATTTCATTGATCGTGTAGAGATCGTGCAGCAGCGAGCGGAAATGCTCGACGCGGGCGATCAACTGATAGTCCGCACGTGTGGACAGCGCGCGATTCGTCGCCTGATAGAGCGACGCGCCAACCATCCCGACCACGACGCACACAGTCACCGCAAAAGATAGCGCGATACGCAGCGCAAGTGAACGCGAAGGCCGGTTCAAGGATTCTCCCCGAACGAATAGCCGATGCTGCGCACCGTATGGATCAGCTTGAGATCGTACGGGTTGTCGATCTTCGCGCGCAGTCGCTTCACCGCGACATCGACGACGTTGGTATCGCTGTCGAAGTTCATGTCCCACACTTCCGATGCGATGAGCGTGCGCGACAGCGCCTCGCCCTGATGCTTGCAAAAGAGATGCAGGAGCGCGAACTCCTTGTTCGTGAGCGCGATGTCGATGCCCTTGCGCGTCACCTTGCGGCGCAGGACATCGACATGCAGATCCGCGATCTGAAACGTATCCGATTCGCGCATCACGCCGCGCCGTAATAGCGTGCGAATACGCAGCACGAGTTCAGTGAAGGAAAAAGGCTTGACGAGGTAATCGTCGGCGCCGAGTTCGAGTCCGTGAATGCGATCCGTCACGTGATCGCGCGCGGTCAGAAAAATGACAGGCAAGTCACGTTTCGCGCGCAATGCGGACATGACCTGCCAGCCGTCGATGCCGGGAAGCATCACATCGAGCACGATCAGCTCGTACGGATTCGCGAGGGCCTGATGCAATCCGTCCGTGCCGTTGCGCACGAGATCGACCTGATAGCCGGACTCGATGAGCCCTTTTTTCAGGTAGTCGCCGGTCTTGCGGTCGTCTTCGATAACGAGGATGGTCATGCTCGCGCTGCGTCGAATGGATTGCCGTCATTCTAGCCAGAGCACGTGCTGCCCTCGCCAAGATGACAAAAAAGTCATCCACAGGTCATCGATCGATCAGCGGCGCGTCGCTACCATGCCAGCGAAACTCAATCGAATCGCGAGGCTCGAAGACGTGCAAATACAACCGTTATGGCTGCGCATCACGCACTGGCTCAATGCGTTCGCCGTGTTGATCATGGTGACGAGCGGCTGGCAGATCTACAACGCATCGCCGATCTTCAGATCCATTGTTTTCCCAAGCGCCATCACGCTCGGCGGCTGGCTCGGCGGCGCGCTGCAATGGCATTTCGCGGCGATGTGGTTGCTGGTCGCGAACTTCATCGTGTATGTCGCGATGAATGTTTTCACGGGACGCCTGCGCCGCCGCATGTTTCCGCTCTCGATCAGAAGCATCGTCACGGACGCATTCGCCGCATTGCGCGGCAAGCTCGGCCACGACGATCTCACGCACTACAACGCGGTACAAAAGTTCGCGTATCTGGCGGTGATCGTGGACATCGTGATCGTGATCCTGTCGGGCCTCGCGGTATGGAAGTCCGTGCAATTTCCATTGCTTCGAACGCTCATGGGCGGCTACGACGAGGCCCGCGTCGTGCATTTCTTCGGCATGAGCTTTCTGGTCGCGTTCTTCGTGGTGCATGTGGTGATGGTTGCACTCGTGCCGCGCTCGCTTGTGATGATGATTCGAGGTCGTTAAGCCATGTCGCTCAAGCTATTCAAATCGAGACCCGATGCCGAGCTCATCATCAAGGATGCGGCGAAGGAATTAAAGGCGCCCGCGCGACGTTTATTCGGCAAGCGCATTCTGTCGCTCGGAGGCCTCGCGATGCTGTCCGGCTGCAACATCACCGACGATAAATCCATCAACGCGATGCTGCGCCGCATTTCATCCTTCAACGACGACGTGCAGGCGCTCCTGTTCGATCCGGCCAGGCTCGCGCCGACCTATCCCGAATCGATGATCACGCGCCCGTTTCCGTTCAACGCGTTCTACGACATCGACGAAGTGCCCGAAGTCGACCCGTCGACGTACAAGCTGGAGATCGGCGGCCTCGTCAAAGGCAAGCGCGTCTGGACGCTCGACGAACTGCACGCGATGCCGCAGGAAAGCCAGGTGACGCGGCATATCTGCATCGAAGGCTGGAGCGCGATCGGCAAGTGGGGCGGCGTGCGCTTTGCGCATGTTCTCGCGCGGGCGGGCGCCGATACGAGCGCCAAATACGTGGCCTTCCATTGCGCCGACAACTACTCGACGAGCATCGACATGCCGACCGCGCTGCACGCGCAGACGTTGCTCACGCTCACCTACGACGGCCAGATTCTGCCGCCGAAATACGGCTTCCCGATGAAGCTGCGTATGCCGACCAAACTCGGCTACAAGAACCCGAAGCACATCGTCGCGATCACCGTGACGAACGATTACCCCGGCGGCTATTGGGAGAACCAGGGCTACAACTGGTTCGGCGGGTCCTGAAGCCTTCGTTTTCACACTCCAAGGAGATTGCATGTCGATTCGAATGAAACTCGGCGTCAGCATCGTGACGCTCGCACTCGCTTCCGCAGCCTTTGCCCAGACGCCCGCCGCGAAACCCGCGCGCATTCGCGGCGATATCGTGTCACTGTCAGGCGACACGCTCACCGTCCATCGACGCAGCGGCGACACGGTGAAGATCGCCGTCAAGTCGGATACGCCTGTCACCGCGCTGAAGAACATCAAGCTGCAGGACATCAAGCCGGGCTCGTTCGTCGGCACGGCGGCGACCACCGGTACGGACGGCAAGCTCACCGCGACCGAAGTGCTCGTGTTCCCGGAAGCCGCGCGCGGCACCGGCGAAGGTCACTATGCGTGGGATCTGGGCCCGCAAAGCTCGATGACCAACGCGAATGTCGATCAGGTCGTGCAGGGCACGAGCGGCCGGGATCTCAAGCTCTCGTACAAGGGCGGCTCGAATTCGGTGACGGTGCCGGAGAACGTGCCCGTCGTGACCTTCGCGCCCGCGACGCATGACGACCTGAAGCCGGGCAAGAAGGTGTTCGTTGTCGCAAGTCCGGCGGGTTCGGACTTCGCGGCGCAGCGTATCGTCGTGGAGAAGGATGGCGTCGCGCCGCCGATGTAAGCGGCCCGCATTCGTGCATCTTGCAAGCGCCCGCCGGGATGTTGCCGGCGGGCGTTTGTCATTCGAGCGCCGTGCGAATGCGCCTGCAACTATCGGTTGAACATAGCGCGTATCAGCAGATACTACGCGTTCGGGATAACATGGCCGTTTGCATCTTTTGATCTTGCGCAACGTAACTTCAGGCCACGCCACCCGTAAGGAGACATGCATGAGCAACACGCGTTCGGGCTTTCCCGCCTATCCGAATACGCAGCTTTATATCGACGGCGCCTGGCGCGATGGCTCGCGCGACACCGCCGTGATCAATCCGGCGAACGAAGCCGAAATCGGCCGTCTTGCGCTCGCAGGCGAAGCGGAGCTTTCACTCGCAGCCGACGCCGCCGCTCGCGGCTTCAAGGAATGGCGCAAGGTCTCGCCGTATGAGCGCAGCAAGCTGATGCGCCGGGCGGCGCAGAACATTCGCGAACGCGCCGAGCAGATCGCCGCCATCATGACGATGGAGCAGGGCAAGCCATTCGGCGAGGCGCGCATCGAAACGCTGTCGGCGGCGGACATCATCGAATGGTTCGCGGAAGAAGGGCGTCGCACGTATGGCCGTGTGATTCCGTCGCGCACGGATGCCGTGCGCCAGATCGTCACGCGCGAACCGGTCGGTCCGGTCGCCGCGTTCACGCCGTGGAATTTCCCGATCAATCAGGCGGTGCGCAAGGTGTCGGCCGCGCTCGCATCGGGCTGCTCGGTCGTGCTGAAAGGCCCCGAGGAAACGCCCGCGAGTTGCGCGGCGCTCGTGCAGGCCTATGCCGATGCGGGCCTGCCTGCCGGCGTGCTGAATCTCGTGTTCGGCGTGCCCGCCGATGTCTCGAAGTATCTGATCGCGCATCCCGCCATCCGCAAGATTTCGTTCACCGGCTCGACGCCGGTCGGCAAGCTGCTCGCATCGCTCGCAGGCGAGCACATGAAGCGCGTGACCATGGAGTTGGGCGGCCACGCGCCCGCCATCGTGTTCAAGGACGCCGACATTCCCCGCGCGGCGAAGATGCTCGCATCGGCGAAATTCCGCAACGCCGGCCAGGTATGCATTTCGCCGACACGCTTCCTCGTCGAAGAATCCGCGTATGAGGAGTTCGTGCAGCACTTCGTCGCGACTGCGAGCGCGGTGAAAGTCGGCAATGGCCTCGACGATGGCGTGCAGATGGGCCCGCTCGCAAACGGCCGCCGTCTCGAAGCGATGGAGCGTCTCGTCGCCGATGCGCGCGAGCATGGCGCGAAGGTGTTGACGGGCGGCGAGCGCATCGGGCGCGAAGGCTACTTCTTCGCGCCGACCGTGCTCACCGATGTGCCGCTGAGCGCGCGCATCATGACTGAAGAGCCGTTCGGCCCGATCGCGCCGATCGCATCGTTCAAGTCGTATGATGAAGTGATCGCCGAGGCGAACCGTCTGCCTTACGGACTCGCGGCATACGCTTACACGAGCTCGGCGGCGACGTCGGCGGCGGTGTCGGACGATATCGAAAGCGGGATGCTCTCGATCAATCATCACGGTCTCGCGTTGCCGGAGACGCCGTTCGGCGGCGTGAAGGACTCGGGCTATGGCTCGGAAGGCGGCAGCGAAGCGATGGAAGCGTATCTCGTCACGAAGTTCGTGACGGAGCATCGTTGATTCTTGCGTGGTGAAGTCGTTCGAAAGGCGGCCCTTCGAGGGCCGCTTTTGATTGCACCAAATTGTTCAGGATGGCGAATCGAAAGGCGCGTGAAGCCTCGGTGAAATAAGCACCAGTTTCAGGTGTGTAACGCCGTAACACGCGGAAAAATGTCCGTAGCCGAATTGCCAGCTTCACTCTCTAGCATGTATCGATACGTGCCTTCCGCTCGTCCGACGCATGGAGAACCGAATGCTGAGTCCACACGAATTTCCACGCTCCTGCTGATCGAGCGCTCGCCTCACCAGGTCGAAGTATTCGGTCAGCACGCGGCGCGCTTGCGTCAGGAAGCGCTCGTCGAGATCACACGGCTGCCGACCGGCGTGCCCATGCCGCTTCTCACGCAGAAAGGTCACGATGTGCTCAAAAGGCTCGGCGCGCTCCGGAACCTTCGCTCGAACGAAGCCGAAGACAGCGAATAGGCCGAGCGCGTCTTCGCTCGCAAGCGTATTCTGTGTTTCGTTCGCGGATACACGGAGCCTGCAAGTGACTCAATCGAAACATCCGACCGTCACAATTCTGGGCGCGGGCAGCATGGGATCGGCCATCGGCCGTGCATTGACGCAATCGGGCGCGCGCGTGCTGACATCGCTCGAAGGCCGCAGCGCCGCCAGCGCAGCGCGCGCACGCGAGGCCGGCATGGAAGACGCGAGCCTCGATAGCCTAGTGGCATGCGAGTTCATTCTGTCCATCGTGCCGCCCGCGGTTGCGATCGACACCGCGAAACGCATGGCGCCCGCGCTCGAACAGGCGAGCGTCCTGCCGCTCTTCATCGATTGCAACGCGATCAATCCGGATACGGTCCGGGAGATCGAGCGCGTGCTTGAACCGACCGGCACGCCGTTCGTCGATGGCGCGATCATCGGCATGCCTTCTTCGCCGAAGTTTTACATGTCGGGGCCGCATGCACGGCATACGCAGCCACTCGCCGATGCCGGCCTCGTCGTGCGCGTGCTCGATGGACCGGTCGGTGCCGCATCCGCGCTCAAGATGTCGTATGCGGGCATCACGAAGGGACTGACGGCGCTCGGTTCGGCCATGTCGCTCGCCGCGATGCGCAACGGCGCGGGAGACGCGCTCTTCAGCGAACTCGCAGAGAGTCAGCCCGCGCTTGCCGCGTGGCTCGCGGGTAATGTGCCGCGCATGCCGCCGAAGGCGTATCGATGGGTCGCGGAGATGGAAGAGATCGCGCAGTTCATCGGCGACGAATTCGCCGAGCATCGCATCTACGAAGGCGCGGCGGGACTTTACGCGCGGCTTGCGCAAGACAAGGACGCGACCGACGCACTCGAACGCTTCTTCACCGAACGCCGCTAGACGCGCGCTGCCGCGGCTTCTTTTATGTACTCGAAGAAGCGCGCCGCGCGCCGGTCGCCCGCATACGCGGAGTTGATGCGCACCCACGGACACGCTTCGCCATTCGGGCGGTAATAGCTGCCCGGCGCGAGCGTCACGCCAAGCTTCGCCGCTTCGTCGACGAGCACGGACGAATGGTCGATGCCCGGCACCTTTGCCCACACGAAATTGCCGCCGCTGGGTTCATCGAACACATCCCAGCCGTAGCTTTCGAGCGTTTGCACCGCGCTCGACAGCGAATCACGCACGCGCTTGCGCAGCCGTTCCAGATACTTGCGATACGTGCCGCGTTCCAGCAGGCTCGCCGCGACGCTCTCCGCGAAACGCGTGCCGCCGAGACTCGTCAGCACCTTCACATCGACGAGATTCTTCACGAGCTCGCGATTCGCCGCGAGATAACCGATTCGCAGCGACGACGACAGTGTCTTCGACAATCCGCCCACGTAGATCACGCGATCGAACTGATCGAGCGATGCGAGCCGTTGCGTCGGCACGGCCTGGAAGTCGGCGTAGATATCATCCTCGACGATCGTGAAGCCGTGCTGCGTCGCGAGCTGCAGCAGCCTGAATGCGACCTGCGGCGCGATATTCGTCGCGGTCGGATTCTGGAAGACCGTGTTGATGAAGAAGAGCTTCGGTTGATGCTGCTTGAGCAGTTCCTCCGCAACATCGATATCGGGACCATTCGCGAGCCGCGGCACGCCGACGAGACGCACGCCTTGCAGCTTGAGAAGCCCGAAGAGGTTGTAGTAACCCGGGTCTTCGACGAACACCGTATCGCCGGGCTTCAGCATGTAGCGCACGATCAGGTCGAGCGCCTGACTCGCACCGGTGGTGATCATCACGTTCGGCAGATCGGCGTCGATGCCGAGCGCGTTGATGCGCATCACGACTTGCTGGCGCAGGCTGGTGTCGCCGTGAGGGATCGCGTAGTCGATCACGCTCGGCACATCGATGCGTGACGCCTGACGGATCGCCTGCGTGAGACCGTCAACGTCGCGCCACGCCTCCGGAATGAAGCCGCTCGACAGCTTCAGCGACTCGCCGGGATAGTTGAACTGCTGAAGGATCTGGTTCGATTCTTCCTCGGCCAGGCGCGGATCGCAATTTCCGGCGTTGCTGTCGCGTTCGTCCACGTGATTCGCCACATAGAAGCCGGAACCGTGCTTCGGCTGAATCAGCCCGCGGGACGCGAGCCGGTCGTACGCCTCGATCACCGGAAAGCGGCTGATGCGCTGTTCGGCGGCGAGCTGACGAATCGAGGGCAGCTTCGCGCCTGCGAGCACGCGGCGCGAACGGATCATCGCCTCGACCTGGTTGACGATCTGCTCGGTCAGCGGCACGCCGGTGCCGCCGTCGATGTGGAGCGGAAGTGCGTTCATGATGTTTCAAACTGTTCAGTGATTCATAGTGAACACTTTGATTTCGCTGTTCACAGGTGTCGTCAGGACATTCGAACGCATCCGAAAAGCCGCGTCAAGACTGTCCGAGCGGCTAGGCGAACTGTTTTTCAAGTGTCAGATCGCCATGAACTGTTCGGCCAAAATAGCTTAACAGTTCTGCTCCAACTGTTCATAAGTGTTCATTCAAGCTGTTCGGAATCGGTCGAATAATAGGATCAACGGCTGCTTTGCGCATGCGAACGCGGCCTTCCAGTTACACGATCCGAAGGAGCAGCATCATGCGTGAAATCCGGACATTCGAACTCGATCGGCGCGACGCGCCCACGCGCTGGGTGATCGATCGGCCTCAGACGTTGCGCGTCACGCGCGGGCAAGTCTGGCTGACCATCGAAGGCGCAGCCGATGACTACTGGCTCGACGCGGGCGCCTCCGTCGAACTCAAGCCGTACACGACGATCTGGGTCAGCGCGACGGAGGACGCCAGTTGGTTCTCGATGGCCTCCGGCTCGACGCGCGGCAGCGCGCGCAGGCTGGCCGATATCGCGCGCGCGTGGTTTGCGCGCCGTCCGATGCCGGCGAAACTGGCGACCTTGAAGGCGTAGGCGAAAAAAAACCCGGCCGTGGCCGGGTTCAATGTTCCCGCGCTCTTTCGAGCGCGGTCACCTGCAAAACAGGCTTGACTTACGCCGCCAGCAGCGAGCGCAGCACGAACGGCAGAATCCCGCCGTGCTTGTAGTAGTCGACTTCGATCGGCGTGTCGATGCGCAGCAGCACCTGCACGCGATCTTCCTTGCCGTCCTTGCGATGGATCACCAGCGTGACTTCCTGCTGCGGCTTGAAGTCATCGCCGAGACCGTCGATGTCGTACGTCTCTTCGCCGGTGATGTTCAGTGACTGGACGCTGTCCGAGCCCTTGAATTGCAGCGGCAAGACGCCCATGCCGACGAGGTTCGAGCGGTGGATACGCTCGAAGCTGCGCGCGACCACGGCCTTCACGCCGAGCAGTTGCGTGCCCTTCGCCGCCCAGTCGCGCGACGAACCCGTGCCGTACTCTTCGCCGGCGAAGATGACGGTCTGCGTGCCGGCGTCGATGTACTTCATCGCCGCGTCGTAGATCGACAACTGTTCGCCGCTCGGCTGGTGAATCGTCAGGCCGCCTTCGATGCGGGTGCCGTCGGCCTTCGCCGGGATCATCAGATTCTTGATGCGCACGTTCGCGAAGGTGCCGCGCATCATCACGTCGTGGTTGCCGCGACGCGACCCGTAGCTGTTGAAGTCGGCCTTCTGCACGCCGTTTGCCTTCAGCCACACGCCCGCCGGCGACGTTTCCTTGATCGAACCGGCCGGGCTGATGTGGTCGGTCGTCACTGAATCGCCGAAGATGCCGAGCGCGCGCGCGCCCTTCACAGCGGGGATCGAATCGGCCGGCTTCATCGAAAAGTCGCTGCCGAAGAACGGCGGCTCGGCGATGTACGTCGACTTCGGCCAGTCATACACCTGACCGCTTTCGCCCGCGATCTTGCTCCACAGGTCGCCTTCCTTCGTGAGCTGCGAATAGTTCTCGCGGAACGCCTTCGCATCCAGCGCGAACTTGAGCAGCGCGTGGACTTCGTCGCTCGTCGGCCAGATATCGCCGAGATAGATGTCGCGGCCGTTCGTGCCCTGGCCGACAGGCTCGGTCATCAGATCGCGCGTGATGTTGCCCGCGATGGCGTAGGCCACGACGAGCGGCGGCGAAGCCAGGAAGTTCGCGCGGATGTTCGGGTGAATGCGCGCTTCGAAGTTGCGGTTGCCGGACAGCACCGCTGCCGCGATGACGTCGTTCTTCGTGATTGCGTCGTTCAGTTCCGGCGTCAGATCGCCCGCGTTGCCGATACAGGTCGTGCATCCGTAAGCGGCGAGCGTGAAGCCGAGCTTGTCGAGATAGGGCATGAGACCCGTCTTCGTCAGATACTCGGTGACGATGCGCGACCCCGGCGCGAGCGACGTCTTGATGTGCGGCGCGACGGTCAGACCCGCTTCGACGGCCTTCTTCGCGAGCAAGCCGGCGGCGAGCAGCACGCTCGGGTTCGACGTGTTCGTGCACGACGTGATCGCGGCGATCAGCACATCGCCGTTCTTCAGGTTCACGCCGTCGGTCGTCCTGTATTGCACGTTCAGGTCGGCGGCCTTCTTGTTGAAGCCGTTTTCGCCGACCGGCTTCGAAAAGAGATCGACGAACGTGCTCTTCACGTTGCCGATTTCGATGCGGTCCTGCGGACGCTTTGGGCCTGCGAGCGACGGCGCGACCGTGCCGAGATCGAGCGTGAGCGTCTTGGTGTAGTCGATGTCGCCGGCCTTCGGCACGCCCCACAGCTTCTGCGCCTTGAAGTATCGCTCGAACGCGGCGATTTCCTCGTCGGTGCGGCCCGTGCCCTTGAAGTATTCGATGGTCTTTTCGTCGACCGGGAAGAAGCCCATCGTCGCGCCGTACTCGGGCGCCATGTTGCCGATGGTCGCGCGGTCCGGCACGCCGATCGAGGCCGTGCCTTCGCCGAAGAACTCGACGAACTTGCCGACGACCTTCTCCTTGCGCAGCATTTCAGTGATGGTCAGCACGAGGTCGGTCGCCGTGCAGCCTTCGCGCAGCTTGCCCTTCAGCTCGACGCCGACGACGTCCGGCGTCAGGAAGTACACAGGCTGGCCGAGCATGCCCGCCTCCGCTTCGATGCCGCCCACGCCCCAGCCGACCACGCCGATGCCGTTGATCATCGTGGTGTGGCTGTCCGTGCCGACGAGCGTGTCCGGGTAGTAGACGGTGTCGTTGCCCTCGGTCTTCTTGTGCACGCCGCGCGCAAGATATTCGAGGTTCACCTGGTGCACGATGCCGATTCCCGGCGGCACGACCTTGAACGTGTCGAACGCCTGCATGCCCCACTTCATGAACTGGTAGCGCTCGTTGTTGCGCTGAAATTCCAGCTTCATGTTCAGGTCGAGCGCGTTCGGCTCGCGGAAATGATCGATCTGCACCGAGTGATCGACGACGAGATCCACCGGCACGAGCGGCTCGATTGCCTTCGGGTCCTTGCCGGCGCGCTTGGCGACGCCACGCATCGCGGCGATGTCGGCGAGCAGCGGCACACCGGTGAAGTCCTGCAGCACGACGCGCGCGACGACGAACGGGATTTCATCGACACGAGCGGCATTTGGCTTCCAGCTCGCCAGTTGCTCGATGTGCTCTTCGGAGATCTTCTTGCCGTCGTAGTTGCGCAGGACCGATTCGAGCACCAGCCGGATCGAGACCGGCAGGCGCTCGATCTTGACCTTCAGCGCGTCGCCGAGTTGCGGCAGCGAGTAGAGCTTGCCTTTGCCGGAGCCGCTGTCGAATTCCTTGAGCGTGTTGTGAAGATTGTGGGCCATGGTTATTTTCCTTGGACTAAGACGAGGAAATTGCTTCTCTAAGGCTAAATCACGTACAGATCGACATATTCATTGACCGGCATCGCTTCGAGCCTTGCCTGATCGAGCGATACCGCGAGTATCGCCTGCTGCTGCTTTTGCGGAAACCGACGCGCGAGATTGGTCCTGAATTTCTCGACGAGCAGCGCAATGCCATCCGCGCGACGGCGCTTGTGACCGATCGGATATTCGACCGCGATTTCATCGAGCTTTGTGCCGTCGTTGAATTCGACGGTCAGCGCATTCGCGATCGAACGCTTGTCCGGGTCGTGATAATCCTTCGTGTACTGCGTGTCTTCCACGCATTCCATCTTCGCGCGCAGTGTGTCGATGCGCGGGTCCTGCGCGATCGAATCTTCGTAATCGGCGGCGGTGAGCCGGCCGTAAATCAGCGGCACGGCGACCATGTACTGAATACAGTGATCGCGGTCCGCGGGGTTGTTCAGCGGCCCTTTTTTGTCGATGATGCGAATCGCCGCTTCGTGCGTGCGAATCGTGATCTTGCTGATGTCATCGACGGACCTGCCGGCTTCCTTCAGCTTGCCGTGCAAGATCATCGCGGCTTCGACGGCCGTTTGCGAATGGAACTCGGCAGGGAAGGAAATCTTGAAGAGCACGTTCTCCATCACGTAAGAACCATACGGACGCTGGAACCTGAACGCGTTGCCCTTGAAGAGCACATCGTAAAAGCCCCATGTCTTAGCGGTCAAAACGGATGGATAGCCCATCTCGCCGGTCTTCGCGATCAGCGCGAGACGCACGGCGCGCGACGTGGCGTCGCCCGCGGCCCACGATTTGCGCGAGCCGGTGTTCGGCGCATGACGATACGTGCGCAGCGGATGACCGTCGACGAAGGCAAGCGAAACCGCATTGATCAGTTCATCGCGCGTGAGGCCGATCATCTGCCCGACGACGGCCGTCGATGCGAGCTTGACGAGCAGCACGTGATCGAGCCCGACCTTGTTGAACGAGTTCTCGAGCGCGATGCAGCCTTGAATTTCGTGCGCCTTGATCATCGCGATCAGGACGTCTTTCATGTCGAGCGGCTTCTTGCCCGATGCGATCGCATTACGTGAAAGCCAGTCGGCCGTTGCAAGAATGCCGCCGAGGTTATCCGACGGATGGCCCCACTCGGCGGCGAGCCACGTGTCGTTGAAGTCGAGCCAGCGGATCATTGCGCCGATATTGAACGCGGCCTGTACCGGGTCGAGCTGAAACTGGGTGCCTGGCACCCTCGCGCCGTTGGGGACGATCGTGCCGGGCACGATCGGTCCCATCAGCTTGGTGCAGGCGGGGTAGGAGAGGGCCTCGAGTCCGCAGCCGAGCGTGTCGATCAGGCAGTTGCGCGCCGTTTCGAACGCAAGCGTGCTGTCGACGCTGTAATCGAGCACGTAGTCGACTATGTCGACCAGTACCTTGTCCGGATCGGGCCGGACATTGGAGATCGGTGCGGACATCGAGTGATTCCTGATGTAAGTGCTGAACTAACTTACTCCGCGTTCTTGATCAGCGCGTTCGACTGCGTCGGAGCCGGGCCGCCCGCAGCCATTTCGGGCGTCATGCACTCGTCGGCGAGGCGCGACGAGTCCTTATCCGAGAACAGCATCGCTTTCGACGGGATCACGACGAGGTCCATGCCCGATGCCGAATCGTGGAAACGATCCGCGCCGGTCGTCGTATCCTGGCGCGGCAGACGGTAGTCCTTCTTGGCCCAGTTCACGGTGACGATGGCGTCACGCTTCATGTCGCCTTTCAGATAGAAAGCGTTACCGTCCTTGCACGACCATTTCACTGCACCTTCGGGGATCGGATCAATCTTGGCCGCCGCGGCCGCTTCGGCCTTGGGGCTGCGCTTGATCAGGCGGCGAGCCGGAGCGGGGCGCTTGGCCTTGGCCGCGCTCGATTCGGTCGACGTCGCAGCGAAGGCGTCGGCGCTGACGAAGACGCTCGTCGTTGCCAGCGTGCCGGCGATTGCAGCGATCAGAAGTTTATTCATCGAAAAAAACCTTTCAAAAACATTGGGGTTGAATGGCGGTTTGCCGCGCGGCGTGGATTTCTTCCTCGTAAAATCCGATCGCGCAGCCCGCTATTTTCGCTTATTTATCGCGACGAACTTCAAATTCTCCGGACCGGTGTAATTCGCGCTCGGCCGAATGATCTTGTTGTCGATGCGTTGCTCGATGATGTGCGCGCTCCAGCC